>SCTQ01000213.1 GCA_004322345.1 Aquabacterium sp. | reverse complement strand
AGCCGCCGGTCTTGATCGACAGCAAGGTGGCGCGTTCGATCACGTTGGGGTCGAAGTGCTCGCGGTGCACCTGCTGGGCCTGCCACAGCAGGTCGGCGAAGGGCAGGTCGAGCAGGGCCTGGATGTCGTCGCGAGACCAGCGATTGGTGCCGTTGTCAGTAGGCGAAATCTGCGTGCTGGCCGAAGGCTTGGACCAGACGATGGGATGGGTAGCACTCATGGGCGCAAAGTGTAGCCACCCCAGGCAGTGCCCGCGCGTTGCGGGAGAAGTCGGCTGCTATCCTGGACCGGCCATGCGTTACGAACACCTCATCGAGATCAACTCCCAAGGCTTCAGCGCCATCCCCGCCTTCACGCGCGAGGAACTCTGGCGAGGCCTGCTGGTGCGTGTCTATGAGCCCGAGTCCTTTCCCGTCGGCCCCGACGACAGCGAGTGGAAAGAGGAGTCGCCCGGCCGCCTGAGCCGCATCGTGCGCTTCGGCCGGCTGGAGATCCACGACAGCGTGACCCTGGAGCCGATGCAGCGCATCGTCTTCGATGCCCAGGCACGCGAGGACATGGCTGCGATGCGCCTGACCATCACGCTGGAGGAGCCTGCCCCCGGCGCGATGGTGCTGCGTTTCGTCTACGAGAACGACACGGCGATCAGCGCCGCCGAAGCGCCCTACGAGGACCTGCGCCACGGCGCCTGGCTGGAGAACGACCGCGACATGGTGCGCACGCTGCGCGCCTGGCGCGACCAGGGCCGCCTGGGTGCCCACGGCACCCATTGATGCTCACAGTCCCAGGCCCTTCAGCCGGTTGGCCTGCTGCAGGTAGAAGCTCGAAGGATCCGGCGCGCCGCGCCCGATCAGTCCGAAGACCTGGTTGATCTCGTCGTAGTGGTTCCAGGGGTAGTCGTCGCGGATCACCTGGCCCCAGTGCGTGATGCACACCGGCATGAAACCGTCGCTGGGCCCGCCGCTGTCCTGGTGCAGCAGGTCGACGGGGTCCCAGGCGTTGGTCTTCGCGACGTTGCCGGTGGCCGAGTAATAGCGGATGCCGTCCACGCTGGCGGGGCCCTCGCCACAGGGCGTCGTCGGCCTGCCGGCGGGGAAGCGCGCGTTGAAGGCCTGTGCGCCTTCGGTGACCTGCCTGATCGCGGCCTGCACGTCGTTGCGCAGTTCAGGATGGCCTGACAGCCCGCTCACGGCGTCCGCCAGCGTCTTCACCAGGCCGGGCTGGGCCTGGACGAAGGCGAACAGGTTGACCACGTTGCCAGTGCCGTCGAAGGTGTGCGGCGTCCCGATGCTGGTCACGCTGGCCACCAGCGGCGGCGCCACGCCGGCCACGTAGCGCGCGGTGGTTCCGCCCTGGCTGTGTCCGACCAGGTTGAAGCGCGTGTGGCCGCCGGCGGCGGCCCACTGGCGCAGCTGGCGCAGCAGCGCCTCGCCGCGTGCGACGTCGTCGTTCACCGCGGGCAGGGAGGCGACGTAGACCGTCGCCCCCGCCGCGCGCAGTGCATCGGGGATGCGATAGAAGTAGCCGTAGCCAAGCACCTCGTCGTAGCCGAGCAGGCCGTGCACCAGCACCACGGGGTACCTGGTCTTCGCGTAGGTGTCGGCTGCGGCGGCGGGCCGGGCGGCGACCAGCAGCAGGCAGGCGGCCAGCACGGCCAAGGCCTGTGCAAGCCGGGGCCATGGCAGGCGTGTGCCGGCTGCGCTCAGGGCGTCAGGATGCATATGGTGTCTCCTCGATGTGGTCGGAATGATTTGTGATGCACGCATCACAATGAAGACATTAACGCCCGGACTCGATGGCCGCAAGGCGAGCGGGCCGTTTCCAGGGTTCGTACGGGCGTGCAGCTGCGCCGGGGCGAGGCGGGCGGGCCGCTGCTGGCCGTCTCGGTATGCTCGACAGCCCCAACGAGGAGATCCGCCATGCCCTCCGCCTTCATCGTCGACGCGCAACGCACGCCCTTCGGCCGCTACGGCGGCGCCCTGTCGTCCGTGCGCACGGACGACA
>SCTQ01000212.1 GCA_004322345.1 Aquabacterium sp. | reverse complement strand
CCACCGGCGTCAACGCGGGCCTGGCCGGCACCAGCGTGACGGTGCAGGCCAAGACGCCGGACGCCGGCAGCTCCGACTTCAAGACCTGGGGCCTGGCGGCCGCGGGCGGCAAGGACTACGGCGTCGCCGGCTCGGTGGCGATCAACCGCGTCAGCTACCACACCGATGCCCTGCTCGGCACCGGCACCACGGTCAGCGCCACCGGCGGCGCGGTCAACGTGCTGGCCATCCAGAACATCGGCCTGCAGGCACTGGCCGGTGGCGGCGGCTTCGGCCAGAAGGCCGGCGTGGGCGTCGGCGTCTCGCTGCAGATCGTCGACACCGGCACGCATGCGACGGTGGGCAACAACTCGGTCATCAACGCGGCCGGCGCGACCACCGTGCGCGCCGCCGAGACCATCACCCCGATCGCCATCGCCCTGCCCAGCATCCCGCTGCTGCCGGGCTCCATCAGCGTGATGTCCATCGCCGCAGGCGCGGGCCTGAGCACCGGCAACACCGGCGTGGCCGGCTCCTTCGTCGTCAACGTCTTCACGCTGGAGACGGCGGCGCGCATCGGCGCCAACGTGCAGATCAACCAGGCCGTGGCCAATGCCCAGGCCGGCCAGGACGTGGTCGTCCAGGCCACGGACACCACCGAGATCGTCAGCATCGCGGGCGGCCTGGCCGCCGCATTGGGTTCGTCCGGCACGGCACTGGCCGGCGGCGTCGACGTCGGCGTGCTGAACAAGACCACGCGTGCCTCGGTGGGCACCGGCTCCCAGATCAAGGCCAGGCGCGACATCAAGGTGGACGCCGACGGCGGCGAGGAGGTCACCTCGGTGGCCGCCACGGTCTCGGCCAGCACCAACGCATCGGTGGGCATCTCGGCCAGCGTCTACGTCGTCAACACCACCACGCGTGCCCAGCTCGACAACGGCACGGCGGGCTCGCCCGCGGCCGACCTGGAAGCCGACGGCGGCATCTATGTCACCTCCGACTCGCCCTTCGTGCTGACGCCGGTGGCGGGCCAGGTGGCGGTGGGCAGCGAGGCGGGCGTGGGCATCTCCAACACCACGCTGGTCCACAACGACACGGTCGAGGCCCTGGTCGGCCACTACGCCGACCTGACGACCCACGGCGCGGCCGGCGTGACGGTGCGCGCCACCTCCAGCGAGAACCTGGTCGCGGTGGCGGCCGGCGGCTCGGTGGGCGGCACGGCCGGCGTGGCCGGCTCGGCCACGGTCAACATCCTCAACGAGACGACCAACGCGCGCATCGGCAACGGCGTGTCCATCACCGGCCAGCCGCTGGTGGCGGGCCAGACCACGCCCGACGTGCTGGTCAAGGCCAGCGACACGACGGACATCATCGCGGTCGGCGGCTCGGTGGCCGCCGGCGGCACGGCCGGCGTGGGCGCGGGTGCCAGCGTCGCCAAGCTGGCGAAGAACACCGATGCGTCCATCGGCTCCGGCGTCACCGCCGACGTGGCCGGCGACCTGCAGGTGCTGGCCGACACGGCCGAGAACGTGATCTCGATCGCCGCGGCCGCATCGGGCGGCGGCAGCGCGGGCATCGCCGGCGCGGCCGGCGTCCTGGTGATGGACATCGTCACCCGCGCCTTCATCGGCGACGACCCGGACGACCAGCTCGCCAGCGTGGGCGCGGGCAATGTGCATGCGCGCGGCAGCATCCAGGTCTCGGCCAACGACATCCTGGACGAGACCAACATCGTCGGCTCGCTCGGCGTGGCCGGTGCCGTCGGCGTGGGCGCGTCGGTGGGCGTGCCGGTGGTCAACAAGCGCGTCGAGGCCTTCGTCGGCAAGGGTGCCAAGGTCACCGCCGACGGCCAGAGCGCGCTGGATGTCAACTCCGGCGGCTTCGCGGTCAACTACGTCACCGGGCTGCCGGAGAAGCCGAGCAACCTCGACATCAAGAACGGCCACCGCCCGACGGCGGCCGACGCCAAGTTCGGCCCGCCGGACATCGGCGGGGCGGTGGACTCCGACCACAACGGCAGCAGCGACAACAAGCTCGACACCAACCACGACGGCATCGACGACCGCACCGGCGAGCAGATGTACTCCGGCCTGCGCGAGGCCGGCCTGGCCAAGGCGAACGGCTTCACCGGCCTGTCGGTGACGGCGACCAACCGCGACAGCGTGAAGAACTTCGCCCTGGCCGGCGGCGGCGCGGCCACCGCTGCGGTCTCCGTGGCTGCCGGCGTCAACGTCTTCGACACCTCGGCGCGCGCCTACATCGGCGACGGCGCACAGGTCAACAGCGACACCAGCAGCGGGGCGGGGGGGCAGTCCGTCCTCGTCGGCTCGGGCAACGACTTCTATCACCTCGAAGTGGCCGGCGCGCTGGCGGTGGCCGCCGGTGCCGGCATCGCGCCCGCGGTGGGCGTCAGCGTGCTGACCCTGCACACCGATGCCTACATCGGCGCCAACGCCACGGTGCGCGCGCGCAACGACGTGCTGGTCGACGCGCACGCCTCGCAGAACCTGCTGGCCATCGCCGCGGGCCTGGGCGGCGGCGTGGCCGGCATCGGCGGCGCGGTCAACGTGCCGGTGATCAGCTCCACCACCTCGGCCTACATCAACAGCGGCGCCACCGTGGCCGCCGGCGGCGACGTGGCCGTGACGGCCGACGACAAGACCAAGACCATCGTCGTCTCCGGCGCGATCGGCGCCGGCGTGGCCGGCATCGGCGCCTCGGTGGGCGTGCTCAGCGTCACCAAGGCCACCAGCGCCTACATCGGCAGCGGCGCGCACGTCGATGCCAAGGCCAACGGCACGGGCGTCTCCGGCGTGCTCAACGGCACTGCCAACGGCACCGATTCCTTCAACACCGGCACGGCCCGCGGCGTCATCGTGCAGGCCACCTCGGCCGAGGACGTGGTCCACCTGGCCATAGCCGCCGGCGCCGGCGTGGCCGGCATCGCCGGCGGCGTGGCGATCTCGCTGATCAACTCCGCCACCAGCGCCCGCATCGACAGCAACGCCGAAGTCAACCAGGACGGCAACGACAACGCGAGCGGCGCCCAGGGCGTCACCGTGCGTGCGGGCAACCGCGTCAACACGCTGTCGTTCGCCGGCGGCCTGGCCGGCGGCTTCGTCGGCATCGCCGGCGCGGTGGACGTGGGCATCATCAAGAACGACACCAGCGCCGTCGTGCGCACGGGTGCCAAGGTGAGCGCGCGCGGCAACGTCGCCATCGGCGCCCACCACCTGGACCACAACCAGGGCTTCACGCTGGCGCTGGGCGCCGGCGTGGTCGGCGTGGGGGCGTCCGTCTCGGTGTGGTCGCTGGGCACGGCGCTGGGCTCGGGCTACAAGGACGGCGACAACAACCCGGGCGACGCGCTCTACGGCAAGACCAGTCCGAAGGACGGCGGCAGCGGCTCGCAGCAGGGCCGCCTCGACCAGATGACCGCCGACCAGGGCGGCGGCCAGAACGCCCAGGTCAGCCAGCTGCTGGGCGGCTACAAGCAGGCCCCGGCCAACGACGGCAAGACCGACGCCAACGAGCGCATGGGTGCCATCAGCAACTCGGCGGCCGCCAGCCTCAACAGCAGGGGCCCCTCGGGCCAGAGTCTGAAGACCCTGATCAACAACGGCACGATCCCCAAGGGCACCCAGGCCGTGATCGAGGCCGGCGCCACGGTCACCTCGGGCGCCGACATGACGGTGGACGCGCTGGACCGCACGGTGGCCGACTTCATCGTCGGCGGCGGCGGCGGCGGTCTGGTGGGCGTGGGCGCCTCGGTGGCCGTGCTCAACGTCAACAACAACGCGCGCGCCTCGGCCAGCGGCTACCTTTGGGCGGGCGGCCAGATCCGCGTCAACGGCGCGCTGGAAGAGCAGATCGACCAGCACTCCTTCGCCTTCGGCGCCGGCTTCGTCGGCCTGGGCGCGTCGGTGTCGGTGATGAACGTGGGCAGCACCAATTACGCGGTGCTGGCCGACGGCGTCGTCGTCAACAACGCCTCGTCGATCAGCCTGGCGGCCAACACCAAGCAGGCCTTCAGCGCGCTGACCATCAGCGCCCAGGGCGGCGCGGTGGCCGTCGGTGCGTCCTTCTCGCGCATCGCCGTGGGCAACGGCGGGCCGAACGTCGAGGACACGCACGCCGGCATCGGCGCCAATGCGCACATCGGCCTGGGTTCGGGCTCGGTGGGTGGCATCAGCATCCTGGCCAAGTCCACGATCACGATCGACCAGGACACCTACGCCGCGGCCGGCGGCGCGGGCGCGACCACCGTCAACTTCGCCTTCGCCGAGGTCAAGCCCAAGGTGCTGGCCGAGATCGGCAACGGCAGCCAGATCAACAGCACGGGCAACATCAGCGTGCTGGCCGGCACCGACCACAGCGCCAAGGTCAACGTCTTCAGCCTGTCGGTCGGCGGGCTGGCCGTGGGCCTGAGCCTGGCCGACGCCAACATCGACCCCGACGTCTACGCAACGGTAGGCGGCGACATCACCGCCGCCGGCAACGTCACCGTCTCCGCCGCCCACAACGTGGATCCGGCCACCGGCCTGCCCATCGAGACCGGCTTCGCCAACCGCGCCGCGCTGGCCCGCCTGCAGAAGGGCCGCGACGACACCGATGTCGAGGAAGTCGCCGAGGGCTCCGCCCATGGCGCCTATGCGCTGGCCGAGGCGCCCGCGGTGGGCGTCGTCACCGCCAAGTTCTCCATCGCCGACGCGAACTCCTCGGCCGACGTGAAGGCCCTGATCACCGCCGGTGCCGTGTTCAACGCCGGCGGCACGGTCAACGTCAACGCCAACGCCGTCGACCAGGCCCGCGCCCGCGGCAAGGGTTTCGCCGTCAGCGGCGCCGGCTTCGGCCTGCTCAATGCGGACGCCACGGCCACCGGCCAGCAGCGTGCGCTGGTCGACCCGAACGTCGAGATCAAGGCCGGCGGCCTGAGCCTGGACGCGCAGGGCGTGTCGCACGCCGACGCGGTGGCCGACACCACCGACGTCTCCTTCATCGGCAGCCTGGGCTTCTCCAAGGCCACGGCCGATGCCTCGTCCACGACGACGGCGCAGATCGGCGCAGGCTCGGACGTGGACGTGGAGGGCAACGTGTCCGTCCACGCCTCGTCGGTGACCGACGCGGACTCGCGCGCCCGCCGCGCGGGCTTCTCGCTGGGCGGCGACTTCGGGATGATCACGGCGAAGTCCACCGCCACGCCGACGCTGTCGGCCCTGATCGCCTCCAGCGCCGGCAACCAGACGAAGATCAACGCCGGCGGCTCGGTGACGGTGCAGGCCGAGCACGGCAGCCCGGTCTCGCTGTCCGACGGCACGCTGTCGGGCATCAACACCGCCAACAACACGCTGACGACGACCCAGCCGCACGGCCTGACCACCGGCGACCGCGTGACCTACAGCACCAACGGCAACGCCGCCATCGGCGGCCTGGTGGCCGACAAGACCTACGGCGTGATCGTCATCGACAACACGACGGTCAAGCTGGGCAACCCCTTCACCGACGACGAAGTCGACGACGCCTTCGACACCGTCCACTTCGCCAACCCGCACGGCCTGAAGACCGGCGACACCATCGTCTATGGCTACACCGGCGCCGGCGCCTCGGCCATCGGCGGACTGGCGAACAACCAGATCTACTACGTGCGCGTCATCGACGCCGAGACCGTCAAGCTGGGCACCTCGCTGGCCCAGGTCACCGCGCCGCTGAAGGGCTTCGGCACGGCGGCCGTCAACGCGACGACCGAGACCATCACGCTGGCCGGCCACAACTTCGCCGACGGCGCGGCGGTCACCTTCCGCGGCCCGCGCACGGCCAAGTTCAACGGCTTCTCGGTGGACGAGAACGCCGACAAGCTCTTCATCGGCCCGGCGGCCAACGGCAACGACTTCCAGACCGGCGATCGCGTGACCTACACCGTCACCGGCGTCAACGGCAAGCCGGCCACCGCCATCGGCGGCCTGGGCAACAACGGCAGCTACTACGTGCTGCGCGTGGACGCCAACTCGGTCAAGCTGTCCACCACGCCGCTGGTCTTCGATCCCGACACCAACACCTGGAACGGCAGCTTCGTCAACCTGTCGCGCAGCGACGGCGCCGACATCAGCCAGCACAGCCTGACCCGCTACGGCGAGAAGGCCGTCGGCGGCCTGACCGACGGCAAGACCTACTACGTCAAGCGCCTGGATGCCGACCACTTCCAGCTGTCCGAGACCAAGAACGGCGCGGCCGTCAACCTGGACCTGACCGGCGTGGCCGGCACCCAGTACGTCGGCGTCGAGGGCATCGACCTGTCCGGCGCCGGCACGGCCGGCACGCACTACCTGGCGCAGGACCTCAGCGGCGCGCTCAACGGCACGCAGCGCCTGGCCGGCGCTGGCGGCCTGGTGGCGCCGGAGAACTCGCTGGGCGTCAACGGCGTGTCCGAGGCCACGGGCATCGGCCCGTCCTTCGCCCTGCTGATCAACGGCGTGGGCGCGCATTCCGACATCACGCTGAGCCCCAGCGTCACGGCATCGGCCGGCGACGGCGCCTACATCACCGCCGGCGGCAACGTGAAGATCGCCAGCGCGGCCTTCGGCAACGCCGACGGCAAGTCCGGCGCCTTCGCCGGCTCGCTGCTGGGCAGCTTCGGCTTCTCCGACGTCAACATCACGCTGAACCAGAGTTCGCAGTCGACGGTGGGCAGCGGCGCCTTCATCGACGCGCAGGGCCGCATCGACGTGACCTCCGAGAACCGCCACGTGGCCGGCGGCAAGTCGCAGGCCGGCGCGGCATCGGGCGCGGTCTCCGGCGGCGGCGCGGACGCCAGCGTCACGGCCTCGCCGGTCACCACGACCAACATCGGAAGCGGCGCCCGCCTGCATGCCGAGGGCGACATCGCGATCACCGCCGCCATGGGCGCCAAGGGCACCATCCGCGCCAGCTCCGAGGCCTATGCCGGCCTGGGCTCCGGCGGCTCCACCGACGCCAGCTGGAACATCGGGCCCCTGACGCCGCAGTACATCACCGTCAACCTCGACGCCAACTCCAACGTGCGCAGCGAGCACAACCTGCTGCTGCGCGCCCTGGTCAACGACACCGACATCGAGGCCCGCGGCACGGCCTCCGCCGCCTCGGCCTTCTATTCCGACCCGGACTCCGACGCCACCGCGCGCATCAGCACGGTCGCACGCGTGACGGCCCAGACCGGCGCCGCGGCCACCGGCGTGGACGTGTTCGACGCCATCGCCCAGCACAGCGGCGTGCGCACCTACGCGCACTCCTACGCCGACGGCGGCAGCCTGTTCGGCGGCCCGGACTCCGACGCCTACACGATCCAGGGCACGCGCTCCACCGTCATCACCGCCGACAGCTCGTCCTTCGCTTCCAAGGACCTGCGCGTCAAGGCCCTGGTGCAGAACATGAACGCGTCGGCCTATGCCGGCGCCTCCGGCTTCACGCTCAACCCCTTCGACCAGCCCGACGGCACGGTCCACCAGACGCGCGACTGGGTGCGCGCCATCACCTACGACGGCGACGTCATCCTGCTGTCGGCGCCCACGCCCGAACTGCTGGTCAACGCGGCCGGCCAGATCGTCACCGCCAAGGGCCTGACGGCCCAGGACCAGGGCACGCGCATCTGGGTCGACGACATCAGCAACGACGGCAACGCCGGCAAGGCGCTGTTCGAGGTCAACCCGATCAGCTTCGGCAACGTGCCGCTGAGCGGCACCATCGACGGCAACCAGGGCAAGCTCATCGTGCGCCACACCTGGGAGACGGTGAAGCTCACCAACCTGTCCTCCAAGGACCTGTGGGTCAACGCCATCAACCCGGTGGACAAGACCGGCGTGGCCAACGTGACGATCAACGTCGACCTCAACGCCTACCGCTTCGACATCACCCACGATTACGCGCCGACCAAGATCGACATCGGCAACACCGGCGCGGTCGGCGCCCCCGACATCTACATCCACGGCCTGATCGACAACCCGATCGGCACGACCAACATCGTCAACCTGCGCGGCGACATCTTCGGCACCAACACCGGCAAGGTGCGCACCAACCGCGGCTACTTCGAGGCCGCCGGCAACATCGGCCAGCTGCCGCAGATCGTGCTGGGTTCGCTGTCGCTGGGCCGCCTGGATACGGAGCTGGTGCAAAGCGAAGGCCGCAAGACCCAGCTCGACACCAAGAGCGGCGGCTACCAGGCCCTGCGCATCCGCGGGCTGGACCGTGACCCGTCGCTCGACCCCTTCACGCTGAACCTGAACACGCTGCAGGCGGGCAGCGACATCGATCTGCTCTTCCTGGCCACCCAGGTGCAGACGCAGCCCGCCAACTACCCGACCAGCTTCAACGTCGTCGTCACGGTGGACGAGCCCTCGTTCAACTCGGCCTTCGGCCTGCCCGCCAGCCCGGTCTCGGGCAACTTCAAGTGGCACTACACGCCGGATCCGGCCAACGGCCCGGCCTTCGTGCCGCCGGTGGGCATCTTCGGCACCGGCAGCGCCACCGAGAACACACTGGTCAAGATCGACCTGCTGAAGGCGGGCGGCAACATCAACGTCGTGGCCAGCTGGGGCACGACGCGCATGGACATCACGGCCAACACCGACCTCACGGGCCAGGGCCGCATCGACGTCTACACCAACGGCGACATCGCGCTGACCGAGGTGCTCGGCGACCTGCGTGCGGGCAGCATCACCTCCACCCAGAACGACGTGACCCTGGTGGCCGCCGCCGGCATCGTCGACGCCCAGGGCGACGACACGGCCGACGTCACCGGCAATGCCATCACGATGACCGCGCTCAACGGCGGCATCGGCAGCTTCCTCAACGACCTGGAGATCGACTCCGCCTACTCGGCCGCGGGCACGCTGTGGGCACGCGCGACCACCGATGTCTTCGTGCACGAGCTGACCGCCGCGCTGACGGTGGACGACGTGACCGCGCAGTCCGGCGACGTGCGCCTGACGACGACCGACACCCGCACCTCGGGCGAGAACATCGTCGTCGCAGCCGGCAAGATCGTCAGTGCGATGGGCGGCTCCATCACGCTGCAGGCCGGCGACGACATCGTCATCGGCGGCAGCGTGCTCGCGCTGTCCAACCTGTTCTTCGCGGTGGACCACCGCAACGCGGACCGCGCCACCGGCGGCAACGTGGCGCTGCGCAGCGCGACGCTCAAGGGCTCCAAGCTCTTCCTGTACGGCGACGAGGACGGCGACACGCTGGACGCGACCGGCATCGACATCGCCGTCGTGGCCTACGGCTGGGGTGGCAACGACTTCATCACCGGCGGCATCCGCGACGACGAGATCTACGGCGGCGAAGGCGCCGATCGCATCGTCGGCGACAAGGGCAACGACCTCATCGTCGCCGGCGGCGGCATCGGCGACATCCTGCTGGGCGGCGAAGGCAACGACATCATCTACGGCTCGGCCGACGGCAGCGACGCCGACGCCAACTTCGACGACGACACGCGCGTGGGCGACCACATCGAAGGCGGTGCGGGCAAGGACAGCATCTACGCGCAAGGTGGCGCCGACGACATCTACGGCGGCGACGGCGACGACTACGTCGACGCCGGAGCGGGCAACGACCGCGTGCAGGCCGGCAGCGGTGCCGACGTGGTCTACGGCCACCTCGGCAACGACCTGATCTACGGCTTCTCTATCAGCGGCGACGGCGACGATGCCGCGCGCGACGTGCTCTACGGCGAGTGGGGTGACGACTCCATCGCCGGCGGTGGCGGCCACGACCTGATCGACGGCGGCTACGGCAACGACTACGTCATCGGCGGTGCCGGCGACGACATCATCTATACCGGCTACGGCCTGAACAACGTCGCCGCGGGCGACGGCGACGACCAGGTCTTCGGCTCCGACGACGGTGCCGACAACATCAGCGGCGGCGCGGGTGCCGACCGCATCTACGGCTATGCCGGCAACGACGTCATCGACGGCGGCGCGGGTGCCGACAGCATCGAGGGCGGCGCGGGCGACGACCAGATCACCGGCGGCGCGGGCAGCGACGTGCTGGTCGGCGGCGCAGACAACGACATCATCTATGGCCACTCCGCCGCGGGCGGCGGCGACGACAACGCAGTCGATTGGCTCTATGGCGACAACGGCTCCGGCGGCAACGAGGCCGGCCAGGGCCGCGACCGCCTCTATGGCCAGGGCGGCAACGACCTGATCTTCGGCGAAGGCGGCGACGACCTGATCGAAGGCTCGCAAGGCTTCAACCAGGCCGAAACCAGCGGCGGTGCGTCCAACGTCATCGACTTCGGCGACAGCGGCGACACCTCCAGCTTCGTCGCGCCCGTGGCGACCGCGGCCCCGGCCCTGAAGGCCGTGGACTACGGCGCGCTGCGCGCGGGTGCCAGCCTGCCCGACGGCATCGTGCAGCGTGGCCGCTGGGGCGACCTGGCGGGCGCGGGCAACGAGGACGGCCTGTCCGGCAGCGGTGGCCTGTCCACCGACCCGGCCATCGCGGTCGGAGCCGACGGCTCGCAATACGTGGCCTGGACGGACACCCGCAGCGGCAATCCGCAGATCCTCGTCGCCAAGCTGGTGGGCGGGATCTGGGTGCAACTGGGCGGCAGCGCCAGCGGCAATGCGCTGGGTGCGGGCGTTTCCAAGTCCATCGGCGCGGCCTCGCGCCCGAGCATCGCCATCGACAGCACGGGTGCGCCCATCGTCAGCTGGACGGCCGACCACAACGGCGTGGGTGATGTCTACGTGGCGCGCTACAACACGACGACCAGCCAGTGGGTGGCGCTGGGCGGCTCCGCGTCCGGCGGCGGCGTCAGCCTCACCGGCACGGCCGGCGAGACGCAGATCGTCTCCACCGCCGGCGGCCCCATGGTCGTCTGGCTGGACGGCCCCGCGGGCCAGCAGTCCGTCTACGCCAAGGTCTTCAACGGCACGACCTGGGTCGAGATGGGCGCGGGCAGCGCCTCCGGCCAGGGCCTGGCCGGCGGCACCGCGGGCGCCGACGTGCGCGACCTGGACGTCACCACCGACGGCACGCGGGTGGCCGCGGCCTGGAGCCAGAACGACGACAACGGCATCCGCCAGATCTATCTGAAGGAATACGCCGGCAGCGCCTGGGCTGCGGTGGCCGCCTCGGCCAGCGGCACCGGCGTCAGCGGCATCGTGGACGCCTCCGTGGCCGGCAGCATCAGCCACAACGCGCAGCCCAGCGTCGCCTATTTCAACGGCCAGCTGTACGTGGCCTGGCAGGCTTTCTCCGACGAAGGCGCGGCCGTGGCCGTGGCCAGCTATTCCAACACGGCAGCGCGCACGCTGTCGGCGGTCGACGTCTTCGGCGCGCCTTCCGTGCCCAGCTCGCCGGACCTGAGCACCGGCGGCGGCACGCTGCGCCTGCTGTGGGTGCGCCAGCCGCTGGAGAACCGCCTCGTCGATCTCTACGCGCTGCGCTTCGACGGCAGCCACTTCGTCGAGGAACTGCCGGGCGAGGCCCAGCCGGGCGGCATCAGCGAATCCGGCGGCAAGGCCACGCAGCTGGCCACCGCCACCGACAGCCAGGGGCGCACGACGGTCGTCTGGCAGGACAGCTTCAGCGGCCAGCCCGAGATCTATGCGCGCGGCATGAGCGCGACGGTCTCGCGCACCTTCGTCGCCGACGCGACCACCAGCATCCAGTCCATCCTGGACGCCAACGACCTGGGCGCGGGCGACGTGATCGTCGTCAAGGGCACCGTCGCGGGCAACGTGACGATCTCCGCCAACGACGCGGGCGTGCTGATCTACGGCGCCCCGGGCGCGCAGGTCGACGGCGGCATCACCGTGCTGGCCGGCGCCGACAACGTGATCGTCCAGCGCATCAGCTCGCGCGATCCGGTGGTGGTGCAAGGCGCCGCCAACTTCACGCTGACCGAGTCCTCGGTCGGCGGCCTGGTGCTCAACGCGGGCAGCAATGCCCAGATCACCTACAACCACATCGCCGGCAACGTCTCGCTCAACGGCGCCGTCACCGGGGCATTGATCGACCACAACCGCATCGTCGGCGCGCGCGGCGTCGATGTGCAGCCGGTGGCCGGCATCGGTGCGGGCAACCTGACGCTCAGCTGGAACAGCGTCTCGGCCTCGCAGGTCGGCATCGCGCTGGAGGGGACCTCCAGCGGCCGCATCCGCGACAACAACGTCACCGTCGGCGAGACCGGCACGGGCCTGAACATCGCCGCCACCTTCGCCGGCCTGATCGACAACAACAAGATCAGCGGCGGCGCCACCGGCGTGGTCTACGGCGCGGGCGCCGCGCTGTCGGGCAACACCATCAGCGACGCCCTGGTGGGCGTCCGCACCACGGTGGCCGGCACCGCGGCGGGCCTGGGCTTCGTCACCGGCTCCGGCGTCAACCACGTCACCGGCAACGACATCGGCGTCATCGCCGTCAACGCGCAGTTCCAGCAGCTGCACATCGCCGACAACGAGGTGGGCATCACCGGCGCCGGCATCGCCGGCGGCGAGTCGCTGACCTTCGCCAACCTGGTGGAAGGCAACCGCCGCGGCCTGGAGAACTTCCAGGGCACGGTGCAGTACAGCCGCTTCACCGGCAACGGCGTGGCAATCAACGTCACGGCCGCGTCCAATGGCCTGAAGATCTTCCACAACCTGGTCTACGTCAACGGCACGGGCGTGCTGGTCGCGGGTGCCACCGACGTGCGCATCTACCAGAACACCTTCTACTCCAAGGGCGGCGACAACATCCGCCTGCAGAACGCGTCGTCCAACGTCGAGATCCAGGGCAACATCCTGTGGGCCGAGTCGGGCTACGACATCTACGTCGCCAACGACTCGCAGTCCGGCTTCTACAGCGACTACAACAACCTCTACAAGACCGGCAACGGCAAGCTGGTCTACTGGACCAAGGACTTCGCCGACGTGCTGGACTGGCAGGCCGACGTGGCCCGCTACGACCTGCACTCCATCGGCGCGACCAAGGTCAACCCCGAGTGGGCCAAGCCGCGCTTCGCCGACATCCACGGCGGCGACTTCCGCGTGCTGGGCACGGTGGCCGGGCTGCGCTTCACCAGCCCGAACGTCGAGGCGTCCAACGTGCTGCTCGACCAGAGCGTGCCGCCGTACTACAACAACCTCATCACCAACGCCGGCTTCGAGAACGGCACCACCGGCTGGACCGTCAACCTGGGCGGTGCGGTCAAGACCTCCGCGCCGGCGGCCTACCTGGGCAGCCAATACTTCAACGCCGGCAACATCGAGCAGGGCTTCGCCCAGCAGAGCATCAACCTGCTGACCGCCGGCTTCAGCATCACGCAGATCGATTCCGGCCTGCTGGACCTGGCCTTCGGCGGGCGCGTGCGCGCCGCGGCCGAGGTGCCGCGCGACGCGGGCTCGGTCTCGCTGATCTTCCTGGACGCACAGGGCAACGAGATCCGCCGCCAGACCGTCCAGGCGCAGAACACCGCCGATCGCTGGGAGCTGGTCGGCGACCGCGTGACCGCCCCGGTGGGCGCGCGCTTCGCCGTGCTGCGCTTCGACGCCGACCGCAACAGCGGCGGCAGTGCCGACGTGTGGTTCGACAACGGCTTCGTCTATTCCGTCTCCGACGGCTACGTGCCCGACCTGGGCGCCTACGGCGCCGGCACGCACGAGGCATCCACCGGCGCCGCGCGCAAGATCATGCTGCGCTTCCCGGACCTCTACACCGACTGGGAGAAGAACGAGCCCCTGGCCGTGCGCTGGCAGACCGTCAACAACACCAGCTTCTCGTCGGTGCGCATCGACCTGGTCCAGGACACGGCCAACGGCCCGCGCTTCGTCACCAACATCGTGGCGGCCACGCCCGACGACGGCGAGTTCATCTGGATCCCCGGCAACTCCGGCATCGACTTCGGCACCAAGGGCCTGCGCATCCAGGTGTCCCTGGTCGACGCGCCCGAGGTCATCGACCGCAGTCAGGAGACCTTCTCCGTTCCCGAGGACGGTACGAACTACTACGTCGACGACGGCAGCAACGCGGGCGATGTCTACACCCCCAACGCCATCGGCGACAACCGCAACACCGGCAAGACGCCGGACGCTCCCAAGCCGAACCCGGTCAACGTGCTGCGTGCCTATGACCTCAAGGCCGGCGACACGCTGTACATCGACACCGGCGACTACCCGATGATCGACCCGATCGCGGTGTCCGGCTCCAACGACGTCAGCCTCGTGGCCGGCCCTGGCATGGGCCTGGACGAAGGCTTCACCATCACCGGCCCGGTGGACCCGGCCCTGGTGGCGCGCCTCTTCCCGGCCATCCCGGGCGACAAGACCCGCGCCCTGATCGACCTCGATGACGCGGACTTCGTCAGCATCAACCACCTCACGCTGGAGAACGCCCAGCGCGGGGTCTACGTGCACAACGGCTCGGACAGCTTCAGCGCCAGCTGGATCACCGCCAGCGGCCATGCGCAGCAGGGCTTCCTGATCGACACCGCCTCGCCCTTCGGCGACTTCGACCACCTGACGGCGTACAACAACGGCGCCGCGGGCGTCGTGATCAGCGGCAGCATCGAGTCGCTGACCAACTCGGTGGCCTTCGGCAACGCCGGCATCGGCTTCTCGGTCACCGGCGCCATCGCGCGGGCGACGGACAACGAAGCCCACGGCAACACCGACTGGGGCTTCGCCTTCAGCCAGTCCGGTGCCGTGCTGATCCAGCGCAACCGCTCCTACGACAACCGCGCAGGCATCTACCTGTCCAACAACACGGGCAGCGCGAACGCCACCGTGGGCGACACCGACCTGACCAAGAACAACGGCAACCTCGTCTACAACAACCGCGACGGTGGCATCTACGCCTACTACGGCGCGGTGGTGGCCGGCAACACGGTCTACGGCCACAACTCCGCCAATGCCTGGGGCATCTACGGCTACAGCAACGTGGCCGTACGTTCCAACGTGGTGTTCAGCAACACCCAGGGCGTCTACACCTGGTACGGCAGCGTCGAGAACAACCGCGTCTACAACCACACGGCGGAAGGCGTGCGCGCCGAGAACTCCGACGTGCTGGGCAACGTCATCTACTCCAACGCGGTAGGCCTGCGCACCTACGCCTATGGCAACACGCCGCGCACTGCGCGCGGCAACCTGATCTACGGCAACACCCAGGCCGGGGCGGTCGTCACCGGCGACGGCCTGACCTTCATCAACAACACGGTGGTGCAGGCGGCAGGCGACGCGATCAAGGTGGCCGACGCGAGCAACGTCTCGCTCTACAACAACATCCTGGGCGCCGACGCCGGCTATGCCTTGAGCGTGGCCTCCAACAGCCAGATCGGCTTCAAGTCCGACTACAACCTCTTCATGCCTTCGGCCGCCGGCGTGCTGGGCCAATGGCAAGGGGTGGACCGGAGCTCGCTGGCTTCCTGGCGCGGCGCCTCCTTCACCGACGCCAACAGCCTGGTGGCGGACCCGCGCTTCGTCGACTCCGACGGCGCGGACAACAAGCTGGGCTACGTCAACCTGGCCCAGGACGGCCGCGACGACGACTTCCACGAGCGCAGCGCCTACGGCGGCTTCAGCGGCGGCAGCGGCCAGGCGCCGGTGCGCAACGCGGTCAACGGCCTGCCGATGATGATCGCAGCCAGCGCGCTGACCAGCACCGTGCAGTCGCCGGTCATCGACCGCGGCCGCGCCAGCGACCCGTACAGCAACGAGCCGACGCCCAACGGCGGCTACGTCAACATCGGCGCCTACGGCAACACGGCCCAGGCCGGCCGCAGCCCGGCGCAGTACGTCACCGTGCTGTCGCCCAATGGCGGCGAGCGCATCGGACAGGACAGCGCGGTGGAGATCCGCTGGCGCTCCTTCGGCTTCAGCGGCAACGTCAGCATCGAGTACCGCGGCGGCAATGCGGCGAACTTCACGATGCTGTCGGCCAACGAGGCCAACGACGGCAGCTACAACTGGCTGGTCGACGCGGCGAGCTTCGTGCCCGGCACGAACTACGAGATCCGCATCACCTCGATCACGGCGCCTGCGGTGGGCGACGTCACCGACGCGACCTTCTCGGTCATCGCGCCCATCACCTACTACTACGTCAACGACAACTCGCTGGCCGGAGACGAATACACCACCGCCGCAGGCAGCGATGCCAACGACGGCCTGTCGCCCGACCAGCCCAAGGCATCCATCCGCGCGGTGCTGGACACCTACGACCTGAAGGCCGGCGACGTGATCCTGGTGGACACCGGCAACTACCTGCTGGGTACCAACATCTACATCGTGGGCCAGGACAGCGGCGTGACCATCCGCGGCGCGGTCAACCACAGCACGGTGCTCAACCGCGGCAACACGAACACGGGTACGGCGGTGTTCGAGCTGCAGGGTGCGGACGACGTGACGCTGGACCACCTGAGCATCACGGGTGCGCTGACGGGCGTGCTG
>SCTQ01000211.1 GCA_004322345.1 Aquabacterium sp. | reverse complement strand
GAGGCATGCCATGCAACGCATCGTCCGGGCAGCGGCAGTCCAGATCTCCCCCGACATCGAACGGCCCGCCGGCACGCTGGAGAAGGTGCTGGCCGCGCTGGACGAGGCGGCGGGGCGCGGCGTGCAGCTGGCGGTCTTCCCCGAGACCTTCCTGCCCTACTACCCCTACTTCTCCTTCGTGAAGCCGCCCATGCTGATGGGTGCCGACCACATGCGGCTGGTCGAGCACGCGGTGGTCGTGCCGGGGCCCGTCACCGACGCGGTGTCCGAGCGGGCGCGGCGCCACGCCATGGTGGTGGTGCTGGGCGTCAACGAGCGCGACCACGGCTCGCTCTACAACACCCAGCTGATCTTCGACGAGCAGGGCCGCATGCGACTGAAGCGCCGCAAGCTCACGCCCACCTACCACGAGCGCATGGTCTGGGGCCAGGGCGACGGGGCCGGCCTGCAGGTGGTGCCCACGGCCATCGGCCGCATCGGCGCGCTGGCCTGCTGGGAGCACTACAACCCGCTGGCGCGCTACGCGCTGATGGCCCAGCACGAGGAGATCCATTGCGCCCAGTTCCCCGGCTCGCTGGTGGGCCCGATCTTCGCGGACCAGATGGAAGTGACCATCCGCCACCACGCGCTGGAGTCCGGCTGCTTCGTCGTCAACGCCACGGGCTGGCTGACCGAGGAGCAGATCGCCTCGGTCACGACGGACCCGGTGCTGCAGAAGGGCCTGCGCGGCGGCTGCTGCTCGGCCATCGTCAGCCCGGAGGGCGTGGTGCTCGCGGGCCCGCTGAAGGAGGGCGAGGGCCTGGTCGTCGCCGACCTCGACATGAGCCTGATCACCAAGCGCAAGCGAATGATGGATTCGGTGGGGCACTACGCCCGGCCGGAGCTGCTGAGCCTGCACCTGAACAACGAACCGGCGCAGCCCATGGTGAGTGCTGTCGCCCTGCCTGCCGAGCCGTCCATCTCCAACGGGAGCCCCCTCGATGAACCCGTCCAGCCTCAACCCGCCATCAGCCTTGTCTCCAGCCAGCCGGCAGCTGATCACCGAACTGCAATCGTCGGGGCTGCGACTCGCTGATCCCGGCGCGGGCGCGGCCAGCCGCCGCGGCGGCGCAGGGCCCTCGGACCACAAGGCCGTCACGGTGGACGGGCATACGGTGATGGTGCCGGTGCACACCTCGTCGGCCTGGTCCTCGCCTTACGTGGCCGAGGCCGACGGCACGCTCAAGCGCGCCGGCATCCCCATCGCCAGCATCGCCTTCCCGAAGCAGCCGCGCTTCTACAAGCTGCAGACCTTCGACGGCGTGCCCTACCAGAAGATCGCCACGCTGCACGGCACCGACGTGCTGGCCACGACCATCCTGCAGACCTGCATCCGCTACGAGAGCCGGCGCAAGACCTGCCAGTTCTGCGCCATCGGCCAGTCGCTGGCGGCGGGCCGCACCATCGCGCACAAGACGCCGGAGCAGCTGGCCGAGGTGGCCCGCGCCGCCGTGCTGCTGGACGGCGTCAAGCACATGGTGATGACCACCGGCACGCCGCCCACGCCCGACCGCGGCGCAGCCGTGCTGTGCGACAGCGCCTTCGCGGTGCAGGCCGCGGTCAGCCTGCCCATCCAGGGCCAGTGCGAACCGCCCGACGACGACCGCTGGTTCGACCGCATGAAGGCCGCCGGCATCGACGCGCTGGGCATGCATCTGGAAGTGCTGACGCCCGAGCTGCGCATGAAGCTCATGCCCGGCAAGGCCGGCGTGCCGCTGGAGCGCTATTACGAGGCCTTCGAGGCGGCGGTGGCCGTCTTCGGCCGCGGCCAGGTCAGCACCTACGTGCTGGCCGGCCTGGGCGACACGCGCGAGACCATCCTGTCGGTCAGCGAGCGGCTCATCGGCCTGGGCGTCTACCCCTTCGTCGTGCCCTTCGTGCCCATCAGCGGCACCCCGCTGGAGGACCACCCCGCGCCCGACGCCGGCTTCATGCGCGGCGTGCTGGAGCCGCTGGGGCAGATGCTGGTGCGCGGCGGGCTGAAGTCCGCGGACATCAAGGCCGGCTGCGGCAAGTGCGGCGCGTGTTCGTCGCTGTCCACCTTCGAGTGAACGCCGCCGGGAGACCGCCATGCTCTTCGACCCCTACGACGCCCACGTGCCCAGCGCCTTCCTGGTCAAGCTGGCCGATGCCGGCTGGGAGCGGCGCGAGGCCGCGGCCCTGCGGCGCGCGGTGTTCTGCCACGAGCAGGGCGTCTTCGCCGGCGACGACCGCGACGCGATCGACGCTGCCGACGGGTTGGCCCACACCATCGTCGCGCTGAGCTGCGTGGCCGGCCAGCCGGACCAGGTGGTGGGCACCGTGCGCATCCACGAATGGCCGGACGCGCCGCGCACCTGGACCGGCTCGCGCCTGGCCGTGCACGCGGCCTTCCGCCGCCATGGCCATCTGGGCTCGGCGCTGATCCGCGCAGCGGTGGGCACGGCCAACGCCCGTGGCTGCGACCGCTTCATGGCCCAGGTCCAGGCGCAGAACGTCGAGCTGTTCCAGAAGCTGAACTGGCGGCTGCTGGACCGCATCGAGGTCCACGGCCGGCCGCATGGCGTGATGCAGGCGGGCCTGGCGCATTACCCGCCGATCGCCGATCCCCTGACGGGCTTCGTCGTCACCGCTGCACGCCGTGCGCGCCGCACCGAGGCGGCCTGAACATGGCCATCGACCTCGCCGCCCTCGTCGCCGCGCTGCGCGCCAGCCGCGCCTTCGCCCACAAGCGCGACATCGCGCCGGTGGTCGAGGCGCTGGCGCGCGCCGGCACACAGGGCAGCGCGGTGCAGGCCGTTCCCAACGGCGACGACTGCGCGGCCCTGGTGGACGGCGACGGCTACACGCTGCTGGCCATCGAAGGCTTCATCAACGAGTTCGTCGCCGCCGAGCCCTGGTTCGCCGGCTGGTGCGGCGTGATGGTCAACCTCAGCGACGTGGCCGCGATGGGCGGGCGCCCGCTGGCCGTGGTGGATGCGCTGTGGAGCGCCGGCGAGGAAGCCGGCCGCCCCGTGCTGCAGGGGCTGGCCGATGCCTGCGCGGCCTATGGCGTGCCGCTGGTCGGCGGCCACACCAATGCGCGCAGCGATCGCGGGCAACTCGCGGTCTCCGTGCTGGGCCGTGCGCGCAGGCTGCTCAGCAGCTTCGCCGCGCGCCCCGGCGACCGCCTGCTGATGGCCGTGGACCTGCGCGGGCGCTGGCACGACCCGCATCCCTTCTGGGACGCCGCCACCGGCGCGCCGCCCGCGCGGCTGCGCGCCGCGCTCGACCTGCTGCCGCAGATCGCCGAGGCGGGGCTCAGCCGCGCCGCCAAGGACATCAGCAATGCCGGCGTGCTAGGCACGGCGCTGATGCTGCTGGAGTGCTCCGGTGGCCTGGGCGCACGCCTGGACCTCGACGCCCTGCCGCATCCGCCGGGGCAGGCGGGGGACGCCGCTTCCTTCCAGCGCTGGCTGCTGGGCTTTCCCAGCTTCGGCTTCCTGCTGGCCGCGCGGGACGGCCAGGTGGCGGGCATCCGCGGTCTCTTCGAGTCGCAGGGCATCGCCTGCGCGGACATCGGCGTGCTGGACGAAAGCGGCGTCGTGAGCGTGGCGCTGCAGGGACAGGAAGCGCGCCTGTGGGACTTCCGCGGCGCGGGCTTCATCGGCTGCGGTGCCGTTCGCGCCGACGCCAGCACCGGGAGGGAACCCCGCCATGCAACAGCCTGAGGACAGCCTGCGCGTCGCCCTGCTGACCCACTCGGTCAACCCACGCGGCGCCGTCGTGCACGCGCTGGAACTGGGCGAGGCGCTGACGCAAGCAGGCCACGACGTGACCGTCTTTGCGCCGGGCCGCCAGGGCCAGGGCTTCTTCCGCCGCAGCATCTGCCGCACGCAGGTCGTGCCGACGCAGGAGCCGGCGCGGCCCGGCGAGGCCGCGCCGCTGGCCGGCCTGCTCGCCGGCCCGCAGGGCCCGCTGCGCGCCCTGGTGCGCCAGCGCATCGCCGACTACGTCGACTGGTTCGAGCGCGAGGGCTGCGGGGGCTGGGACGTCTTCCACGCCCAGGACAGCATCAGCGCCAATGCGCTGGCCACGCTCACCGAGCGCGGACGCCTTGCTGGCTTCGTGCGCACGGTGCATCACCTGGACCGCTTCGACGACCCGCTGCTCATGGAGTGGCAGACGCGTGGCTTCCTGCGTGCGCACCGCGTGCTGTGCGTCAGCGAGGGCTGGCGAGCGCGGCTGCGTGCCGACCACGGCATCGCCGCCGAGGTGGTGGGCAATGGCGTGGACCCGCTGCGCTTCTCGCCGCTGCCGCAGGCCGGCGACGCCGCGCTGCGCAGCCGCCTGGGCCTGTTCGCGGGCTGGAAAGACGGCGCCGATGGTTGGCAGAGCAGCTGCGAGGGCGGCGCCGCGCCGCTCTTCCTGGCCGTGGGCGGCGTCGAGCCGCGCAAGAACACCATGGGCATCCTGCAGGCCTTCACGCTGCTCAAGCGGCGCTGGCCCAACGCCCAGCTGGTGATCGCCGGCGGCGCCAGCCTGCTGGACCACGGCGGCTACCAGGCCGCCTTCGACGAGCTGCTGCGCGCCAGCGGCCTGGCCGTGGGCCCCGGCCGCAGCGTGGTGCTGGCCGGCCCCGTCGCCGACGGCGAGGCCGCCGCGCTGATGCGCCTGGCCGACGTGATGCTGTTCCCGTCGGTGCAGGAGGGTTTCGGCCTGGTGCTGCTGGAGTCGCTGTCCTGCGGCACGCCGGTGGTGACCTCGCGCATCGCGCCCTTCACCGAATACCTGCAGCCGGACGACGTGGCCTGGGCCGACCCGCAGGACGCGATCTCCATCGCCGATGCCGCCTGCACCTTGCTGGCCCAACTGAGCGAGCCCGCGGCCGCGCTGCGCCTGCGCCGCCGCGCCCAGGCCACGGCCGCGCGTTTCCCGTGGAGCGACTGCGCGCGGCGCCACGAACTCGTCTACCGCGACTGGCTGGCGGCCCCGCGCCGCACGCCCGCGCAACCGGAGCAAGCCCATGCCTGAAATGCACTTCACCGTCCGCTGGCCGGACGGCTCCACGCGGCGCTGCTATTCGCCGTCGCTTGTGATCAAGGATTTCTTCGTGCCCGGCGCGGCCTACGCGTTGCCGGATTTCGTCGAACGCAGCCGCACCGCCTACGGCATCGCCAGCGAGCGCGTGCGCGCCAAGTACGGCTATGGCTGCGCACACGCGGCCGTGGAGCTGTCGGAGATCGAGGACCTGGCCGGGCGCTTCAAGGAGCAGGCCGATGCGCAGGTGCGAGTCGAATCGTTCGAGGAGTAGTACCCCATAACCCCCAGACGGGCGCCCGCCGCCCCGGAGCAAGCGAGATGGACATGAGTCAACCCAACATGCGCGGCAGCCACCTGCCGGTGATCGTCGTCGGCGGCGGCCAGGCGGGCCTCGCCATGAGCTGGTGCCTGAAGCACAACGGCATCGAGCACCTGGTGTTCGAGAAGCACCGCCTCGCGCACGAATGGCGCACGCGGCGCTGGGACAGCTTCTGCCTGGTGACGCCGAACTGGCAGTGCGCGCTGCCCGGCTTCAGCTACGCCGACTACGGCGGCACCGACCCGCACGGCTTCATGGTGCGCGAGGAGATCGTGGCCTACATCGAGGCCTATGCCGCCAGCTTCCAGCCCCCGCTGCGCGAGGGCGTGGCGGTGCGTTCCGTGCGGCGCGGGCCCGGCGGCGTGTTCGAGGTCGGCACCAGCGACGGCGAGTACACCGCGGACCAGGTGGTGATCGCCATCGGCGGCTACCACGTGCCCACGGTGCCGCGCATCGCCGAGCGCCTGCCCGAGCACGTGCTGCAGATCCATTCCGTGGACTACCGCAATGCCGCCCAGCTGCCTGCGGGCGAGGTGCTGGTGGTGGGCAGCGGCCAGTCCGGCGCGCAGATCGCCGAAGACCTGCACCTGGCCGGCCGCAAGGTGCACCTGTGCGTGGGCAGCGCCCCGCGCACCGCGCGCTTCTACCGCGGCCGCGACGTGGTCGACTGGCTGGCCGACATGGGCTACTACGACATGCCCGTGCACGAGCATCCGCTGAAGGAGCGCGTGCGCGCCAAGGCCAACCACTACGTCACCGGCCGCGACGGCGGGCGCGACATCGACCTGCGGCGCTTTGCCAAGGAGGGCATGCAGCTGCACGGCCGCCTGCAGGACGTGCGCGGCGGGCGCTTCCACTTCGGCGACGACCTGAAGCACAACCTGGACAACGCCGATGCGGTCAGCGAGAGCATCAAGACCAGCATCGACAAGTACATCGCCGCCCAGGGCATCGCCGCGCCCGAAGAGGCGCGCTATGTGCCGGTATGGCAGCCCGGCGAGCCGCTGCGCGAGCTGGACGTCGCAGCCAGCGGCATCACCAGCGTGATCTGGAGCAACGGCTTCCGCCCCGACTGGGGCTGGATCGAGATGCCGGTCTTCGACGGCAAGGGCTACCCCAGCCACCGCCGCGGCGTGACCGCGCAGCCGGGGCTCTATTTCCTGGGGCTGCCGTGGCAGTACACCTGGGGCTCGGGAAGGTTCTCCGGCGTCGGTGACGATGCGCGGCACCTGGCGGGGCACGTGCAGCGGCGCATCGACGAGCAGGCCGAGGCGGCGCGCACGGTGCGCGTGGGGCTCAACGAGTGGGCGCTGGGGTCGTGATCGCCCAAGGGGCTGGATCGCCCTTCAGCCGTGCAGCGACTTCAGGGCGACCTCGGGTGCCGTCGCCACGATCTTGAGCAACGCGGCGGCGGGCCCCGTCGGGTTGCGGCGGTGCTGCTCCCAGTTCTGCAGGGTCTTCACGCTGACGCGCATCAGCTTGGCGAACTCGATTTGCGACAGGCCGGTCTGCTCGCGTACGGCCTTCGCGTCGATAGGCTGGACGTCGAAGCGACGGGAAGGCGCGGCCTTGCCCTTGGAGATTGCCTTGGCTTCTTCCAGGCTGGTGACCAGCTCACCGAACAGCTTCTTGTCCATTGCTACAGCTCCTTGACCAGTGCACGAAGGATGGCGACTTCCTTGTCCGTCAGGTCGTCCTTCCGGGACTTCGGATAGACCACCAACATGTAGATCTGATGGTCGTCCTTGATCCAGTAGTAAATGACCCGCACGCCTGCGCTCTTGCCCCTTCCTTGAATGGCGTGCCGCAGCTTGCGGACGCCACCGCCGCCACGGATCAGGTCTCCCCGTTCGGGATCCTCGACCAGTGCGTTCTGCATCTCCCGGTATTCATCGTCGGTCAGCAACTCGATGACCTGGCGAGTGAAGGTAGGCGTCTCGATGAATTCCATCCAGAAATGCTATCCGCCATTGGCGGATGGTAGCAGCGTTGCGGCGTCCCTCCTCAAGGGGGCGCAGTAGTCAACGCGCCAGCATCTCTGCCAACTGATCGAAGGTCCCCCCGTATCCCTGCGCCAGGCTCCCCGAGCTGCAAAGCTC
This sequence comes from Aquabacterium sp., assembly GCA_004322345.1. Classification (GTDB taxonomy): domain Bacteria; phylum Pseudomonadota; class Gammaproteobacteria; order Burkholderiales; family Burkholderiaceae_C; genus Aquabacterium. The sequence goes on along the minus strand of SCTQ01000211.1, from coordinate 19,105 downwards.
CGCAAAGAAGCCTTCCTCCTCGGCGCTCGCGCCCCAGGGCGCCGCGCGCAGCGACAGCGTCGTGCGGCCGGCCTCCTCGCTGAAGCTCACGCGGTTCTCGATCTCCAGCGGGCACAGCTCGCTGAAGGGCGCGCGGGCGATGCCGCAGTGCGCGTTGGAGAAGGCGTTGAGCCAGACGATGCGCTGGCGCGGAAGCAACTCGCGGAAGGCGAAGCGGCCCCACATCGGCGGCGCGTCGGGCAGGTCCATGCGGTAGTGGAAGAGGCCGCCGGCGCGGAAGTCGAAGGCCAGGGCTTCCAGGGTGCAGCCCCTGGGGCCCCACCACAGGCCGAACTGCGCGGGATCGCTCCAGGCCTGCCAGACGCGCTCCAGCGGGGCGGCGAAGCTGCGGGTGAGTTGGAAGGGCGCGACGGCGGCGGTGGTGGTCGTGCGGGGCTCAAGCGGCGGACTTGCGGGCATGGGTCTTTCCTTTCCTGGAGGGACGGGTGGCGGGCTTGGCTGCTCGCGGGTGGGGGGCCGACTTGGCGGCGGCGGGTGCATCGGCCTGCAGCAGCGCGTCCAGCTTGTCGAAGCTGTCCTCCCAGAAGCGCCGGTAGTGGCCGAGCCAGCGCGCGGCCTCGCCCAGCGGCTCGGGGTTCAGGCGCACGGGGCGCGTCTGCGCGGCGCGCCCGCGCATCACCAGGCCGGCCTGTTCCAGCACCTTCAGGTGCTTGGAGATCGCGGGCTGCGACAGGTGGAAGGGCGCGATCAGCTCGTTGACCGTGGCCTCGCCGTCGACCAGCCGCGCCAGGATGGCGCGGCGCGTGGGGTCGGCCAGCGCGCTGAAGACGCGGTCCAGCGCGGCAGCCGGTGGGGCAGGGGAGGACATTTATATTTCCTTGTGGCTATATAGCCGGTCGGAGATTATTTGGCGGCCTGCGCGATGTCAAGCGCCGGCCTCCCCATCTGCGGCGACACTGCGGCCTCCCGCCGCCAAAAGAACAAGTCTTGGACCGCACCCCTGCCCCCACCGTCGCCACGCTGGCCAACGGCCTGCGCACCGTCGTCATCCCGATGCCCTGGCGGCACACGGCCAGCCTCAGCGTCTTCATCCGCACCGGCAGCCTGCACGAAACGCGTGCGCTCAACGGCATCAGCCACGTCGTCGAGCACATGGCCTTCAAGGGCACGCACAGCCGCGACTGCCAGCGCATCAACCTGGACGCCGAGCGCCTGGGTGCCGAGGTCAACGCCCACACGGACAAGGACCACACCGCCTTCCACGTCGAGGGCCTGCCGCAGGACCTGCCGGCCTTCGTCGAGCTGCTGGCCGACATCGTGCGCAACAGCACCTTCCCCGAGGCCGAGCTGGAGCGCGAGCGCCAGGTGATCGAACACGAGTTCACCGAGTTCGAGGAGGACCCGGTGGGCACCGCCTTCCAGCTCTTCGACAAGGCCTGCTACGGCCTGCATCCGGCCGGCCAGCCGGTGATCGGCAACCGCGCCAACCTCAAGCGTTTCACGCGGTCCGACCTGCTGGACTACGTGCAGCGCCAGTACACGGCCTGCAACGTGGTGGTCGCGGTCGCGGGGCCGGTGGAGGCGGACGCCTTCACGCGCACCGTGGAGGCCGCCTTCGGCGCGATGCCGCGCGGGCTGCCCAACGCGGTGGAGCCGCCGGCGTGGCAGGGCGGCGTCAAGCTGCGCCGCCTGGCGGGCAGCAGCCAGTGCCACATGGTGCTGGGCTTCGACGCTCCGCCCCTGGTCGACGAGCGCCACCTCGCCCACGTGCTGGCTGCCGCGCTGCTGGGCGAGGGCATGAGCAGCCCGCTGCTCGACGAGATCCGCGAGCGGCGCGGGCTGGCGTACTACACCTCCTGCTCGGCCGACATCTTCCCGCTGGCCGGCCAGTTCGTGCTGGAGGCCGCCACCGGCCCCGAGCAGGCCCACGAGTTCCTCGACGCCGCCTCGGAACTGCTGCGCCGCCACGCGGACGCGGCCGACGAGGCCGGCCTGCAGCGCGCCCGCAACCAGATTGCCGTGCGCACGCTGCGCGAGCTGGAGCAGCCCGCCCGCCGCATGGAGGCCGCGGCGCAGGACCTCTTCGTGCACGGCAGGCTGCGCGACACGGGGCGCTGGCTGCAGCAGCTGCGCGCCACCGAGGGCGCCGCGGTGCGCGAGGTGTTCGCGCGGATGCTCGAAGGCAAGGGGGCGGTGGCGATGGCAGGGGGCGTGGCGGCGAAGGCGAGGGACCGGGCGCAGGCCCTGTTCGTGCGGGCCTAAGCCAGCCGCGACGACGCGGCGTACGCAGCCAACTGCTGCGCCAGATGATCGAACGCCACCTGCACCCGCGGCAGCCCGCGGTGGTCGCGGTGCATCACCAGCCACATGTCCAGCTGGAAGAGCAGGGCGGGCTGCAGCACCGGCACCAGTTGCCGGTCGCGCCGTGCGATGCCCAGGTGCAGGGCGCCGATGCCCAGGCCGGCGCGCAGGGCGGCGACCTGGGCCAGGTCGTTATCGCAACGGATCGCGAAGGCCTCGCGTCCCAGCGGAACCTTCCAGCGCTGCAGCAGCTGGAAGCCCAGCGGGTCGCGGTCGTAGCCGATCAGCGTGTGGCCGGCCACCTCGGCCAGATCGCGCGGCGCGCCGTGCGCCTTCAGGTAGCGGCGATGCGCGAACAAGCCGATGTCGACGCGGCCGATCGAGCGGGCGACCAGGTCGCGCTGCGTGGGCCGCACCATGCGCACCGCGATGTCGGCGTCGCCGCGCAGCAGGTCCTCGTTGCGGTTGGTCAGCGTCAGCTCCACCGCCAGGTCCGGATGCGCGGCGCGCAGCGGCACCAGCAGGCCGGGCAGCACCTCGCCGCCCATGATCTCGCTGGCCGTGATGCGCACGGTGCCGCTGGCCGCGCCGGCGCGTGCGGACACCGCGCGCTGCGCCGCCTCGGCCGCCGATGCCATGGTCTCCACCGGGCCCAGCAGGCGCTGCGCGGCCTCGGTGGGCACGAGGCCGTCGAGCGAGCGCGTGAAGAGCTTGACGCGCAGGGCCGTCTCCAGGCTGTCGATGTGCCGGCCCAGCGTGGGCTGCGTCAGGCCCAGCGCACGCGCCGCGCCCGACAGGCTGCCTTCGCGCACGGCGGCCAGGAAGGAGCGGTAGAGCTGCCAGTCGGGGTGGGGCGGGATGGTCTCGGCGATCGTGCTCATACGGAAATGTATAGCCGCTGAACGGATTTCGTCGATTGCCGTTTAGCCGCCGCGGCGAGACCATGCCGCCATCCACTCGCCTCCGGGAGCCCCTCATGTCGAATCCGTCCATCGTTCCCTCCGCCGCCCGCACGGCGCTGGTCCTCGGTGCCACCGGCGGTGCCGGCAGCTGCACCGCCCGCGCGCTGCTGGCCCGTGGCTGGCGTGTGCAGGCCCTGGCCCGCGACCCCGATGCAGCGGCCGCGCGCGGCGAGCTGTCCGGCGTGCAGTGGCTGCGCGGCGATGCGCAGCAGCCGGCCGACGTGCTGCGCGCGGCCCAGGGGGCACGTGTCATCGTGCACGCGCTGAACCCGCCCAACTACCAGCGCTGGCGCGAACTGGCGCTGCCCATGCTGGCCAACAGCATCGCCGCTGCGCAGGCCGCCGGCGCACGCATCCTGTTTCCCGGCAACATCTACAACTACGACCCGGGCGAAACGCTGCTGGACGAAGCCACGCCGCAGCGCCCGGTCTCGCGCAAGGGCGAGGTGAGGCTGGAGATGGAGCAGATGCTGCGCGACGGCGCCGCCCGGGGCGCGCGCGCCATCGTGCTGCGCGCCGGCGATTTCTTCGGCGCGCGTTCGCCCAGCTCCTGGTTCTCGATCGCCATGGTGCGGCCCGGCCGGCCGGTGCGCGTCGTGCGCTCGCCGGCCCAGCCCGGCGTGGGCCACGCCTGGGCCTACCTGCCGGACCTGGGCGAGACCTTCGCCCGCCTGGCCGACATCGAAGCCGGCCTGCCGGACTTCGACACCTTCCACTTCGCCGGCCACTGGACCGCAAGCGGCGACGAGATGGGCCGGGCCATCCAGCGCGTGGTGCAGTCACGCACCGGCGCGGCGCCGGCCTTGCGCGGCATGCCGTGGTGGCTGATGCGTGCACTGGCGCCGCTGGTGCCGGTGCTGAAGGAGACGATGGAGATGCGCTACCTCTGGGGTGCGCCGATGCGGCTGGACAACCGCAAGCTGGTGCGCGTGCTGCGCACGGAGCCGCACACGCCGCTGGACGCCGCGGTGCGCGCGGCGCTGCTGGACCTGGGCTGCCTGCCGCAGCCGGCAGGCGCCCTGGCGCCGGGGCACTGAGGAGGGGGGCCCCGATCAGCCCGGCTGCTTGGTCGTGCGCAGGTAGGGCTTGATGGTCTTGTAGCCGGGGAAGGTCTTGTCGGCTTCCTCGTTGCTGACGGCGGCGGTGATGATCACGTCCTCGCCCTGCTTCCAGTTGGCGGGCGTGGCGACCTTGTGCTTGGCAGTCAGCTGCATGGAGTCCAGCACGCGCAGGATCTCGTCGAAGTTGCGGCCGGTGGTCATGGGGTAGGTCAGCATCAGCTTGATCTTCTTGTCCGGGCCGATGACGAAGACCGAACGCACGGTGGCGTTGGTGGCCGGCGTGCGGCCCTCGGAGGTGCCGGCCTCGTCGGCGGGCAGCATGTTGTAGAGCTTGGCCACGGCCAGGTCGGTGTCGCCGATCATCGGGTACTTGACCGCGGCGCCCTGGGTCTCCTCGATGTCGGCGGCCCACTTGGTGTGGTTGTCCACCGGGTCCACCGACAGGCCGATCAGCTTGGTGTTGCGCTTGGTGAACTCGGGCTCGATCTTCGCCATGTAGCCCAGCTCGGTCGTGCACACCGGGGTGAAGTCCTTGGGGTGCGAGAACAGGACGGCCCACTGGTCGCCGATCCAGTCGTGGAAGCGGATGCTGCCCTGGGTGGTCTGGGCGGTGAAGTCGGGTGCGGTGTCGTTGATGCGCAGGGACATGACGGGCTCCTGTGGATGGGTTGAGCGGTTGGGAACGTGCCCGCAGTGTCCTGCCGCGCACCCCGGTAGTCTGTGATGAAGCTCACATATCCGACTTGCGGGGAAAACCATTGCCTGCGGTGCGGGCCCTATGCAGGGGCGATGCCGCTGCGGACCAGCAGCTCCAGTTCCTCCGCCACCTCGTCGAGCACGGCCACGCTGCGGCCCGCGCGGCACATCGCCAGCGCGCCTTCCACGGCGGCTATGGCCATCACCGCCATCCGCTGCGCCCGGGCGTGCGCCACGCCTTCGCGCTCCAGCGCCACGGCCAATACCTGGCGCCATTGCACGAATACGCTGTCCACCAGATCCAGCAGCCGCGCCTGCGCCTGCTCGTCCGCCGCACCGGCCACGCCGCGCGCATCGCTGCTGTAGTGCTCCACCGCCACCGCCAGCACCGGGCAGCCGGACTCGAAGCCTTCGGCCTCCAGCCGCTTGCGCCAGGCGCCGAGGAAGCGCCGCAGGCCGCCGACGGCGCCGTGTTTCTCCAGCACGTAGGCCAGTCCCTGGGCGATCTGCCCGCCGGCGAAGCTGACGGCTTCCTCCACCAGCTGCTGCTTGCCGCCGGGGAAATGGTGGGCGATGGAGCCGCGCGGCGTGGCCGTGTGGCGCACCACCTCGCGGAAGCTGGTGGCGTGCAGGCCGCGGCGGCTGAGCAGGTCGGCCGCGCCGATGACCATCTTGATGCGGGTGTCGGTGCCCATGGGGAAATCTATGCCGCTTGGCATAGCCGTGTGTATGATGCAGCCCGGATTATGCCGGGTGGCATATCGGGAGGGCAGCAAGCCCGGATGAGGAGTAACGCAATGCTGCCGTCAGCCATCGTCGTCGGCGTCGGGGCCGGGCAGGGCCTGGGTGCGGCGCTGTGCCGGCGCTTCGCGCGCGAGGAGTTCCACGTCCACGTCTGCGGCCGCACGCCGGCCAAGGTGGAGGCCGTGGTGCAGGCCATACGCGCCAAGGGCGGCTCGGCCGATGCCGTGGTGCTGGACGCCACGTGCGAGGAGGACGTGGTGCGCCTGTTCGCCCGGGCCTTCGAGCCCAAGCCCGACGTGCAGCCGCCCAGCGTGGTCGCCTTCAACGCCGGCAACAACGCGGTGATTCCGCTGGCGCAGACCAGCGCCCGGCAGTTCGAGGACTTCTGGCGCGTGGGCTGCTTCGCCGGCTTCCTGGTCGCACGCGAGGCGGCGCGCCACCTGGTGCCGCTCAAGCGCGGCACGGTGCTCTTCACCGGTGCCTCGGGCAGCCTGCGCGGCAAGGCGGGCTTCGCGCATTTCGCGGCGGCCAAGGCCGGGCTGCGCATGCTCAGCCAGAGCATGGCGCGCGAGCTGGGCCCGCAGGGCATCCACGTGGCCCACGTCGTGATCGACGGCGGCATCGAGGGCGAGCGCCTGCTCAAGCTGATGCCGCAACTGGCCCAGGCGCGCGGCGAGCACGGCCTGCTGAACATCGACGCCATCGCCGAAGCCTACTGGCAGCTGCACCTGCAGCACCCCTCCGCCTGGACGCAGGAGCTGGACCTGCGGCCCTTCAAGGAAAGTTTCTGACCCCCACCACCGTTGCGCCGCCACGCCTGCGCGGCTTCCTCCTCATGACATCCGACAACGGAGCATCCCGATGACCACCACTTTCGACAAAGCCGTGCAGCTCGCGCCGGCCGGCGACCACCGCTACACCGGCGCCACCGAGCCGGCCTACACCAACATGGTCGGCCCCTTCGGCGGCACCACGGCCGCCACGCTGCTCAACGCGGTGCTGCTGCATCCCCTGCGCCAGGGCGACCCGATCTCGCTGACCGTCAACTTCGCCGGCCCCGTCGCCGAGGGCGCCTTCGAGATCGAGGCCCACCCCGTGCGCACCAACCGCTCCACCCAGCACTGGAGCCTGCAGCTGCTGCAGCAGGGCCAGGTGGCGGTGACCGCCACCGCCGTGCTGGCCCAGCGTCGCCGGACCTGGTCGGCCGCCGAGGCCACGATGCCCGACCAGGGCCTGCCTCGCGCCTCCGACCTGCAGCCGCTGTCGCTGCCCGGCGCACCGGCCTGGGTCGGCCAGTACGAGATGCGCTTCGCCGACGGCGAGGCGCCCACCGTCTTCGACGGCCGCGAGCAGCCCCACGCCCACAGCCGCATGTGGATACGCGACGCGCAGCCGCGCGCGCTGGACTTCCTCTCGCTGGCCGCGCTGTGCGACTCCTTCTTTCCGCGCATCTTCATCCGCCGCCGCGCGCCCACGCCCATCGGCACGGTGTCGCTGACCTGCTTCTTCCATGCGGACGCGGCCCAGCTCGCGCAACACGGCGAACGCCACGTGCTGGGCAGCGCGCGTGCGCTGGCCTATCGCAACGGCTACTTCGACCAGAGCGCGGAGATCTGGGGCGACGACGGGCAGTTGCTGGCGAGCTCGCACCAGATGGTGTATTTCCGGGAGTAGCGCGCAGCGCTCATTCCCCCCGCTCCCGCCACCCCACCGGCGTCATCCCCGTCCAGCGGCGGAAGGCGCGGTGGAAGCTCGTGACCGAGGAGAAGCCCAGCTCCTGCGAGATCTGCTTGATCGACTGCCGGCGGTCGGCCAGCAGGCGCTCGGCCATGATGCGCAGGCACTCGTTGAGCAGTTGCACGTAGCTCACGCCCGATGCGGCCAGGTGGCGGCGCAGGCTGCGCTCGCTCATGCCCAGGTGCGAGGCGGCCGTGGCCGGGCTGGGCTGGGTGGGGAAGCGGGTGAGCAGCAGCTCGCGCACGCGGTCGGCGATGCCGGTGCGGGCGTGGGCCGAGGCCAGCGCGGTCTCGGCGCGCGTCACCGTGCCGAGGTAGGAGGCCTGGTGGTGGCCGGGCATCGGGCGGTCGAGGATTGCGGCGTCGAAGGAGAAGGCGCATTCGGTCTGCCCGAAGCTCAGGCGCGTGCCGAAGATCTCCTCGTAGCGGTGGACGTGCTCCGGGCATTCGTGCGGGAAGTAGGTGCCGTGGATGTCCCCGGGGCGCTCGCAAGCCAGCCGCAGGTACTGCGACAGGCCCGACATCACGAACTCGGCGCGGAAGCGCCGGCCGGCCTCGCTGGTGCCCAGCGGGTGGACCAGCAGCCGCGCGATGCCGTCTTCCGCGCCGGGCAGCAGCAGCTCCACCTCCCGCTGCTCCATCACCAGGGGCGAGAAGCGCCACATGTCGGCCAGGGCCTGGCGCAGGGTGGGGGCGTACAGCGCCAGGTTGAACATGGTCCCGTAGAGCGCGACCGCGGGCGAGATTGGCGCGTTCAGCGCGAAGCAGGGGTCGCCGGACAACTCCAGCGCCGCGAGCATCAGGCGGTCGAAGGCCTCGACAGGCAGCCAGTCCGTGGCGTCGAGCACCTGGGGGCCGCTGAGGCCGGCGCGGCGCACGGCCTCCTTCGAATCGAACCCGGCAAGGTCGAGCGTGACGGCCAGGACTTTGAGGTGCAGGGGCGAGACGAGCATGGATGGATCGCGTGGGTCGGGTGACGTCAGGGCAGACCCGGGTGGGGCGTCCCGCGGGCGGCGCACGGTATCAAATGAACTTCACGGTTCAATTGGTGTAACCCATGTGATGGCGGTATCACGCAGCATTAGTACTGCGGTGCTTTCCCCCGAGTTGGGTTCTGGAGCCAATCCATGGCCGCTGGAGACAACGGGATGCGTGGGATCGCTTCCTACGATCGCGCACCTTCCACGCTGGCCGGACGGACGCAAGTTCCCGGCCGTGCGTGCCGGTTCCGATTCATCGACACGACCAGGAGACCTCCCATGCCCGTTCCGTCCAAGCTGCGCCGCACAGGCGCCCAGGCCTTCGTTCCGCGCGCGCTGGTTGCCGCGCTGTCGCTGGCGCTCGCCGCCCCGTCCTTCGCCCAGACGACCACCATGGGCACGCGCGGCAGCACCACGCAGCCGCTGACGACGATCACGACGAACGCGGGCAGCACCTGGAAGACCTACACCCGTGCCGCGGACTATCCCAAGGCCGTGACCCTGCCGGTGCAGTTCATCACCATGGCCAACGGCAAGAAGCTGGCCGTGCTGCTGACGGTGCCCGCCGATGCGGACGGCAAGCCGGTGGCCGGCACCTTCCCGTCCATCCTGACCCAGACCGCCTATCGCATCGACCTGGGCTGGGCGCTGGGCACCGTGGTCACCCCGGGCAACACGCTGGTCATCGGCGGCCAGGACACGGAGATCGTCAAGCGCGGCTACGTCGGCGTGGCGGTGGACGTCGTCGGCTCGGGCATCTCCGAAGGCGAGGCCAAGCTGCTGGGCGCCGAGGAGCAGGCCGGCTACGCCGAGGCCGTGGAGTGGGTGGCCAGGCAGCCCTGGTCCGACGGCAAGATCGGCCTGGCGGGCACGTCGTACCTGGGCATCACCAGCCTGCTGACGGCCAGGCAGCAGCATCCGGCGGTGAAGGCCGTGTTCGCGCAGGTACCCATGGGCGACTCCTACCGCGGCACCGTGGGCACCGGCGGCCTGCTGAACGCGAAGTTCATCAGCGTGTGGCTCACGCTGACGCAATCGCTGAGCGTGCAGAACGACATCGCCAGGCTGGTCAACCCGACGCTGGGCTCCTACATCGACGGCGTGACGAAGGAGCACATCGCCGCCATCGACAGCTGGTACCTGCCCACCGTGGACAACGGCATCAAGGGCGTGCCCGGGATCGCCACCGACGACGGCGACTTCTGGGCGGTGCGCTCGCCGATCGAGGGCGCCTCGAAGATCAACGTGCCGACCTTCATCGTCGGCGCCTCGGCCGACATCTTCCAGCGCGACGAGCCGCTGCTCTACGAGCAGCTGAAGAACCGCGTCAACACCAAGCTGGTGATCTATCCCGGGGCCCACGTGCAGGCGGTGGCGGCCTCGCTCTTCGGCGCCAACGATGCAATCCACCGCGGCCCGCCCAACTCGCCGGCGCTGATGCTGCAGTGGTTCGACCACTACCTCAAGGGCATCCCCACCGGCGTGGAGGCACTGCCCAACGTGACGCAGTTCGTCGAGGGCTACGGCCTGCTGGGCATGAGCCGCTTCTCGCGCGCCACCGACTGGCCGCATCCCCAGGCCAGCCCGCAGCGCCTGTACCTGCGCGGCAACCTGAGGCTGTCGGCCGACGCGCCGACCAGGGTCGAGCCCATCCGCACGGTGAAGGAGCCCAAGGCGCCGGTGATCACCTATGCCAAGAGCGACAGCGGCAAGACGGTGAGCGCCACGGTGAAGGTCAACGACGGCAGCGACTGCTCGATCAGCATCGTGCAGTGGACGCTGGGCATCGAGGGCCTGCTGCCCAAGTCCTGCTACTCCAACAACGCGACGGTGGAGAAGACCCAGGGCGCGATCGTCTACGAGACGGAGATGCTGAAGCAGGACCTCTACATCAACGGCCCGATCCAGGCCGACATCTGGCTGTCGTCCAGCAGGACCGAGGCGGCGGTGTCGGTGCGCGTGGACGACGTCGACCTCTTCGGCAAGGCCACGCCCATCACCGGCGGCCTGCAGTCCGCGGCCTACCGCGCGGTGGACGAGACGCGCTCGCGCTACCTCAAGGGCGTGATGATCCAGCCCTGGCATCCCTTCACCGTGGCCTCGCGCCTGCCGGTGGTGCCGGACATCCCGGTGCTGGTCCCGGTGGAGGTCTTCCCTGCGGCCGCGCTGATCCGCAAGGGGCACAAGCTGCGCATCGCCATCAGCGCCAGCAACCAGGCGCAGGGCGTGTGGCCCCTGCCGTCGCAGGCGCTGGCCGACGGTGGCGTGACGACCATCCACAGCGACCCCAGCCATCCGTCCAGCATCGTGCTGCCGGTGGTGCCGGCCGGCGAGCTGAACTGACGGGCCGTTCTCGCCGGCCCCGGCATGCGCCGGGACGTGCGGCTGCGTTGCGCGCCTCATCCGGTGAACGGATGAGGCGCTCTTGTCTTGTGTCGATCATTCGGCCCGATGCAACCCGCAAGGGTCTCCCGCGTCCCCCCCGAGACATGCCGCCGTGCTTACCCTGAAGCTGGCTCCTCGGGCCAATGCATGGCCGCTGCTGCCAATGCGCGGCCGTGAACTGCTACCTACCATCGCGCCGTTTTTGCAGCCAGCCCCAAGAGGCCGGCCGCTTCCGCAGCTTCACAAAGACGACCGAGGAGTCCTCCATGTCCGTGCAGTCCAACCGCCGCCAAGGCGCCCAGAACTTCGCGCTGCGTGCGCTGACCGCCGCCGCCCTGTCGGCCGCCGTGGCCGGTGTCGCCGTCGCCCAGACCACCACTCTGGGCACGCGCGGCAGCCTGGCGCAGGCCGCCACCACGATCACCAGCAACGCGGGGTCGAGCTGGAAAACCTACAGCCGCGCCGCCGACTACGCCGACGCCGTGACCCTGCCGGTGCAGCTGATCACGATGAAGAACGGCAAGAAGCTGTCCGTGCTGGTGACGCTGCCGGCGGACGCCAAGGGCAACGTCGTGGCCGGCCGCTTCCCCGCCGTGCTGACGCAGACGGCCTACCGCACCGACCTGGGCTATCTGCTGGGCACCATCCTCACGCCCGGCAACACGCTGGTGATCGGCGGCCAGGACAAGGAACTGGTCCGGCGCGGCTATGTCGGCGTGGCCGTCGACGTGGTGGGCTCCGGCCTGTCGCAGGGCGAGGCCAAGCTGCTGGGTGAGGAAGAGCAGGCCGGCTACGCCGAGGCCGTGGAGTGGATCCTCAAGCAGTCCTGGTCCAACGGCGCCATCGGCGTGGCGGGCACCTCCTACCTCGGCATCACCAGCCTGCTGACCGCGGGCCAGCAGCACCCGGCCATCAAGGCCGCCTTCGTGCAGGTGCCGATGGGCGACTCCTACCGCGGCACCGTGGGTGTGGGCGGCCTGCTGAACGCGCTGTTCATCAGCAAGTGGCTGACGCTGACGCAGTCGCTGAGCGTGCAGAACGACATCGCCAAGGCAGTCAACCCGACGCTGTCGGCCTACATCGACGGCGTGACCCAGGACCACGTCAACGCCATCGACAGCTGGTACCTGCCCACGGTGGAAAACGGCCTGAACGGCGTGGCCGGCATCTCCACCGACGACGGCAGCTTCTGGTCCGTGCGCTCGCCGGTGGAAGTGGCCAACAAGATCAAGGTGCCGACCTTCATCGTCGGTGCCTCCAACGACATCTTCCAGCGCGACGAGCCGCTGCTCTACGAGCAGCTGAAGAACAACGTCAACACCAAGCTGGTGATCTACAAGGGCGACCACGTCGCCTCGGTGATGTCCTCCATCATCGGCGCCAACGACATGCTGGCCAACGGCGCGCCCAACTCGCCGTCCATCCTGCTGCAGTGGTTCGACCAGTACCTCAAGGGCATCGACACCGGCGCGGCCAAGCTGCCCAACGTGACGCAGTTCGTCGAGGGCTACGGCGCGCTGGGCTCCACCCGCTACAGCAAGGCCACCGACTGGCCGCACCCCAAGGCCTCCCCGGTGCGCTACTACCTGCGCGGCGACCTGAGCCTGTCGACGAGCGCCCCGAGCAGGAACGAGACGTCGCGCACCGTCAGCGAGCCCAAGCCCGCCGTCATCACCTACGGCAAGAGCGACAGCGGCAAGACCGTCAGCGCCGACGTGACGATCAACGACGGCAGCGACTGCTCGTCCAGCTACGTGCAATGGACGCTGGGCCTCGCCGGCCTGCTGCCCAAGTCCTGCTACGGCAACAGCGCGACGGTGGAGAAGTCGCAGGGCGCGGTGATCTACCAGACCCCGCTGCTGACCAGCGACCTCTACATCAACGGCCCCATCCAGGCCGACCTGTGGGTCAAGACCACGAGGTCCGAGGCGGCCCTGGCCGTGCGCGTGGACGACGTGGACATCCTGGGCAAGGCCACGCCGCTGACCACGGGCCTGCTGGCCGTGAGCCACCGCGCGATCGATCCGACCCGCTCGCGCTACCTCAAGGGCGTGATGATCCAGCCCTGGCACCCCTTCACCACCGGCGCCAAGCTGCCGGTGATCCCCGGCGAGGCCATGCAGGTGTCGGTGGAGGTCTTCCCCGCCGCCGCGCTGATCCGCAAGGGCCACAAGCTGCGCATCGCCATCAGCTCGAGCAACCAGGCCCAGGGCGTGTGGCCCAAGCCGCAGCAGGCGCAGGCCGACGGCAACGTCAGCACCATCCTCAGCGGCCCGAGCTATCCGTCCAGCGTCGTGCTGCCGGTGGTGCCGGCCAGCGAGCTGAACTGAGCTGAGCTGATCGCGGCCCCGCCCGTCGCGCAGATGCGCGGTCGGCGGGGCCGTCTGCTTCCGGGCCCGGGCCCGTGCTTCAGGACGCGCGCCGCGCGCGGCGCCTTGCGGTGCCTGACAGGAGCAGGCTGCCGGCCAGCAGCATCGCGGCGTTCGCGGGTTCCGGCACGGCGGCCGCGTTGCCGATGCCTTCGCTGAGCAGCACCACGTACTTCGCCGCATCGGCGAAGGCCGGATCGATGCTGATGACCGGATCGATCCACGCTGCACCGCTGCCGAAACCGCCCTTGCCGTACTCCTGGCTGGAGGCGATGGCATACATGTCCACGGACATCTGCAGGCCCACTTTCAGCTGGCCCGTCAGCTTGAAGCTGCCTTCACGCTGGCAGCTCCTCGAGGGGTCCAGGCTGCCGCAGCCGGCGTCGGACAGGTCGTCCATGAAGCTGTTCGGCGTGAAGTCGGACTGGTTGACCTTGATGAGCACCGCCGCACCGCCGTCGCCGAGGTAGCGGTCGGCCGAGGCCGACAGCCCGTAGAAGCCGATGAGCACGATGGGCACGAAGACGTTGCCGGAGACCGGCTCGTAGGCGGCCACGCTGACGTTGTAGTGCAGGTGGCTCTGGACGATGTTCGCCTCGACGCTGGAGACGCCGTCGGTGATGTGCGACTCGGCCTGCACTAGCGGCGCCGGCGCGTAGACGACCGAGCCCGAGCTGTTGTCGCCGGTGACGAGGCCGCCCGGTGCGGGCACATCCACCGGCGCCGTCGTGTTGCTCAGCTGCACCGTGGCCAGCGCGGAGCCCAGGCTGGTGCACAGGGCCGTGCCGCAGTAGTAGTCGGCCGCTGCGGCCGGCGCGGCCAGGCAGGCCAGCGCAAGCGCGCCGAGTGTGCGGGCTGGGCCGTCGGGCAGGGTGGGGTGATGGGGCATGTCGGGTTCCTCCTGTTCGTGAGGGGAAGAACATAGAACACGCTGCCGCGTTCCGCACTCCCTCGTTCCCACTCCTGCATTTCCTCAGCGCCGCACTTCGAACACCAGGTTGAAGGGCGTGCGTGCCGCCTCGCGGAACCGCGCGAAGCCGGCGCGGCGGAAGACCTCGGCCAGGCGCTTGGGGCCGGCCTGGGCACCCAGCACCAGCTTGCCGCCCTCGGAGATCGCGTGCGCGCAGCAGATCAGCGTGGAGCCGGTGTAGTAGAGCTGGCCGACGGTGTGCAGGTTGTCTTCGATGCGGTCACCGGCGTTGGGCTCCACCAGCATCAGCGTTCCGCCCTGGTCCAGCGTGTGCTGCGCATGCTGGGCGGCGGCCACCGGGTCGCCCAGGTCGTGCAGGGTGTCGAAGAAGCAGACCAGGCCGTAGCGCTCGTCCGGGAAGTCGGTGGCGCTGGCCAGCGCGTAGCGCACGCGATGCGACAGCCCGGCGGCCTCGGCGTTGCGGCGCGCCTGCTCGATGGACGCCGGATGCGTGTCGTAGCCGAAGAAGCGCGAGTTGGGGAAGGCCCGGGCCATCAGCAGCGTCGAATGCCCGTGGCCGCAGCCCACGTCGGCCACCGCGATGCCTTCCTCCAGCCGTGCGACCACGTTGTCCAGTGCCGGCAGCCACTGCGGCACGAGGCTGGCGCGGTAGCCGTTGCGGTAGAAGGCCGCGATGCCGCAGGCCATGCGCGCGTCGTGTTCGCCCCAGGCCACGCCGCGGCCGGTGCGGAAGGCGTCGATCGCCTTTTCCTCGTCTGCCCACATCGCCGCGGGCACGTTCCACGCGGGCGGGATGTAGGCGGGGCTGTCCTCGTCGGCCAGCACCAGCGCGTGCTCGGGCGACAGCTCGTAAGTGTCGCTGGCCGCGTGGTAGTCCAGGTAGCCGCCGGCTGCCTGGGCGTTGAGCCATTCGCGCAGGTAGCGCTCGGCGCAGCCGCTGCGCGCGGCCAGCTCGCGGGCGCTCAGCGGGCCGGCGCCGGCCATGGCGCGGTACAGGCCGAGCTTGCTGCCCAGGCTGACCATCACGCCCGCGTAGGCCGAGGCGAGGTCGCCGATGCTGCGCATGGCGAAGGCCTCGAGCCTGGCCTGGTCGATGCTTGGAGGGTTCATGTGTCGTCGTCCTTCGATGGCTTAGGATCCCCCGGCTCGCGATGCGGAGCCGTTGCAGGGTGCGCGCATCGTCGCGGCGCGTCGCCCGCCGCGGCAGAGCCGGATTCGCCCGCAAACGGTCCGTTCGTGCCACCGCACTCCAACCCGCCCGATGTCCCAGCTCACCCCGCCCGCTGCTGCCGCCGCCCGCCACGTCAGCCTGCTGGCCCTGCCCGACGCCGTGGTCTCCACGCTGGCCGGCATCTACGACGTGATGAACGCGCCGGCGCGCCTGGTGATGGGCGATGCAGGCGGCGCGCAGGCGAGGGCGCCTTTCGCGGTGGAGATCGTCGGCGAGGCCGAGGGCCCGCTGGAGCTGGCCAGCGGCGTGCCGATGGTGGTGCAGCGCGCGATCGACACGGTGGACGCCACCGACATCGTCATCGTCCCCTCGGTGCTGCTGCGCGGGCCGCAGTGGGTGAAGGGGCGCTATCCGCGCATCGTCGACTGGCTGCGTCGCATGCATGCGGGCGGCGCGGTGCTGTGCTCGGCCTGCTCAGGCATCTTCCTGCTGGCCGAGACGGGGCTCTACGACGGGCGCGATGCCACGGTGCACTTCGGCTACGTGCGCGAGTTCGCTGCGGCGCACCCCGCGGTGACCATCCACCCCGAGCGCGTGCTGGTGATCTCCGGCACGCGCGAGGACCTCGTCAGCTCGGGCGCCTCCACCACCTGGCACGACATGGCGCTGTACCTGATCGCGCGTTACGCCGGTGCCACCGAGGCCCAGGAGCTGGCGCGCCTGTTCGCGCTGCAATGGCACCAGGACGGCCTGGCGCCCTACATCAGCTTCGAGGGCCGGATGGACCACGGCGACGCGGAGATCGAGGCCGCCCAGCGCTGGCTGGCCGGGCATTTCTCCATCGCCAATCCGGTGGAGGAGATGATCAAGCGCTCCACCCTGGCCGAGCGCACCTTCAAGCGCCGCTTCACCACCGCCACCGGCTTCGCTCCGCTGGAGTACGTGCAGCGGCTGCGGGTGGAGGACGCCAAGCGCCGCCTGGAGCGCACCGACGCGCCGGTGGACGAGATCGCCTGGCGCGTGGGCTACGAGGACCCGGCGTTCTTCCGCCGGCTGTTCAAGCGCACCACGGGGCTGGCGCCGGGGGCCTATCGCAAGCGGTTCAGGATTCCGGAGTTCGCGCGGGGGTGAGGCCGTCAGAAGGAGCCTGTCCGCTGCATCAGGGCCGGCAGGTCCCGCTGCCCGTGCAGCACGTGCCAGACGTCGATGCACCCTGCGGCTTCGACGTAGAAGATCAGGTGGGGGCAGCGGTCGAGTGCCGGGTGGCGTCGCGGCCCCGGCCAGCAGCACCTCACGCAGTTGCACGCGTGCCTGGTCGCGGCGGATCAGCTCGTGCACGTACTCGCTGCTGGTGCCATAGCCGCGCTGGCTGACCTGCTCGTCGACGAAGGCCTTCAGCGCATCGGGCAGGGAGATGTTCATCGTGCTCATGCCGGCCAGCGCATGAGGGTTGGCAAAACTTGGCAAGGGCGGGTCTTGCGGCGAGACGAGCCGGATCCCCGCATGACGAAGTCCTTTCGTTGCGTGGGAGCGGACGGGCGCCATCTTGTTTGGCGACCCGCGGCCCCGCTCCCCCGAAAGCAGAAGCGATGCGCCGCCCCCAGGCTTTCCCGCGCTTTGCGTGTTCGATCAACACGCCTGCATCCGGGCCCAATACGCCGGCACAACGGCTTCACAGAATCCGCCGCGCGTACAGCCGCCGGGCCGGGTTGCCTCCAGCAACGCCTCTCGTCTTCGAACGGGTCGACGAGGGCCGGCTGTCCGCAACCCCGGCTACACGAACCACGAGGAGATGAAGATGAAGTCCACCCGCTCGCTGCAGGCCCGCCTGCTGCTGACCGCCACCGCCGTTGCCGCCATCCTGGCCGCCGCCCCCACCCACGCCGCCAGCACCTACGCCAAGACGAAGTACCCCATCGTCTTCGCCCACGGCATGACGGGCTTCGGCAACATCGGCCCGATCGAATACTGGTACCGCATCCCCGCGGAGCTGCGCAAGAACGGCGCGACGGTCTACGTGACCACCGAGTCCGCCTTCAACTCGTCCGAGCTGCGCGGCGAGCAGTTGCTGGCGCAGGTGGAAGACATCCTGGCCGTCAGCGGCGCGCAGAAGGTCAACCTGGTGGGCCACAGCCACGGCAACCAGTCGGTGCGCTACGTGGCCGGCGTGCGGCCGGACATCGTGGCCTCGGCCACCTCGGTCTCCGGCCCGACCAAGGGCTCCGCGCTGGCCGACGTGATCCAGGGCGTGGCCGACTGGGCCGGGCCGGAGCTGACCAAGGCCATCACCGGCATCGTCAACGCGCTGGGCAGCGGCATCGCCTTCCTGGCCGGCGACAAGAGCCTGCCGCAGGATTCGTATGCCGGCCTGTACTCGCTCAACTCCAAGGGGGCGGCCGAGTTCAACGCGAAGTTCCCCGGCGGTGTGCCCGCCAGCGCCTGCGGCGAGGGGGCCTATTCGGCCAACGGGGTGCGCTACTACTCGTGGAGCGGCGTGGGCCAGCTCTACAACGTGCTCAACCCCTTCGACTACGGCATGGCGGCCTCCGCCCTGGCCTTCAACGGCAAGCCCAACGACGGGCTGGTGGGCCAGTGTTCCAGCCACCTCGGCAAGGTGATCCGCGACGACTATCCGATGAACCACTTCCACACGGTGAACCAGCTCTTCGGGCTGGTGGGGCCGGGGGCGGATCCGGTGGGCCTGTACCGCGTGCATGCCAACCGACTGAAGTCCGCAGGGCTTTGAGCCATGGGCGCGTCCTCGACGGTGCGCCTGGCCAGGTTGCAGCGGCTGTGGCCCATCGGCTGGGTGCTGGTGGGCGGCGTGCTGTCGGCCGCGCTGTGGATCGCCAGCGCGGGCTTCGACCAGCGGGCGGAAGCCGGCGCGCCGAAGGAGGACGGGCCGGGCTTCTGGGCCCGGCCCGTCCGCACGCCGTCCGCGGGGGCTTCTACAGCCTCCCTGTTCGCCACCGGCCTGGAGCAGCTGCCGCGCTCGCTGGAAGGCACGGATGTCGACGGCGGTGCCGAGGCCGATGCCGCCGGCCACCTGAAGCCGGACTTCGCGCTGCGCCGGCTCTTCGACTACTTCCTGTCCACCGTGGGCGAGGAGCCGCTGCCGCGCGTGCGCGATCGCCTGCAGGCCTGGCTGCGCAGCAAGCTGCCGCCGCCGGCCGCACGCGAGGCGATGAACCTGCTGGACCGCTACCTGGCCTACCAGCAGGCGCGCGGCGAGCTGGGGCAGGGCGCGGCGGGCAGCGGCGCCGCCGAGGCCGCGCCGGAGCTGCTGCAGCAACGGTTCGACGCGCTGCGCGTGCTGCGCCAGCAGCACTTCAGCCCGGCCGAGGCGGCTGCCTTCTTCGGCGACGAGGAAGCCGAGGACCGCTACACGCTGCAGCGCCTGGCCGTGCTGCGCGACGCCACGCTCTCGCCGGCCGACAAGGCGCAGCGGCTGAAGCAACTGGCGGCTTCGTTGCCGCCGGCCTTGCAGGCGGCGATGACGGTGGAGGACAAGGTAGATGACCTGAACGCAGTGACGCAGGCGTGGCGCGAGAAGGGCGGCACGCCGCAGGAGCTGCGCGAGGCGCGCGTGCAGCTGGTGGGCGCGGAGGCGGCGGACAGGCTGGAGGCGTTGGACCAGCGGCGGGCGCAATGGGGGCAGCGGTTGGAGGCCTATCGTGCGCGGCGGGCGGCCTTGCAGGCCGACGCGTCGCTGAGCCCGCAGCAGCGCGAGCAGGCGCTGGCGCAGTTGCGCGGGGAGTCCTTCACGCAG
>SCTQ01000210.1 GCA_004322345.1 Aquabacterium sp. | reverse complement strand
CGCCGGACGTGCTGCTGGCGGTGCCGGTGCTGCTGGTCCAGCTTAATGGCGACGGCAGCGTGCGGCGGGTCGAGGTGCTTAGGTATCCTCGGCAGGCCCGCGACACCGTCGACATCGCGGTGGCAGCGGTGCGGCGGGCGGCGCCCTTCGGCGACGTATCCCACCTGCCGCGCCCCTGGCAGTTCACCGAGAGCTTCCTGTTCAACGACGATAGAAAATTCAAGCCGCGCACGCTCGATCGCTGAGCGCCGGCGCCCTTTCGTTCCTCCCGCAGTCAATGACCAAGATGTTCTGGACCATCCCGACGCTGCTGACCTGGGCTCGCATCGTGGCCATCCCGCTGATCGTCGGCGTGTTCTACCTGCCGTTGCCCGAGGAGCGCCGCAACCTGATCGCGGCGCTGCTGTTCATCGTCGTCGCGCTGACGGACTGGGCCGACGGCTACCTGGCGCGCAAGCTGAACCAGACTTCGTCCTTCGGCGCCTTCCTCGATCCGGTGGCCGACAAGTTCCTGGTCTGCGCCTCGCTGCTGATCCTGGTGCAGATGGGGCGGGTCAACGCACTGGTCGCGCTGGTGATCATCGGCCGCGAGATCGCGATCTCCGCGCTGCGCGAGTGGATGGCGCGCATCGGTGCCTCCTCCAGCGTGGCCGTGCACATGGTCGGCAAGCTCAAGACCGCCGCGCAGATGGGCGCCATCACGCTGCTGCTGTACCACGGGGTGCTCTTCGGCTGGCTGGATACGCAGTGGTGGGGCACCGTGCTGATCTACATCTCCGCCGCGCTGACCATCTGGTCCATGGTCTATTACCTGCGGAAGGCACTGCCCGAGATCATCGCGCGCGAGCGCTGAAGCGGTGCGCCGGCGCACCGCGCCGGGCCCCGCGGATTTACATTCGCGCACGCTTGCCGCTGGGGTGTTTGCCGAGGCAGGACGCTGTGGGAATGGACATAGAATCCGGGCCCGCGGGAAGCTTGGCGTCGCGTCCTTCTCCCCGTACGTACGAGGATCTGGAGCGGTGCGCTTCCGAAAATTTGTTGTGTGAGCCGTCCGAGAGGGGGTACCTTCGTGAACAAGTCCGAGCTGATCGAACACATTGCCAAACAAGCAGATATCTCCAAGGCTGCCGCAACCCGCGCACTGGAAGCCGTCATCGGCGGCGTGAAGGTCACGCTGAAGAAGGGCGGTACCGTTTCCCTGGTGGGCTTCGGCACCTTCTCCGTGACCAAGCGCGCCGCACGCGCCGGCCGCAATCCGCGCACCGGCAACCCGATCAAGATCAAGTCCGCCAAGGTGCCCAAGTTCCGCCCCGGCAAGGCCCTGAAGGACGCCCTGAACTGATATCCAGACAAGCCGATGCCGCGGTCACGAGAACCGGCTGGCGTGGCTTGCGGACGCGGGTGCTTAGCTCAGTTGGTAGAGCGGCGCCCTTACAAGGCGTAGGTCGGGGGTTCGAGCCCCTCAGCACCCACCACGCGTCACCGATACCCGAAGGCGAACACTGGTTCGCCTTCGTCATTTGCAGGCAGCCTGTGGCCAGCGCCGAAAGAGCGCAGCGCACGCGGCCTGCTCCCCGAGGCCGCTCATGTTCGATTTCGTCCGCAACAACGCAAAAATCTTCCAGCTGATCCTGCTGCCGCTGATCCTGATCGCCTTCGTGGTGGTGGGCGTGAACCAGGACTTCTCCGGGCTGACCGGATCGAAGGACCTCGTGCACGTGGACGGCCGCCCGCCGATCACGCACGCGCACTACGAGAACGAGCTGCGCACGGAGGAAGACCGCATCCGCGCGCAGGCTGCGCAGATGGAGCGCAAGATCGATCCGCGCATCTTCGAGTCGGCAGAGTTCCGCCAGCGGGCACTGGACGCCGTCGTGCGCCGTGAGGTGCTGGCGGCCGCGGTCGACAAGCTCGGCCTGCGCGTGTCCGATGCGCGCCTGCAGCGCCTGTTCGCAGCCGATCCCCAGTTGGCGCCGATCCGCAACGCCGACGGCAGCATCAGCCAGGAGTTCCTCTCGGCTCGTCGCATGAGCTCGGCGCAGTTCGCCGAGGAACTGCGCGCCGAGTACTCCACGCAGCAGGTGCTGCACGGCGTGGGCGGCACGGCGACGGCTTCCTCCGTCGCAAGCAACACCGCGCTGGATGCGTTGCTGCAGCGGCGCGAGGTGCAGGTCGCGCGCTTCGAGGCCAAGAACTACCTGGCCCAGGCCCAGCCGACCGACGCCGACCTGAAGAAGTTCTACGACGATCCCGCCAACGCGAAGCGCTTCGAGGCGCCGGAGCAGGCCAGCATCGAGTATCTCCAGCTGGACATCGACGCCCTGAAGGCCGGCGTGACGGTCAGCGAGCAGGAGGTGCGCAAGTTCTACGACGATCACAAGTCGCGCTTCGTGCAGTCGCCCGAGGAGCGTCGCGTCAGCCACATCCTGATCAAGGCCGACCAGGCCGCGCCCCAGGCCCAACGTGACGCCGCACGCGCCAAGGCCCAGGCCCTGCTGGAGCAGGTGCGCAAGAACCCCGCGGCCTTCGCGGAACTGGCCAGGCAGCACTCGCAGGACGAGGTGAGCGCAGCCAAGGGGGGCGACCTCGATTTCTTCCCGCGCAAGACCATGGTTCCGGCCTTCGAGGACGCGGCCTTCGCGCTCAAGGAAGGCCAGACCAGCGACCTGGTGCAGACCGAATACGGCTTCCACATCCTTCGCGTGACCGGCGTGCACAACGAAGTCAGCAAGCCCTTCGAGGCCGTGCGTGCCGAGATCGAGAACGAGCTGAAGGCGGACCAGGCCAAGCGCTCCTATGCGCAGGCGGCCGAGCAGTTCACGAACATCGTCTACGAGCAGTCGGACAGCCTCAAGCCCGCGGCCGACCTGCTGAAACTGCAGGTGCGCAAGGCCTCGCTGACGCGTCCCGCGCAGCCCGGGTTGCCTCCCGAACTGGCCGATGCAAAGCTGCTGAAGGCCGTCTTCGATCCCAACAACATCAAGCTCAAGCGCAACACCGACGCGATCGACGTCGGCGGCAACAAGCTGATCGCCGCCCGCGTGCTGCAGTACCAGGCGGCGCGCCGCCTGCCGCTGTCCGACGTGGAGGCCGTGGTGCGCGGGGCCTGGATCGCCCAGCGCATTGCCGAACTGGCCAAGGAGGACGCCAAGCGCCAGATGGACGCCTGGCAGAAGGATCCGGCGAAGGCCGGCCTGTCCGCGCCGGAGATCCTCAGCAGCATGCCGGCGAATCCGCAGTCGATGGATCTCGTGCAGCCCGTGATGCGCGCGGCCGCCGACAAGCTGCCGGCGTGGGTGACGGTGGACCTGGCCGGGCAGGGCACGGCCGTCGTCCGCATCAACAAGGTGCTGCCCGCCGACGTGCCTGCGAAGGACCGCGACGCGGCCCTTGGCCAGTACGCGGGCCTGTGGGGCCGGGCAGAGGAGCAGGCCTACTACGAGGCCCTGAAGAAGCGCCTGAAGGTCGAGGTGACCCCGGCGGCTGCCGCGGCGATCGCAGCAGCCTCGTCTGCCGAAGCGGGCCAGTAAGCCGGCTGCACGGCGCCTGCCGTCGAGGCGGGCGCACGACGCCCGCAGGAAAGCCGCATGGGAGCGCAGCGGAAAAAGAAAAAGGCCTTGGAATCAAGGCCTTTTTTCTTGTCTGTGCGGACCGCCGAGGCGGATGTTGGGGTGGCTGATGGGACTCGAACCCACGACGACCAGAATCACAATCTGGGACTCTACCAACTGAGCTACAGCCACCACCGAAGCGCGAGATTATAGCGGCATAAGCGGCGCGTGACGAAGCGGTCTCACCAAAGCTGCCACCACGGCTTGTCGATCGAACGCAGGCCGCCGTCGGCCAGGTAGCGGCTGCTCGGGTAGCTGGCGACCAGCACGCGCTTGGCATCGTCGCGCAGAACCGGCAGGCCCAGGCGGTCGTAGCTCAGGACCATCAGGTACAGCGCTTCCTCCACGGCGGGTGTGCCGCGGTATTCCTGCACGGCGTACTGCGCACGATTGGCCGCAGCCAGGTAGCCGCCGCGGCGGTAGTAGTAGCGAGCGACGTGGACCTCGTAGTTCGCGAGCGAGTTGACGATGTAGTTCATGCGCAGGCGCGCATCCGGCGCATAGGCCGAGTTCGGGAAGCGCTCGGTCAGCTGGCGGAAGGACTCGTAGGAGTCGCGCGAGGCCTGCTGGTCGCGCTCGGACAGGTCCTGGCGCGACAGGGCGCCGAACAGGCCGAGGTCGTCGTTGAAGTTGATGACGCCCTGCAGGTACAGCGCGTAGTCGATGGCCGGGCTGGTCGGGTGCAGGCGGATGAAGCGTTCCAGCTTGGCCAGGGCCTGCGCCTTCTCGCCCGTCTTGTAGTACGCGTAGGCGAGGTCGAGCTGGGCCTGTTGCGACAGCAGCGTCCCGGCGGCGCGGCCTTCGAGCTTCTCCAGCTTCTTGCTGGAGCTCTCGTAGTTGCCGTCGGCGGCTTCTTCCTTGGCGTCTGCGTACAATTTTTCGTTGCTCACGCCTTCGCCGACTTCATCCTTGGGCGAGGTGCCGCAAGCCGAGAGCGCAAGGACGCAGGCAGCCAACAGGGCTGCACGAGCCGGCCCGCCGACGGGCTGCAGGTTAAGCATCATCAACTTGGATATCACCTTGGATTCGCGGCACGTGCCGCCTCGTTGTGCCGATCGACCACGAGTATAGGCGGCCGCTACAGGCGCCAGACACCAGCGCTGAGGGGCCGGACGAAGGCGATCCGCCATCGGACGACATCGAGTGCCGGCGCGCCACCGTCAGCGAGCCCATGCATGGCCGACGCCTGGACCAGGCCCTGGTGGAATGGGCCGGGGAGTTCTCGCGCAGCCATTTGCAGCGCTTGATCGAGGGCGGCCACGTACGTGTGGACGCACAGGTGGCGAAGACCGCTTCGCGCAGGCTGCAACTGGGCCAGGTGGTGGAGTTCGACCTCGTCCCCACGCCGGAGAGCCGCGCCTTCCGCGCCGAACCGATGCCCCTGTCCATCGTGCACGAGGACGCCGCGCTGATCGTCGTCGACAAGCCCGCCGGGCTGGTCGTGCATCCCGCAGCGGGCAACTGGTCGGGGACGCTGCTCAACGGACTGCTGGCCCATCACGCTGCGGCGGCCACCCTGCCGCGCGCGGGCATCGTGCACCGGCTGGACAAGGACACCAGTGGGCTCATGGTGGTGGCCAAGACGCTGGAGGCGGCCACCGCCCTGGCGCGTGCGATCGCCGCGCGCGAGGTGCATCGGCAGTACCGCGCGCTGTGCTGGGGGCGTGTCGCCGCACAGCCCTTCAGCGTCGATGCGCCCATCGGGCGCGATCCGGTTTCGCGCGTGCGCATGGCCGTGCTGGCCTCCGGGCGCCCGGCCCGCACCGATGTGCGGGTCGTCGCAGTGAACGCGGGCCTGGGCATTTCCGCGGTGGAGTGCACGCTGCACACGGGGCGTACGCACCAGATCCGCGTGCACATGGCCCACCGCGGGCATCCGCTGGTGGCCGACGAGATCTACGGCGGCCGCCCCGCGTTGGACATGTCGCGGCAGGCGTTGCACGCGGCGCGGCTGTCCTTCGTCCATCCGTCCACGCAGCAGGTGGTCGACTTCGCCTCGGCGCTGCCCGCAGACCTGAGGCAGGCCTGGCAGGCCGTCGTGGCGTGAGCGGATTGGCAGGCCGGTGCACAGTGCTGCCAACCGGGGCCGGGCATTCGCATACAATCGCCCCACTTCTTCGGGACCCGGTTGGGAACCCCTGAAAATGGGAACACCGGATGCGCAGGCCCTCATGGGCCCCGATCCCCGCACGAAGTGCACCTGATCCCTCCTCCTGAACGCCTGGCTCGTTGCATCGAACAGCCCGGCGCGCATTGCCGGCTTTTCCGGAGGTCTGTGCAAATCGGCATCGTGGCCCGCATGGGCAGGTGCCTTGGGTATGCCGGCATCAACTCCCAGCGGGCGTGGACGCCCCCGGACGCCGGCAATTTATCGACTCATCCCTTGCGGCTTCCGCGACGAAGCCTCGTACAAGATGGATGCATCCAATCAACAAGACGCCAAGCGCATTCTCGAGACGGCGCTGCTCTGCGCCCACCAGCCCCTGACCGTGCGCGAGATGCGTGCGCTCTTCGCCGACCAGATGGACGCCGCCGAAATCGGCAACCTGGTGCTGGAGATCTCCGCGGACTGGGACGGTCGCGGAGTGGAGTTGCGCGAGCTCGCCACCGGCTGGCGCTTCCAGTCGCGGCCGGAGTTCCAGGCCCACCTGGATCGGCTGAATCCGGAGAAGCCACCGAGGTACTCGCGCGCATCGCTGGAGACGCTGGCCATCATCGCCTACCGCCAGCCCGTCACGCGCGGCGACATCGAGGACATCCGCGGCGTCACCGTCAGCAGCCAGATCGTCAAGCAGCTCGAGGACCGCGGCTGGATCGACGCCATCGGCCACCGTGATGCGCCGGGCCGCCCGGCCCTGTATGCGACCACCAAGCAGTTCCTCGACGACCTGGGGCTGGCCTCGCTGTCCGACTTGCCTGCGCTGGACGCGCCGCCCGGGCAGGCCGTCGTGCTTCCCGAGGCTGCCGCTGGCGAGGAGTCCGACCAGGGCTCCCTGCTCGAGGCGCTGGAGAACCTGCAACTCGACCTGACAGCCGACGGTGCGGCGGACGCGGATGCCGAAGGCGCTGGCGTCCAGGAGGCCGCACAGCCCGAGCCGGTCGAGGCACCGGAACCCCTCGACGGCGACGCCCCTCGGCCAGTGGCCGAAGCCGAAGCCGAAGCCGGCGAGCCCGATGCCGGGGTCGTGCAGGCATCTGCCGAAGGCGATGCCGACCGGCAGGGCGAGCCCGCTGTCGCGGACGAGCCGTGCGGCGCTCCCGTGGAGGCCTCGCCGGTCGAAGGCGACCCCACCCCCTCATCCAATCCCGGCTATCCGATTCCGCCCGACGCCGATCCCCTGGACCACCAGCCCTGACGCAACCCATGAACGTGTTTGACGATCCCACGATGGAGCCTTCGGACCAGACCGGCTCGCCGGCAGATTCCGGCAACGCGCCGCAAGCCGCGGCCGCGCGCCAAGGCGGCGGCCCCGAGGCCGGCAGCCCTGCCGGCGACGCCGCGCCTGCCGCGGCGGCCACGCGGGAGGGCGAAGCCCCTGCGGAGGCCTCGTCCTCCGCCGAGGAGGGCCAGCCGGCCGAAGGCGAGAAGCGGGGCCGCAACCGCCGTCGTGGCGGTCGTGGCAAGCGGAGCGAGGATGGCCAGCGCGAGGGCGCTGCCCAGGCACAAGGCGAGCCGCGTGAGCCGCGCGAACCGCGTCCGCCGCGTCCCGAGGTCGGCCAGCGGTCCACCGAGCTGTTCTCCGAGGTGCTGTCGGGCCAGTTCGACACCGAAGTGGCCGAGCCCGCGGAGCCTGCCGTCGAGGCCGAAGAAGCCGCGGAGGACGACGAGGAAGCCGCGGCCAAGCGCGTGCTCAGCCCCGAGCCCGATGCGCCCAAGCTGCACAAGGTGCTGGCCCAGTCCGGGATCGGGTCGCGCCGCGACATGGAGCAGATGATCACCGAGGGGCGCGTGTCGGTGAACGGCGAGCCCGCCCACATCGGCATGCGCATCTCCTTCGGTGACGAGATCCGCGTCGCCGGCAAGCTGGTCAAGGTACGCATCTCGCCGCCGTCCGCGCGCGTCCTGGCCTATCACAAGCCCACTGGCGAGGTCGTCACCCACGACGATCCGCAGAACCGTCCGACCGTCTTCCGCCGCCTGCCCAAGCTGCACCAGGGCAAGTGGCAATCTGTCGGCCGCCTGGACCTCAATACCGAGGGCCTGCTGCTGTTCACCAACTCCGGGGAACTGGCCAACCAGCTGATGCACCCGCGCTTCGGCGTCGAGCGCGAGTACGCGGTGCGCGTGCTCGGCACGCTGGAGCCGGAGGCCCGCGAGCGCCTGCTGGAGGGCGTGCAGATCGACGGCCAGCCGGCAGCTTTCAAGTCCATCGAGGACGGCGGCGGCGAAGGCGTCAACCGCTGGTACCGCGTCGTCATCACCGAAGGCCGCAACCGCGAGGTGCGCAAGCTCTTCGACGCGGTCGGCCTGACCGTCAATCGCCTGATCCGCATCCGCTACGCCAGCGTCGTGCTGCCGCGCGGCCTGCAGCGTGGCGTCTGGGTGGAACTCGACGAGCGCGACGTGCGTGCCATCCGCAGCCTGGCCGGCGGCGACCGTGCCGGCAACCAGCAGCAAGGCAAGGGCGGCAAGCCCCAGGGGCAAGGCCAGGGGCAGGGCAAGGGCGGCAACAAGCAGCAGCAGGGCAAGAAGGGCGGCCAGCAGCAGGGCAAGGGCGGCAACCGGCAAGGCGGCCAGCACGGCCAGGGCGGCCGTCCGCAAGGCGGGCAGCAGCAGCGCCCGGCCGATCGCTACGACGGCCCGGACGACGGCGATTTCGTCGATCGCGACGATGGCCCGATGCACATTCCCAATCCGCTGGAGCAGACCTTCGACCGGCGCTTCGCCACCGGATCCAAGCGCATCAGTCGCGGCTTCGGCCGCCCCGGCGCCGAAGGCGGGCCGTCGCAAGGCGACAACAAGGGCGGCCCGCGCCAGCCCGATCCCATGCAGACCTCGGTGGGCTACATCGGAGCCGATGCCTACTTCAGCAAGGCCCGTGGGCCGGGCAACCGCGGCGGCAATCGCAGCGGTGGTGGCGGCGGCGGCGGCGGCAACAAGGGCGGGCGGGGCTACGGCGGCGGTGGCGGCGGCAACGGCGGGGGCCGCAAGGGCCGTTGAACGCGGGCCTGCAACCTTCCGCGGCTACAATCTTCGGTTTGTTTAAGTCCTTGATTCAGGAGAAAAAATTATGGCGATCGAACGCACCCTGTCGATCATCAAGCCCGACGCAGTGGCCAAGAACGTGATCGGCCAGATCTACAGCCGATTCGAAGGCGCCGGCCTGAAGATCGTCGCGTCGCGCATGGCCCACCTGTCCCAGCGCGAGGCCGAGGCTTTCTACGCCGTCCACAAGGAGCGTCCCTTCTTCAAGGACCTCGTCGGCTTCATGATCTCCGGCCCCGTCGTCATCCAGGTCCTGGAAGGCGAGAACGCCATCGCCAAGCACCGCGAGCTGATGGGCGCCACCGATCCGAAGAAGGCGGCCCCCGGCACCATCCGCGCCGACTTCGCCGACAGCATCGACGCCAACGCCGTGCACGGCTCGGACGCCGCCGAGACGGCCGCAGTCGAAGTGGCCTTCTTCTTCCCCGGCGCGAACGTCTTCGCGCGCTGAGGCTGAATGACGGGAAGCGCTGCTTGCCGGCGCCTCCCGCACTTCACAAGATGACCGCGGTCAACCTGCTCGATTTCGATCTGGACGGCCTGGCCGCGTACTGCGAAGGGCTGGGCGAGAAGCGTTTCCGCGCGACCCAGCTTTTCCGCTGGATCCACCAGCGCGGCGTGGGCGACTTCGAGCTCATGTCCGACCTGGCCAAGAGCCTGCGCGCCAAGCTGGCCGACCGCGCCGTGGTGCAGGCCCTGCCGGTGATCAGCGAGCACGTCTCCGCCGATGGCACGATCAAGTGGCTGTTCGACGTCGGAGGCGGCAACGCCATCGAATCCGTCTTCATCCCCGAGGACGACCGGGGCACCCTGTGCGTGTCCTCGCAGGCCGGCTGCGCCGTTGCCTGCCGCTTCTGCTCCACCGGACACCAGGGCTTCAGCCGCAACCTGACCACCGGCGAGATCCTGGCGCAGCTGTGGCATGCGGAGCACGCGCTGCGCCGTCGCATGGATACCGCCGAGCGCGTCATCAGCAACGTCGTGATGATGGGCATGGGCGAGCCGCTGCAGAACTACTCGGCCCTCGTGCCCGCGCTGCGGGCGATGCTGGACGACAACGGCTACGGCCTGTCGCGCCGGCGCGTCACCGTGTCCACCTCGGGCGTGGTGCCGATGATCGACCGGCTGCGTGGCGATTGCCCCGTGGCGCTGGCCGTCTCGCTGCACGCGCCGAACGACGCGCTGCGCGACGACCTGGTGCCGCTGAACCGCAAATACCCGATCAGCGAGCTGCTGGACGCCTGCTCCCGCTACCTGGAGGCGGCACCGCGCGACTTCATCACCTTCGAATACTGCATGCTCGACGGTGTCAACGACACCGACGAGCACGCCCGCGAACTGCTGCGCCTGGTGCAGGGCCGCGTGCCATGCAAGTTCAACCTGATTCCGTTCAACCCTTTCCCGCAGTCGGGCCTGAAGCGGTCGAGCAACGAGCGCGTGCAGGCCTTCGCCCGGGTGCTGATCGCCGGCGGGCTGGTCACGACCGTGCGCAAGACACGTGGCGACGACATCGATGCGGCCTGCGGGCAACTTGCGGGTGAAGTTCAGGATCGGACCCGTGTACTCCAGAAGCTGGGCCGCCGGCCCAAGCCGGTGAGGGTCACAACGGTTGCCGGGACGCCCGCGGACGGACAGTCTTGAGGGTGGCCGCGCTCCCCTGGGGCAGCGGGTTTCCTGCCGGTCGTCTGTAGCTTACTGAAAGGCCAGTCTTGCGCACGTTGAACCACTGCACGAACGACATTCCTTCGCCGCACCACGGCTGGGCCCCTCGCGTCATGGCGCTGGTGGCAGCCGGCCTGGTGGTCCTGGGGCTGTCGGCCCGGGACGCGGCGGCCCAGCAACGCACCGGTGGCCGCGACATCACCACGGCCTCGGACGAAGGCGAAGTGCGCAAGCGGGCGCGCATCCGCATGGAACTCGCCTCGGCCTACTACACCCAGGGCCAGATGACCACCGCGCTGGACGAAGTGAAGCAAGCCCTCGTCGCCGATCCCGGCCTGCCCGGCGCCTATAACCTGCGTGGCCTGATCTACGACGCATTGGGCAACGACGGCCTGGCCGAGGAGAGCTTCTCCACCGCGCTGCGACAGGATGCCCAGGATGGCTCGGCGATGCACAACTACGCCTGGTTCCTGTGCCGTCGCAAGCAGTTCGAGCGCGCCGACGACCTCTTCGGCCAGGCCTTGAGCCTGCCTCGCTACCGCGATGCAGCCCAGACGCTGCTGGTGCGAGGCGTCTGCCAGTCGCGCGCCGGACGCTGGGACGATGCCGAGAAGACACTGACGCGCGCCTACGAGCTGGATGCCGGCAATCCGGCCACCGCGACCAACCTGTCCTACACGCTCTATCGCCGCGGCGAGTACGAGCGTGCGCGCTTCTACATCCGGCGCGTGAACGGTTCGCAGGAACTGTCCAACGCCCAGACCCTATGGCTGGCCGCTCGCATCGAGCATCGCCTGGGCAACGTCTCGGGCCGTGACGACCTGGGCAACCAGCTGCACACCCGTTACCCGAGTTCGCGCGAGGCTGCGGCCTTCGAGCGCAAGCAGTTCGAGGACTGAGCCATCGTGGATACAGCGGTACCTGGAAGTTCACCCGGCGCCCTGCTGCGCGAGGCACGGCAGGCCAAGGGCATGGACCTGGACACCCTGGCGCTGTCGATCAAGGTCGCACCGCGCAAGCTGGAGGCCCTGGAGGGCGATCGCTACGACGAGCTGCCCGACCCGGGTTTCGTCCGCGCGCTGGCCCTGACCGTCTGCCGCGTCCTGGGACGCGATCCGGCCGACGTGCTGGCCGGCCTGCCCGCCGTCAGCCAGGGTGCGGGCCTGGAGCACGTCACGCGCGGCCTGGACCAGCCTTTCGACCGCACCGGCCTGCGGCTGGGTGCGCTCGTCGAAACCAAGATGCCGCAGTTCCTGCGGCCGGCTGCCGTGGTGCCCGCGCTGCTGCTGGCGGCTGCCGCGGCGGTCTGGCTGCTGTGGCCGCAGCGCCTGGCGTCCACCGTCGATACCGTCGTCTCGCCCGCCGCCTCGGCGCCCGAGGCGGTGCCGGCCGTGGAGCCCGGCTCCCGCATCGAGGCCGTGGCCGATGCGTCCGCCGTGGCGTCGGCGGCGACCTCGCCTGCGTCCGCGGCGCCGCAGACCGCTGCCAGCGCCCAACTCGCCGCGGCGCAGCCCCTGGATCTGCGCGCGAGCAGCCAGATCGCTGCGACGGCACCCGTTGCACCCGTTGCATCCGTCGCAGCCGTGCCCGTGCCTGCACCGTCGCCGGCTCCCGTGGCCGCGCCGCCCGTTGCCGCAGCTGCCGCGGCCGATGCGTCCGGTCCGGTGATCGCCACCCGCGAGGCCAGCTGGATCGAGGCCCGCGACAGCCGCGGCCGCACCGTGGTCTCGCGCCTGGTGCAGCCTGGCGAGCGCCTGGTGCTGGACGGCCGCGCACCCTGGAGAATCAAGGTCGGCAATGCGCGTGGCACCGACCTGAGCTACAACGGCAAGCCCGTGGAGCTGCAGCCGATCGCCCGCGATAACGTCGCGCGGCTGGAACTGAAATGAAACCCGAGACCCCCGACACCCCGGCCGAGGCCGGTGCCGAACAAGCCATTCCCATCGTGCGGCCGCTGCCCAGGCGCAGTCTGCAGGCGCGCGTGGTCTGGGGGCCGCGCGTGGTCACTGTCGGCGGCGACGCGCCGGTGCGCGTGCAGTCCATGACCAACACCGATACGGTGGACGTCATCGGCACGGCCATCCAGGTCAAGGAACTGGCCCACGCCGGCTCGGAGATGGTGCGCATCACCGTCAACACGCCCGAGGCCGCGCAAGCCGTGCCGGCGATCCGCGAGCAGCTCGACCGCATGAACGTCGACGTGCCGCTG
Organism: Aquabacterium sp.; assembly: GCA_004322345.1. Lineage (GTDB taxonomy): Bacteria > Pseudomonadota > Gammaproteobacteria > Burkholderiales > Burkholderiaceae_C > Aquabacterium. The sequence goes on along the minus strand of SCTQ01000210.1, from coordinate 7,781 downwards.
ATCGGCGACTTCCACTACAACGGCCACCGCCTGCTCAGCGAATACCCGGCCTGCGCCGAGGCGCTGTCCAAGTACCGCATCAACCCCGGCAACGTCGGCAAGGGCGACAAGCGCGACCGCCAGTTCGCCCAGATGATCGAGGCCGCGCTGCGCTTCGATCGCCCGGTGCGCATCGGTGTCAACTGGGGCAGCCTGGACCAGGAACTGCTGGCCTCGCTGATGGACCGCAACGCGACGCGCGCGCGGCCCTGGGACGCCAAGCAGGTGATGTACGAGGCGCTGGTCACCTCCGCGCTGGAGTCCGCCCGCTTCGCCGTGGAGCTGGGCATGGACCCGGCCCAGGTCATCATCAGCTGCAAGGTCAGCGGCATGCAGGACCTGGTCAGCGTCTACCGCGAACTGGCCCGCCGCTGCGAGCACCCGCTGCACCTGGGCCTGACCGAGGCCGGCATGGGCACCAAGGGCACGGTGGCGTCCGCCGCCGCGTTGTCGGTGCTGCTGCAGGAGGGCATCGGCGACACCATTCGCGTGTCGCTCACCCCGCAGCCGGGCGAGGCCCGCACCCAGGAAGTGGCCGTCGCACTGGAGATCCTGCAGTCGCTGGGCCTGCGCGTCTTCGTGCCCAGCGTCACCGCCTGCCCGGGCTGTGGCCGCACCACCAGCACCACCTTCCAGGAACTGGCCAAGCAGATCGACGACTGGCTGCGCCTGCAGATGCCACTGTGGCGCCAGCGCTATCCGGGCGTCGAGGGCCTGAAGGTGGCCGTCATGGGCTGCATCGTCAACGGCCCCGGCGAGAGCAAGCATGCCGACATCGGCATCAGCCTGCCCGGCACCGGCGAGGCCCCGGCCGCACCCGTCTTCATCGACGGCGAGAAGGCCATGACCCTGCGCGGCGAGGGCATCGCCGACGAGTTCCAGCGGGTCGTCGAGCAGTACATCGAGCGCCGCTTCGGCGCGCACGCAGAGCACCATTGACGCGGCGGCTCCGTTGATCCGGGCCGCTGGCGAATGCGCAGCGGCCCTTCTTCTTTACGCATCTTTTCCGATCCATCCACACCATGGCCGAGCAGATCAAAGCCGTCAAAGGCATGAACGACATCCTCCCGCCGGACTCCGCGCGCTGGGAGTGGCTGGAGGACAAGGTGCGCGCGCTGATGCGCCGCTATGGCTACCAGAACATCCGCACCCCGATCGTGGAGCCCACGCCGCTGTTCGTGCGCGGGCTGGGCGAGGTGACGGACATCGTCGAGAAGGAGATGTATTCCTTCGTCGACTCGATGAACGGCGACGCCCTGTCGCTGCGTCCCGAGAACACCGCCGGCGTGGTGCGCGCCACGGTGGAGCACTCGCTGCTGTACGAGGGCGGCAAGCGCCTGTTCTACATCGGCCCGATGTTCCGCCACGAGCGCCCGCAGAAGGGCCGCTACCGCCAGTTCCACCAGGTCGGCGCCGAGGCGCTGGGCTTCGCCGGCCCGGACGTCGATGCCGAGCTGATCCTGATGTGCGCCTCGCTGTGGGAGGACCTGGGCCTCAAGCTTGGCGAAGATGTGCGCCTGGAGCTCAACAGCCTGGGCCAGATCGAGGAGCGCCAGGCCCATCGTGCGGCGCTGATCGCCTACCTCGAAGCTCACGCCGATGCGCTCGACGAGGACGCGCGCCGCCGCCTGCACAGCAACCCGCTGCGCATCCTCGACACCAAGAACCCGGCGCTGCAGCCCATCGTCGAGGCCGCGCCCAAGCTGCTTGACTTCCTGGGCGAGGCATCGCTGAAGCACCTGGAAGCGGTGCGCGCCGTGCTGGACGCCGCCGGCATCGCCTACCGCATCAACCCGCGCCTGGTGCGCGGCATGGACTACTACAACCTCACCGTCTTCGAGTGGGTGACCGAGCGCCTGGGCTCGCAGGGCACGGTCTGCGGGGGAGGGCGCTACGACACGCTGATCGAGCAGCTCGGTGGCAAGCCGGCACCGGCCGTGGGCTGGGGGCTGGGCATCGAACGGCTGCTGCTGCTGGTCGAGGAGGCCGGTGCCAGGCCACCGGTGCCGGTGCCCGACGTCTACGCCGTCGTGCCCGACGCCGCTGCCCTGCCGCAGCTGATGGTGACGCTGCAGGCGCTGCGCGCCGCCGGCGTCAGCGTGCTGCAGCACCCGTTGGGCAAGGAGGGCGCAGCCAGCATGAAGTCGCAGTTCAAGAAGGCCGACGGCAGCGGCGCACGCTACGCGCTGGTCTTCGGCGCGAGCGAGCTGGCGCAGGGCCAGGTGGCGCTCAAGCCGCTGCGCGGCGAGGGTGAGCAGCGCTTGCTGCCGCTGGGCGAGGTTGCCGCCTGGGCGGGCACGCTGCTGGGCGCGGCCTGAGCGCCGCGCCGCTTAAACCATAATCGCGCCTTCGCCGCACCCTACAACTAGCCTGTCAGAAGCATGGCCACCCATCTCGACCTCGAAGAACAAGAGCAGATCGACCAGCTCAAGGACTTCTGGAAGCAATACGGCAACCTCATCCTCAGCGTGCTGATCCTGGCGCTGGCCGCCTATGCCGGCTGGACCTACTGGCAGAAGTGGCAGCGCGACAAGGCCTTCGAGGCCGGCAGCCTGTACGAGGAACTCGACCGCGCCGCCTCCGAGAACAAGCCCGACCGCGTCAAGGCGATCTTCGCGGACATGAAGTCGCGCTACGCCGGCACCACCTACACCGAGCAGGGCGGCCTGCTGGCGGCCAAGGTGCTGCTGGATGCGAAGCAGGTCGACGCCGCCCGCGACGCGCTGCGCTGGACGGCCGACAACGCCAAGCAGGACGAGTACCGCGCGATCGCGCGCTTGCGCCTGGCCGGCGTGCTGCTGGACGCCAAGCAGTACGACGACGCGCTCAAGCAGCTCGACGGCCTGCCGGAATCCTTCAAGGGCCTGGCCGCCGACCGTCGCGGCGACGTGCTGCAGGCGCAGGGCAAGCGCGCCGAGGCCATCGCCGCCTACCGCGAGTCCTTCGCCGCGATGGACAAGGCGCTCGAATATCGCCGCCTCGTGCAGGCCAAGCTCGAGGCGCTGGGCGTCTCGGTTTCCGACAGCGCCGCCGGCGCATCCGTGAAAGAGGGCTCATGAGCCGCTTCCTGAAGAATTCGGCGCTGGCCGCCGCCTGCGCCGCAGCCGTGCTGCTGGGCGCCTGCTCCAGCACGCCCGAGCGTCCGAAGCCGACTGCCCTGGAGGCGCTGCCGGCCGCGTCCACCTCCGCCAAGCCCGTCTGGAGCCAGCGCGTGGGAGGCTCCAGCCTGCCGCTGCGCCTGGTCGTTGCCGGTGACGCCGTCGTCGCCGCCAGCGAGGACGGCCAGATCGCCGCCTACGACCTGGCCAGCGGCCGCGAGCGCTGGAAGGGCACGGCCGGTGGGCGCATCTCCGCGGGCATCGGCAGCGACGGGCGCTACGCCAGCGTCGTGACGCGAGACAACGAACTCGTCGGCTTCGACAACGGCAAGGAAATCTGGCGCAAGACGCTGCGCTCGCGCGTGGTAACCGCGCCGCTGGTGGCCGGCGAACGCGTCTTCGTGCAGGGCGTGGACCGCGTGGTCCTCGCCTTCGACGCGGCCGACGGCGGCAAGCTGTGGACCTTCCAGCGCGCCGGCGATCCGCTGACGCTGCTGCAGCCCGGCTTGCTGCAACCCGTGGGCAACACGCTGTGGGTGGGCGTGGGCCCGCGCCTGGTCGCGCTGGATCCGCTGGACGGCACTGCGCGCCAGGACGTGGTCGTCGCCTCGCCGCGCGGCACCAACGAGGTCGAGCGCCTGGCCGACATCGTCGGCCCGGCCGGCCGCGTCGACAACGCGCTGTGCGTGCGCGCCTTCCAGACCTCGGTGGGCTGCATCCAGGCCTCGGTGGTCTCTCCCTCGCTGCGCTGGAGCAAGGCCCAGGCCGGTTCCCAGGGCGTGGCGGCCGACGCCGAAGTCGTCGTCGGCGCCGATGTCAACGACCGCGTCCTGGCGTGGCGCTTCGGTTCGGGTGACGTTGCCTGGCGCAACGACCGGCTGGCCTATCGCGGGCTGACCGCACCGGTCATCGTCGGCGGCAAGGTCGCCGTGGGCGACAGCGAAGGCTACGTGCACCTGATCTCCCGTGACGACGGCCGCACGCTGGGCCGCCTGTCCACCGACGGCAGCGGCTTCAGCGTGCCACCGGTGGCGACGGCTTCGGGCTGGCTGCTGACGCTGACCAAGTCCGGCCAGCTCGAAGCCTGGCGCATCGACTGACCCCAACTTTTTCCGGAACAGGCGGCGCCGTGCAGGCGCTGCCCAAGAGCGCGATGAAACCTGTGCTGGCCCTGGTGGGGCGCCCCAATGTCGGCAAGTCGACGCTCTTCAACCGCCTGACGAAGAGCCGCGACGCCATCGTGGCCGACTACGCCGGCCTGACGCGTGATCGCCACTACGGCGAGGGCCGGCTGGGCTCGCGCGAGTTCATCGTCATCGACACCGGCGGCTTCGAGCCCGACTGCACCGAGGGCATCTTCAAGGAGATGGCCAAGCAGACTCGCCAGGCCGTGGCCGAGGCGGATGCGGTGATCTTCGTCGTCGATGTGCGCGGCGGCCTGTCGGCCCAGGACCACGACATCGCGCGCTACCTGCGTGCGTCCAACAAGAAGGTCATCCTCGCCGGCAACAAGGCCGAGGGCATGCAGGACGGCCCGCAACTGGCCGAGTTCTGGGAACTGGGCATCGGCGAGCCGCTGGCGATCTCCGCCTCCCATGGCCAGGGCATACGCGGCCTGGTTGACCTGGCGCTGGCCGACTTCTTCCCCGACGAGGAAGAAGACGCGCAGCCGCAGCCCGAGGACTACGACCGCCCGGTGCGCCTGGCCGTGGCCGGCCGGCCCAACGTCGGCAAGTCGACCCTGATCAACACCTGGCTGGGCGAGGAGCGCCTGGTCGCCTTCGACATGCCGGGCACCACGCGTGACGCGATCACGGTGCCCTTCGAGCGCGGGGGGCGCGACTACCAGCTGATCGACACCGCAGGCCTGCGTCGCAAAGGCAAGGTCTTCGAGGCGATCGAGAAATTCTCGGTGGTCAAGACGCTCCAGGCGATCTCGGACGCCAACGTCGTCGTGCTGCTGCTGGACGCCACGCAGGGCGTGAGCGAGCAGGACGCCCACATCGCGGGCTACATCCTGGACGCCGGGCGCGCGGTGGTGCTGGCCATCAACAAGTGGGATGTCATCGACAGCTACCAGCGCGAGATGCTCGAGCGCTCCATAGAAACGCGCCTGCCTTTCCTGCGCTATGCACAGATCGTGCATATCTCGGCGCTGAAGCGCCAGGGCATGGGCCCGCTGTGGAAGGCCATCGACGCGGCCTGGGCCTCGGCCATCGCCAAGCTGCCCACCCCGGTGCTGACCCGGGTGGTGCACGAGGCCGTGACCTTCCAGCAGCCCAAGCGGGCGGGCCTGTTCCGCCCCAAGCTGCGCTACGCGCACCAGGGTGGGCAGAACCCGCCCGTGATCGTGATCCACGGCACGGCCTTGGAGCACATCACGGATGTCTATCGCCGCTACCTCGAGGGTCGTTTCCGCGACCACTTCAAGCTGGTCGGCACGCCGCTGCGCATCGAACTGCGGTCCTCGCACAACCCGTTCTCGGACAAGGAGTGAGGGCAGGGCGTTCGTCGCGGGAATGAAATATTCCTGCGCCGGATGGAACCCTCCTGAGGAGGTGCGTTCCAAAGCCCATGCCGAAGGCTGAGCCTCGGCATATCCATGAACGCTGTGATAACGTGCGTTCTCCTGAAACTCCATTCAACACGGAGCATATCGTGAGCAACAAAGGGCAACTCCTACAAGACCCGTTCCTGAATCTCCTGCGCAAGGAACACGTGCCGGTTTCGATCTATCTGGTCAACGGCATCAAGCTGCAGGGCCACATCGAATCCTTCGACCAATACGTGGTCCTCCTGCGCAACACGGTCACCCAGATGGTCTACAAGCACGCGATCTCCACCGTCGTGCCCGGCCGTGCCGTGAACTTCCATGCGGGTGAACCTGACGCAGCCTCTTGAGGCGCACCCGGTATTCCCGGCTGACGACCTCCTGTGGCGCACGACCGCCGGCAGGTGATCGCCAGCCCCGCATCCACGCCCGTGCAGGCCTGACATCTGGTCCAGACGTCCTTGAACCGAACTGAAACTCCTTCGGCACCCGGAGTGATCCTGGTGGGGGTGGATTTCGGTCCCGGTTCATCCTTCGATCCCACGCTGGACGAACTCGCGCTGCTGGCCGAGTCCGCTGGCGACCTCCCGCTGGCGCGCCTGACGGCGAAGCGCCGCGCTCCCGATGCCGCGCTTTTCGTCGGCGAGGGCAAGGCGGCTGAGATCAAGGCCCTCGCCGCCGGCCACCAGGCCCAGGCGGTGATCTTCGATCAGGCCCTGTCCCCCGCGCAGCAGCGCAACCTCGAACGTTTCCTCGAGGTCGAGGTCCTCGACCGCACCGGCCTCATCCTGGAGATCTTCGGCGCGCGCGCACGCAGCCACGAGGGCAAGCTGCAGGTCGAACTGGCCCGGCTGCAGTACCTTGCCACGCGCCTGGTGCGGCGCTGGTCCCACCTGGAGCGCCAGCGCGGCGGCGTGGGCCATCGTGGCGGCCCGGGCGAAGCCCAGATCGAACTCGATCGCCGCATGATCGACGCCAAGATCAAGACGCTCAAGCAGCGCCTGGTGAAGGTCAAGCGCCAGCGCGGCACGCAGCGGCGCTCGCGCGAGCGCAGCGGTGCCCTGCGCGTTTCGCTGGTGGGCTACACCAACGCAGGCAAGTCCACGCTGTTCAATGCGCTGACCAAGGCCGATACCTACGTGGCCGACCAGCTGTTCGCCACCCTGGACACCACCACGCGCCAGCTCTACCTGGCCGAGGCGGCCCAGGGCGTGACGCTGTCGGACACCGTGGGCTTCATCCGCGACCTGCCTCACACGCTGGTGGAATCCTTCCGCGCCACCTTGCAGGAGGCCGCCGAGGCCGACCTGCTGCTGCACGTGGTCGATGCCTCCAGCCCGCAGGCGATGGAGCAGATCACCGAGGTCTCGCGCGTGCTGCACGAGATCGGCGCCGACACCGTGCCGCAGGTCCTTGTGTGGAACAAGGCCGACCTGCTGGGCCCCGAGCAGCAGCCCGCTGTGGGCCTGGACCACTACGAGGTGGAACCCGGCGTGCGGCTGCGCCGCGTCTTCGTCAGTGCGCGCAGCGGCTACGGCCTGGACACGCTGCGCAGGCTGCTGGCCGATGTCGCCGTTGCGCCGGAGGAACACGCCGCGGAGGCGGTTCTGGCAACCAGCGACAATGCGGCCCTCGAATCGGCACCCGTCCTGGGCGAACGGGGCTCCGCGACAGCCGCGGCGCCCTCGGAGCGCCCGGGCAAGACTCAACTCTCTGGATGAGCAAGAACACCATGTTCGTTACCGGCATTGCGTCCCTGGGTGCCAGGGGCTGGCGGCAAGTGGCCAGATGGCTGGGCGCACGACGGGCATCGCCCGTGGCGGCGGCCGGCACCGCGCAGGATCTCGTGCTCGAGAACCGCGGCGGCGAAGGCCCGCCCGATCTCGAGGAGCTCTGGCGCGACTTCAACCGCCGCCTGAGCAACCTGTTCGCCGGCCGCGGGGGCGGCAGCAGCGGCGGGGGTGACGGCCAGGGGCCGGCGGACATGCGCGGCGCGGGCGTTGGCATCGGTCTGGTGCTGGGCCTGGTCCTGCTGATCTGGTTCGGCAGCGGCTTCTTCATCGTCACCGAAGGGCCGAAGGACATCACGACGG
>SCTQ01000209.1 GCA_004322345.1 Aquabacterium sp. | reverse complement strand
ACCGCCAGGGCCAGCATGTACTGCGGCCGCACCTCGTGGTTGAAGAGTGCGGTCAGGCCGGTGCCGGTGACCATGACCAAGGCCAGCGTCAGCGCGGCGCGCAGCGACCATGGCCCCGCACCCGTGCGTTCGCGCAGCAGGCCCGACAGGCCCACGCAGACCGCGAGCGCCGCGCTGACGCTGGCCTTGGTCATGGTCACCGGCACCGGCCTGACCGCACTCTTCAACCACGAGGTGCGGCCGCAGTACATGCTGGCCCTGGCGGTCTGCGGCGTGATCGCCGCCTTCTTCGCCCGCGCACGCGCGTTCGACATCTACGGCCTCAGCGCCGCCGCGCTGGCGGTGGACACGCTGCTGATCTGCGGCATCGGCAGGCTGGTGTTCGAGCACACGAAGTTCAACGACTTCGGCGGCTTCCTGATGCTGGGACTGACCGCGGCCGGCATCCTGGCGGCCACCGTCAGCACGGTGCTGAAGCTGGCGCGCAGCCGTGACGCGCTGGAGGCCGCAGCATGAGCCGGGCCCGACTGGAAGCGACGCTGCAGGCCGCCATCGCCGAGGGCCTGCTGCCCGCGGGCAGCACTGCGCCCGCAACCGACCACCGCCCCTGGCCCGTCGTGCTGATGATGGGCCTGGGTGCCTGGCTGTCCGCCCTGCCGCTGATCGCCGCGGTCGGCCTGCTGATGGGCGACTGGGTCATCAAGGGCCCGACACCTTTCTTCCTCGGCACGCTGATCCTGGCGGCGGCCATCGTGATCCTGCGCTCGGACGAGATGCCGCTGTTCGTCGAGCAGATGGCCTTGCCTTTCCTGGTGACGGGCCTGGGCGTGCTGGGGATCGGACTCTTCGAACAGCTGAAGTTCGGGCTCGCCACGCTGGTGCTGGCGCCGGTGGCGCTGGCCACCGGTGCGGCGGTCCCGCGCAGCTGGCTGCGCGTGCTGCTGGGCGCGACGGCAGCGGCCCTGGCGGCGGCCGGCTGGGCCGATTCGGCAAAGTGGGGCTGGAGCTACGACTATCTCGGCTGGTGGGCGATCTGGCACTTCGCCCTGCTGCTCGGCCTGGGCGCCCGTGCGATGCAACAGCAGGCGCGCGACGCCGGCCGGCACCGCACGGCAGCCACCACCGAGTCGCTGACCAGCGGCTGGCAGCTGGCCACCTTGGGCGGGCTGGCCTGGTGGTCGTCCGGCAGCCACGGGATCGCCACCGTGCCCGCCGGATTGCAGGCCGCGTCGCTCGTGCTGGCATGCGCGGGCGTGGCCTGGGCCGCGCGCTGCTGGGCTGGCCTGCGCCGCCCCAGCTTCCTGGCGATGCTGGCGGTGCCGGCCCTGCTGGCCGCCTTCATGCCCACGCTGGGTGCGACGCTGCTGCTCCTGTGCGTCTTGTGCGCGGCCGGTCGCTGGCGCATGGCCGGCGCGGCCGCGCTGGCCGCCGCCTGGATCATCGGCAGCTTCTACTACCAGCTGCATTGGCCGCTGGGCACCAAGGCGCTGGTGCTGGCCGCGGCCGGCGCCGTGCTCGGCGCGCTGGCCTGGCTGGTGCTGCGCCCCGATGCGGCAGCAGCAGCAGCGGCCGGCGATGGCGCAGCCTCGGCCGGCGTGCCGCGCGGCGCACGTACCGGCATCGCGCTGAGCGCTTGCGCCGTGCTCGCCGTCGCCAACCTCGGCATCTGGCAGAAGCAGCACCTGATCGCCCACGGCCAGCCCGTCTACGTGGCACTGGCGCCCGTGGACCCGCGCTCGCTGATGCAGGGCGACTACATGCGGCTGAACTTCCAGCTGCCCGGCGCCCTGATGGACGGACCACAGGACCTGCCCGGCGCGGCGCGGGCCCAGGTCGTGGCCACGCGCGATGCGCGCGGCGTCGCCAGCCTGCGGGCCGCCGACGGCAAGCCGCTGGCGCCCGGCGAGTTCCTGATCGAGCTCACGCCCAAGGCCGGCACCTGGGTGCTGGTCTCGGATGCCTGGTTCTTCGAGGAAGGCCGCGCCGGGCACTACGCGCGAGCGCGCTTCGGCGAGTTCCGGGTGGGCGGCGATGGACGGGCCCTGCTGGTCGGCCTGAGAGATGCGCAATTGCAGCCGCTGTGATCGTCCCTCCTGGCACGCCACCTGCATGACATCCACCAGAGAGTAGAAGCGTTCACCGCTTTCGGGCACGCCGGCACGCATCCAGTGCGCAGCACGGTATCCGCCCAGCAGCAGCGGCCGGAAATTGCTCTTGAAGTCCCCAGCGCGGCACCGCACCCCGGTGCGCGCCGGGGGTCATGAACTTCAAGACGCGAGGCCACCATGCTGACCACCCGGCAACCCATCTTCCGCAAGTTCTGGCATGCCGTCATGCCGCTGTCCCAGCTCGCCGAGGGCCCGAAGCCCTTCACGCTGCTGGGCGAGAACATCGTCCTCTTCCTCGACGAGCACGGCCAGCCCGCTGCCCTGAAGGACCGCTGCTGCCACCGCACCGCCAGGCTGTCCAAGGGCTGGTGTCCCGACGGCGCGCTGAAGGGCAGGCTGCAATGCGGCTACCACGGCTGGGCCTACGACCGCAGTGGGCGCGTGGTGCACATCCCGCAGTACGGCGCCGACAAGCCCATCCCCGCCGACTACTGCACCCCGGCCTACCACTGCACCGCACGTTACGGCTATGCGTGGGTGGCGCTGGAGAACCCCATCGCCGACATCCCGTCGGTGCCCGAGTTCGAGGCGCCCGGCTGGCGCACCATCTTCCAGTTCCACGAGACCTGGGACACCAGCCCCATGCGTGCGCTGGAGAACTCCTTCGACAACTCGCACTTCAGCTTCGTGCACCGCGCCACCTTCGGCGTGGCCGACCAGCCCCGGCCCAGCAGGTACGAACTGGTGGACACCGACGAAGGCTTCCATGCCGAGACCGTCATCGCCGCCGCCAACCCCGAGCGCTTCCGCGCCGTCAGCGGCGTGGACGACGCGGTGACCACGCGCCACATGCGCAACGCGTACTTCCTGCCCTTCTCGCGCCGGCTGGACATCGAGTACCCCTCGCCCGACGGCGTGCGTCCGGGCCGCCGCCACGTGATCATCAACTGCTTCACGCCCATAGACGACGGCCGCATCCAGCTGTGCCAATGGCTGTTCCGCAACGACACGGAGGCCGACTGCCCGGCCCAGGCGCTGATCGACTTCGACGCCGAGATCACGCGCGAGGACAAGGACATCCTGGAGTCCACCGACCCTGACGCGGTGGTGGACACGCGCCGCCGCGGCGTGGAGTTCTCGATGGACAGCGACCGCCCCGGCATGCTCATCCGCAAGAAGCTGATGGAGCTGCTGGCCCGCCACGGCGAGAGCGAAGTCCACCGCGGCTCGCTGCAGCCGTCTCCTGCCGCATCCGCCGCGCCCGTCATCCCCATCCGCGCCGCGGGCTGAGCCCGTGCCGTCCCCGCAGGCCGCGCCCCACCGGCCCGGCCGCCGCATTGCCCCCTTCGCCCCCCAAGGAGCCCTCCATGAATCGCCGCCATCTCCTGCAACTCGGTTGCGCCACCGCCGCCGGCCTGGCCGCGCCGGCCGTCTTCTCCCAGGACAACCTGACCAAGCTCAAGTTCACGCTCGACTTCCGCATCAGCGGCCAGGTCGCACCCTTCTTCGCCGCGCTGTACAAGGGCTACTACCGCGACGAGGGCCTGGACGTGTCCATCGACGTGGGCAGCGGCTCGGTGGCGTCCATCACGCGCGTGGCCAGCGGCGCCTACGACCTGGGATTCGGCGACATCAGCTCGCTGGTCGAGTTCCAGTCGCAGACCACTGGGCTGCCGCCGGTGCAGGCCGTCTACCAGTACTACAACCGCGCGCCCTTCGCGATCATCGGCCGCCGCGACCGCGGCATCACGGACTTCAAGAGCCTGGCCGGCAAACGCATCGCCGCCGCCGCGGTGGAGTCCACCAAACGCGCCTGGCCCATGGCCGCACGCAAGGCCGGCGTGAAGGCGAACGCGCTGGAATGGATCACCACCGATTTCAGCGCGCGCGACAACGTGGTCGTGCGCGGCGATGTCGACGGCGCGACCTACTTCCACGACTCGGCCTTGTCGCTGTTCCAGCGCATGAAGAGCGAGGAGCTGACCGTGCTGCCCTTCGCCGCCACCGGCCTCAAGGTCTACGGCAACGCCGTGCTCGCCTCCAGCCGCCTGATCACCCAGCAGCCCAAGGCCCTGGCCGGTTTCCTGCGCGCGACCAACCGCGCACTGGTGGAGGCCATCGCCGATCCCGCCTCGGCCGTCGCCTACGTGAAGCAGCGCGAGCCCATGCTGGACCTGAAGACCGAGACCGAACGCTTCCGCATCACCAGCAGCTACGTGTGGACCGACGACACCCGCAGCCACGGCCTGGGCGACGTGCGCAAGCTCTTCATCGAGCAGCAGGTCGACGAGGTGGCCGAGGTCTTCGGCCTGAAGAACAAGCCCAGCGCGGATGCGGTCTACAACCTGGGCTTCCTGCCGCCCAAGGCGGAACGGATGGTGAAGGCATGAACCCTCCCGAGCTTGCGGACGAACGCGACGGCCGCTACCTGCGCCGCGCGATCGAGCTGTCCTGGACCGCGCGCGAGCGCGGCAACCGCCCCTTCGGCGCCGTCATCGCGATGGCCGACGGCAAGGTGGTCGAGGCCTGGTGCAACACCAGCGAGACCGGCGACTGCACCGGCCATGCGGAGACGACGGCCATCCGCCTGGCTTCGCCGCGCCACGGGCGCGAGGAGCTGGCCGGCGCGACCATCTACTCGTCGGGCGAGCCCTGCGTGATGTGCGCCGGCGCCATCTTCTGGTCCGGCATCCGGCGCGTGGTCTTCGGCATCGATGCGGTCAGCCTGCGCGTCTTCCGCGGCGAGCGGGCCGAGCAGCGCGACGCCGAGCTGTCCTGCCGCGACGTCTTCGCCGCCTCGCCGCATGCCATCGAATGCATCGGGCCGGTGCTGCCGGGGGAGGCCTCGAAGGCACACGAGGGGTTCTGGCAGCGCTGAGGCCCCGCGCACAGCCCGCCCCTGAAACGGGGGGAACCACCGGGCAGCCCCCGCCGCCGGCGGGCCGCGCGTGCACACTCGTGGCGGGCGGCGGCACCAACCCCGGTGCTGCCGAAGAAGGAGAGGAAACACATGAAGAAGATGCAATGGCTGCTGGCCGCAGCCGGCGTGCTGGCGGCCTCCTCGTACGCGCTGCCCGCGCTGGCCGCGGTGTCGTCGACGGCCTCGATCGCCAACCTCCAGTTCTACGTCTACGACCTGGACCCCGACGACGGCATCGCCGCGGGCTTCCAGATCGGCTACTTCCAGACGCCGGACGGCTTCCCGATCTATCCGGCCCCGACCGACCTCACCGGCTACGCCCTGGCCCTGGACGGCAGCGGCAGCTACATCAACAACGGGACCTCGGTCTACTTCGACACCCTGTGGGACAGCGCCGCCAGCAGCGGCAGCAGCCTCGCGTTGTTCGCCGGCCCGGACTACTTCCACGCGACCGGCCAGGCGACCACCGCCGGCTCCGGCTATGTCGGCTCGGCCTCCACCGGCACCTATGCCGGCCCGCTGGACTGGCAGTACAACCTGCTCGTCACGCCGAACACCGCGGTGTACATCGGCGCCATCGCCCAGGTCAGCGCGAGCGCGCAGGACGGCTGCGCCAGCGGCTACGGCTGCGACTACGCCGCGGCCTCGGTCGCGCTGAACCTCACGCGTCCGGGCACCGACGGGACGGGCACCCCGATCTTCTCGTCCTCGTCCTTCTCGGCCGTCGCGGGCGGCCTGCCCGACGGACTGGGTGGCCCGGTCACCGACGGCCGCACCGACCTGCTGACCGCCAGCTTCATCAACCTGGGGGCGGACTACGGCGTGGGCAGCCTCTACATCGAGGCCAAGGTCAGCGGCTACGCGGCCTTGAGCGCCGTGCCCGAGCCGGGCGCCGCCTGGATGGGCCTGGCCGGCCTGGGCCTGCTGGCGGCCCGGCTGCGGCGGGGCGGCCGCACGGCTGGCGCTCAGCCCTGACCCAGCAACTCCGGATGCCGCGCCGCGAGCTGCGCATGCAGCCGCCGGCGCAGCATCACCGCCTGCGCGATGCAGGCGGACGTGGCCTCGCGCATGACGGTACGGCCGTCGTAGTCGGCGGCCAGGCGGCGGCGGCGCAAGGCATCGAGCTCGGCCCAGATCCCGGGCCCCACGTCGAGCATGTGCGAGACGGCCTGCAGCAAGCTGCCACGGTGGTCGGCCCCCGAGGCGGCCGCCTGGTGGCCCGCGGCCAGCATCGCGACGACGGCGCACTGCGTGGCCGCCTTGTGTGCGGCGTCGAAACGCGTGGCGTCGCTGATGCCGGCGGCGCTGGCGTCGGCCAGGCTGCGGTCGATGGCCTCGAGCAGGCGCCGGATCTCGGCGGACATCACGAGGTGCTGCTTGGGCGGGCGCGCCGCGCATGGCAGGCTGGGGGGGCTGGCAGACATGGGCTTCCTTGCGTCCGTGGATGAAGACGCAAGGCTGGCGCCGGGCGGCGCGGCAGACTACACACCAGCGGGTGGGTCGCCGGGGTCGAAGTCGTCGGCCAGCTCGAAGTCGCCGCGCTGGATCGCCGCCATGACGGCGCGGGCGCGCCCGACGTAGTCCTCGGGCACCTTCACGCTGGCACCGCCCAGCGCGGGCGACAGCAGCGAATGGGCCTGCACGAGGTTGGCATCGGCGATCTGCGCCGGCACGCCGGCCGCGGAGAGCCGGCCGCACAGCAGGTGCGCCTCGGTGGGTGTCAGGTGACGGGCGATGAAGACGAGGTCGCCGTGGTAGTCGGGGTCGTCGTGCAAGGCGTGCTCCTGTTGCGGGCCGCCGCAGCATGCGGCCGGGCTCCATTCTGGGGCCCGATCCCGTTGGTCAGGCGCATCCGGGCGGCCCTGTAAGGTCGGCCGCCGGAGCCCGACCAAGCTGCATGAACAAACTCGTGCTCGCCGGCACCCACGCATTCGCCCTGCTCGCCGGCGCAGGGCTGGGAACCTACACGCTGCCTATCCTGATCGCGGCGCATTCGCCCCCGGACGACGCCCAGGTGGCGACCCACGCAGCGCAGGCCCGCTACCACGGACATTTCCGCCGCGACCTGGCGGGCAGCGACCTGCTGCACTGGGGCGAGGGCCGGGTCTCGGTCGGCGAACGCAGCGTCGTGCTGCGGGGGCGGCTGGCACCGGGGCCCGACTACAAGCTCTACCTGTCGCCCCGGTTCGTCCAGACGCCGCAGGAGTTCGAGCGGCTGAAGCCGCAGATGGTGCGCGTGGGCGACGTGCGCACCTTCGACAACTTCGTCGTCCGCCTGCCCGAAGGCGTGGACACGGCGCGCTACTCCGCGGTGGTGGTGTGGTGCGAAACCTTCGGCCAGTTCATCACCGCGGCGCAGTACCGCTGAAGCACGTCGAAGGCAGGCCGGCCGGCCCGCCCGCGACGTCCTCAATGCGCCAGCAGGTCCCGCTTCCAGATCTCCGCCGCGATGATGGCCGCCGCGCGGCGCGAGGTCTCGGGCGTCGGGTGGATGCCGTCGCCCAGGTGCTCGAAGTCCTTCCAGATGTCGAGCACGATGGCGCCGTGCACCTCGGCCTGCACGCGGCTGCGCACCAGGTTGCGCAGCGTCGTGTAGTCGGCCTGGCCGATCACCCAGTTCAGGCCGAACTGGGCCTGGAAGGACGGCAGGTCCAGCTTCTCGTACTTCGGCGCCACGTCGTAGATCGGCGTCAGCCCGGCGGCGATGGCGGCGTTGCCCACGGCCACCATGCGGTCCGCCGTCTGGTTCATCTGCGCCGGCGTGCAGGGCGTGGCCAGGGCCTGCGGGATGCCGGAGGCGTCGGAGTGCAGGCAGTCGTTGGAGCTGAGGATGACGACGTACTTCGCGTTGAAGGTCGTGAAGGTCGGCGGCTGGGCCACGCGCGACAGCGCCTTGTTCAGCATCGTCAGGTAGCTGTCCCAGCCCACGGGTCCGCAGGTGCTGGCCCCCGGCGCGCAGGCCGGATGCGCGAAGGTGCCGGCGCCCGCCTGGCCTTCGTTGATCACGTAGCCCGGCAGCAGCAGCGTGCGCGTGAGGGCCTGGCCCAGGCTGAGGTAGCTGCCGAAGCCCACGGCGATGCCGCCCAGCGGCGCCGCGCCGTTGTTGTAGGGCGTGCTCCCGTTGGCGTACGAGGCGCCTATGAGCAGCAACGGCAGCTGCGAGGAGCCGTCGCGCGCCTGTGCGGCGTGCAGGAATACGGAGGCCGCAGCCACACCCAAGATCTTCACCAGCCCTGTCTTCAGACCCATGACACTTCCTCTCGAGATCCGTTGAAGTGATCGGCCCGCTACCGCTTTTGGTGCGGCATCGAGCCGCCTGCTGCGCGGCTTCGCCGCGCAGGGCCGGGTTGTCGGCAAGGCAAGGAGAGGACTGAAGCCGCGCAAGCACGTCTTGCGCGAGGAGGGCGTCACGCAGGCGCGGACGCGGTGTGCCTCAATGCAGGGCGGGGCCCGCTTCGGCCCCCGGCTGGCTGCCCGCG
>SCTQ01000208.1 GCA_004322345.1 Aquabacterium sp. | reverse complement strand
GGCCGTGTAGTGGGGTGCCAGGGCCGACAGGCCGTGGCCCAGCGCGTACCAGACCAGGGCAGCGGCCAGCAGCCGCCGCCGGTCCCAGCCGGAGACCAGGCCGGCCAGCAGGGGCGCGCCGAAACCCATGAACAGCGCGGCGACGGCGATCAACTGGCCGGCCACCGGCACGGTGACGTCCAGCGAATGGCTGAGTTCGTTCAGCGTGCCGGGCACGACCATCACGCCGCAGCCGATGACGAAGTTGCCGGCCAGCAGCGCCCAGCGCGTCCGCCCCAGATTTGCGGCGTCCCTCGCTGCGGATGCGGGGCCACCCTCCGCGCCATGCGCCGCGGGGCGGGCGCTTGGGAGCGGCCCGGCGCGCTCGGTCATCCGTGCGCGTGCCTGAGGACCTCAGGATTCACGATGTTCGTCGGGTTGCCGTCGATGAAGTTGACCAGGTTGTCGAAGGCGGCGTTGAAGGCCAGCTCGTAGTTGTCCAGCTCGACGTAGCCGATGTGCGGCGTGCACACGGCGTTCTCCAGGCGCAGCAGGGGGTGGCCCTGCAGGATGGGTTCGCTCTCGAAGACGTCCACCGCGGCCATGCCGGGGCGGCCGCGGTTCAGCGCGCTGACCAGGGCACCGTCCTCGACCAGCTCGGAGCGCGAGGTGTTGACGAGCAGCGCGGTGGGCTTCATGCGCGTCAGGTCCTCCAGGCGCACGATGCCGCGCGTCGCGTCGTGCAGCCGCAGGTGCAGGCTGAGCACGTCGCAGGCTTCGAAGAAGGCTTCGCGGGACGGCGCGGGTACGCATCCGTCGGCCTGCGCAGCCTCGCGGGAGGCCTCGCTGCCCCAGACGGTGACGTGCATGCCGAAGGCGCGTCCGTAGCCGGCGACCAGCTTGCCGATGCGGCCGTAGCCCCAGATGCCCAGCGTCTTGCCGCGCAGGACGTTGCCCAGGCCGAAGTTGGTCGGCATC
Organism: Aquabacterium sp.; assembly: GCA_004322345.1. Classification (GTDB taxonomy): domain Bacteria; phylum Pseudomonadota; class Gammaproteobacteria; order Burkholderiales; family Burkholderiaceae_C; genus Aquabacterium. Next base: position 2,063 of record SCTQ01000208.1, on the reverse strand, counting down.
GACGCCGCCTTCAGGCCGGACTGTTGCCAGGCACCGTGCTTCAGGTTGCCGATGTACTGCGGCAGGCGGCGCATCGCGGCCATGACCAGGGCCCAGGTCAGTTCGGCCGGCGCGACGGGGGAGGTCGATCCTTCGGCGACCGCGATCCCCAGCCGGGTGCAGGCCTCGACGTCGATGTGCTTGCCCACGGTGCCCATCTGGCTGATGAGCTTGAGCTTCGGGAGTTTTTCCAGCAGCGCGCGCGGGAAGTGCGTGCGCTCGCGGATCAGCACCAGGGCCTCGGCATCGCGCAGCCGTACGGAGAGCTGGCCGATGCCCTTGACGGTGTTGGTGAACACCTTGGCGTTGTAGCCGTCGAGCTTGGCGGCGCACTTGAGCTTGCGCACCGCGTCCTGATAGTCGTCCAGGATGATGATGTTCATGGATTGCCCGGTCGGCCGGCAGGGAGGGCCGCTGTCGTCGGGCCGTCGATTGTGCCTGCCCATGCGCGCCAGCTTCGATTCATGGCCGCAAGTTTGCTACTCGACGTACGGCCCGCGTCGCCGTGCGCAAAAAAGGCGACGAAGCCCGGCGACGGGGCTAGCCAACCCCGGGAGTCTTATATAAGATATAAGTGTTCGAGCCCGAGCGAGCACTGTATGCTCCCGGGTTCTCATAATTTCCCGTTCCTCGTTCATATCTCATCTGGAGCTCGCTATGACGAAACTCACCCGTGAACAGCAGATCGCTGCCCTCGAAAAGGACTGGGCAGAAAACCCCCGTTGGAAGCTCGTCAAGCGTGGCTACTCCGCCGCTGACGTCGTGCGCCTGCGCGGCAGCCTGCAGCCTGAGTACACCCTGGCCAAGCGCGGCGCCGAGACGCTGTGGGCGAAGGTGAACGGCACCGCCAAGAAGGGCTACGTCAACGCCTTCGGCGCGATCACCGCTGGTCAAGCCATGCAGCAGGCCAAGGCCGGCCTGGAAGCCGTGTACCTGTCCGGCTGGCAAGTCGCCGCCGACGGCAACACCTCCGAGACCATGTACCCCGACCAGTCGCTGTACGCCTACGACTCGGTCCCGACGATGGTCCGTCGCATCAACAACACCTTCAAGCGTGCCGACGAGATCCAGTGGTCGCGTGGCATCGAGCCCGGCTCCAAGGACTACATCGACTACTTCCTGCCCATCGTGGCGGACGCCGAAGCCGGCTTCGGCGGCGTGCTGAACGCCTTCGAGCTGATGAAGAACATGATCGCCGCGGGTGCCGCCGGCGTTCACTTCGAAGACCAACTGGCTGCCGTCAAGAAGTGCGGCCACATGGGCGGCAAGGTGCTGGTCCCGACGCAAGAGGCCATCGAGAAGCTGATCGCTGCCCGTTTCGCTGCCGACGTGATGGGCGTGCCCACCATCGTCCTGGCCCGTACCGACGCGGAAGCCGCCAACCTGCTGACCTCCGACCACGACGCCAACGACAAGCCCTTCCTGACCGGCGAACGCACCCAGGAAGGTTTCTACCGCGTCAAGAACGGCCTGGAGCAGTCCATCAGCCGTGGCGTCGCCTACGCTCCCTACGCCGACCTGGTGTGGTGCGAAACCGGCGTGCCCGACATCGGCTTCGCCCGTGAATTCGCGCAAGCCGTGCACGCCAAGGTGCCGGGCAAGCTGCTGTCCTACAACTGCTCGCCTTCCTTCAACTGGAAGAAGAACCTCAACGACAAGCAGATCGCTTCCTTCCAGGAAGAGCTGTCCGCGCTGGGCTACAAGTACCAGTTCATCACGCTGGCTGGCATCCACATCAACTGGTACAACACCTTCCAGTTCGCCCACGACTACGCTCGTGGCGAAGGCATGAAGCACTACGTCCAGCAAGTGCAGGAGCCCGAGTTCGCCGCGCGCGAGAAGGGCTACACCTTCGTGTCGCACCAGCAGGAAGTCGGTGCCGGCTACTTCGACGACGTGACCACCGTGATCCAGGGCGGTTCGTCCTCCGTGAAGGCCCTGACCGGCTCGACCGAAGAAGAACAGTTCCACTGATCGCGTAGCCACCTCAGGGTGTACCCCTGAGGGCGCTCGTCAAAACGAGG
>SCTQ01000207.1 GCA_004322345.1 Aquabacterium sp. | reverse complement strand
GGCGAGCTCACCGTGTGGGAGCTCGCCCTGGATGTCCGCCGTGACGATGCATCGCCCGCATCCGGAGACGGCCAGCGCGCGCAAGGCGACGTCGCCCGGCAGGACGTGCAGGCAGGCTGCGCGGGCCGGGTCCCAGATCCTGACGGCGCCGTCTTCGGATGCCGAGGCAAGCAGCCCGTCGGGCATCCTGTCCAAGCACCAGACCCAGCCGCGATGTCCTGCCAGGCTGCCGTGGTGGCCACCGTGCGCATCCCAGAGCTGGATCACCCGGTCCGCGCCCGAGGTGGCGATCGCGCCTGCCTCCAGGCCGATCACGCCGAGCACGGCCGCGGCGTGCGCCTGCTCGACCGCCTGCACGCAGGATCCCGATCGCCAGTCCCAGATGCGCAGGCTGCGATCCCGGGACACCGAGGCCAGGCGTCCTCCAGGCAGCCGTGCCAGGCCGAGCACGGACCTCGTGTGCCCCTGCAGGGCGCCCAGCAGGCTGCCGTCGCGTCGCCAGACGCGGATCGACGTGTCGCGCCCGCCGCTGGCGAAGGTGTCGTCGTCCAGCGCTTCGAGCGTCCAGACATAACCCTGGTGCCCGGGCTCGAAGGTCCGTGGCGCGGGGTGCGGCGACGCGCCCGGGTCACCTGGGTCACCCGGGTCGCGGTAGAGCACGTCGCTGCGCAGGATGTATTTGATGCCGGAGGCGACCTGCTCGCCCGCGTGCCAGAGGCGGTGGTCGAACACGATGAGGCTGCCGGCGCGGGGCCGGACCCTGGCGACGGGTGGTGCGGCGCTGGCGGGCCCGGCGTCGTAGAACAGGGTGTCACCGCCTTCGCACGCATCGCCGTCGCTCAGGTAGAGCAGGAAGGTCAGGCACGACTGCCGCGTGCGGCTCCTGTGATGCACGCCGTCCTGGTGGATCTCGAACCGTTGGCCTGCGCGGTAGCGGCAGAAGCGGAATCGCTCGTTGATCGAATCCAGTGTCCACGGCGCCTGCGAAGGCGCGGCCGTCGCCGGCTGCATGATCGGAGGAAGCAGCCCTTGCAGCCGTTGCCACATGCGCGATGCGAGCTCCGGCGAATCGAGCACCTGGCGGTCGTTGTTGCGGTAGGAGGGAGGGTAGTCGCTGTCGGCGCGGGCGAACCCCCGCTCCTCGCTTTCGGCAACCAGGCCCGCGCACTCCTGCGGTGACAGGAAGCCCGGGATCACCTTGCAGAACGGGTAGCCGTCAGGCAGCGGGAAGTAGGGCGCTGCATCGGGGGAAGTGGGCATGTCGGGCATGGGTCTGGCTCGGTCGGCTGGGTCTCGTCTGTTGGTTTTATTAGTTGGTTGACCAACCAATAAACTGACTCTAGCTGCCGGCAACCCATCGCGCAAGTAAAATTGGTCGCACACCCAAAATTCATGTCGCCACGATGGCCCGAACCCCCAACACCGAAGCGCGCCGCGCCGAGATCACCCGAGCCCTGCTGACCGTCATCGCACAGCATGGCTACGAAAGGGCGACGATCCAGTCCATCGCGGCCCAGGCCGGGCTGGCGCCGGGACTCATCCACTACCACTTCAAGAGCAAGCAGGAAATCCTGGTCTCGCTCATCGAGATGATGGCCGGCGTCGCCCGTGCCCGCTATGAGCGGATCCTGGGCGACGTCGCCGATCCCGGCCTGCGGCTGGACGCCTACCTGGAGGCGCGGCTGGGCACCGGCAAGGGTGCCGCTGCGGACGTGGTGGCGGCGTGGGTCATGATCGGTGCGGAGGCCGTGCGCCAGGAAGAGGTGCGCGTCATCTATGGCCAGGTGGTCTCCGAAGAGCTGGCGCTGCTGACGGCACTCCTGGAGGACTGCCTGCGCGAGCAGCAGCGCGACACCCGGGGCGCATCCACCTTGGCGGCCGCCGTCCTGGCCATGATGGAAGGTGCCTTCCAGCTCTCAAGCGCCACGAGTGCCGTGATGCCCGTGGGCTATGCCGCGGCCGCCGCGAAGGGCTTCGTGCGCATGAGCGTCTCGGCCGCGCCCATGGCCAGGCAGAAGGGTCGCAAGGCCAAGTAGGAACGCCCGGATGTGCCGGGCGTGAGGTCGGTATCGCTTGGCTGCGACCGGCTCAAACGTCGATGTTCGCCGCCCGCAACGCGTTGCTCTCGATGAAGTCGCGGCGCGGCTCCACCTCGTCGCCCATCAGCATCGTGAACACCTTGTCGGCCTCGATCGCGTCCTCGATCTGCACCTTCAGCAGGCGGCGCACGTTCGGGTCCATCGTGGTCTCCCACAGCTGCTCGGGGTTCATCTCGCCCAGGCCCTTGTAGCGCTGGCGGCTGACGGCGTTCTCGGCCTGGCCGATGAGCCAGGCCATGGCGGTGCGGAAATCGGGCGCCTTGGCGTCCTTCTGGCGATCGCCTTCGCCGCGCTTGACCACCGCGTCGGCACCCAGCAGGCCCTTGAAGACCGCGCCGGCACCGGCCAGGACTTCGTAGTCGGCGCCGTGGATGAAGTCGGACGTGATGATGCTGCTCTTCACGTTGCCATGGTGGCGGCGGCTGATGCGCAGCACGTGCTTGTCGGTGCGGGCGTCGAACTGGGCCTCGACCTCGGCGTCGTGCAGCGCGGCCTTCAGCGCCGCGGCGGAGGCCTCGGCATCGGCCAGCGTGTCCAGGTTCAAGGTCAGGCCGTCGGAGATGGCGCGCAGCGCCTCGACGTCCATCCACTTGGCCAGGCGGTCGATCACGTTGTTGGCCAGCACGTATTGCCGCGCCAGCTCCTCCAGCGCGCTGCCGGTGATGGGGCTGGCGCCGTTGCCGGGTTCCACGGCGGCATCCTTCAACGCGACGCGCAGCATGTAGCCGTCCAGCTCGTGGCCGTCCTTGAGGTACTGCTCGTCCTTGCCGGCCTTGACCTTGTACAGCGGCGGCTGGGCGATGTAGATGTGGCCGCGTTCGACCAGCTCGGGCATCTGGCGATAGAAGAAGGTCAGCAGCAAGGTGCGGATGTGGGCGCCGTCGACGTCCGCGTCGGTCATGATGATGATGCGGTGGTAGCGCAGCTTGTCGGGGTTGAAGTCGTCCCCGCCCATGCCCTTGCCGATGCCGGTGCCCAGGGCCGTGATCAGCGTGAGGATCTCGTTGCTGGTCAGCAGCTTCTCGTAGCGCGCCTTCTCGACGTTCAGGATCTTGCCGCGCAGCGGCAGGATCGCCTGGAACTTGCGGTCGCGGCCCTGCTTGGCGCTGCCGCCTGCGGAGTCGCCCTCGACGATGTAGACCTCGCACAGCGACGGGTCCTTCTCCTGGCAGTCGGCCAGCTTGCCCGGCAGGCCCAGGCCGTCGAGCACGCCCTTGCGGCGCGTCATCTCGCGCGCCTTGCGTGCGGCTTCACGCGCACGGGCGGCCTCGACGATCTTGCCGCAGATGATCTTGGCGTCGTTCGGGTTCTCCTGCAGGTAGTCCGTCAGCAGGCGGTTGACGATGTCCTCCACCGGCCCGCGCACTTCGCTGGAGACCAGCTTGTCCTTGGTCTGGCTGCTGAACTTGGGCTCGGGCACCTTGACGCTGATCACGCAGGCCAAGCCTTCGCGCATGTCGTCGCCGGAGATCTCGACCTTGGCCTTCTTGGCCAGCTCGTTGTCCTCGATGTACTTGTTGATCACGCGGGTCATCGCCGCGCGCAGGCCGGTGAGGTGGGTGCCGCCGTCACGCTGCGGGATGTTGTTGGTGAAGCAGAGCACGTTCTCGTTGTAGCTCTCGTTCCACTGCATCGCCACTTCGACGGAGATGTTCGTGCCCTGTTCGCTCACCTTGTCGCCGACGGCGTGGAAGATGTTCGGATGCAGGGTGGTCTTGCCCTTGTTGATGAACTCGACGAAGCCCTTGACGCCGCCGGCGAAGGCGAAGTTGTCCTCCTTCGCGTTGCGCTCGTCGAGCAGGCGGATCTTCACGCCGTTGTTCAGGAAGCTCAGCTCGCGCAGGCGCTTGCTGAGGATCTCGTAGTGGAAGTCGACGTTGGTGAAGATCTCCTCGTCGGGCAGGAAGTGCACCTCGGTGCCGCGCTTCTCGGTTTCGCCGGTGATCTTCATCGGACTGGTGTCCACGCCGTCGCGCTGCTCGATCAGGCGGTCCTGCGGGATGCCCTTGCGGAACTCGATGAAGTGGACCTTGCCCTCGCGGCGCACCGTCAGGCGCAGCCACTTGGACAGCGCATTGACGCAGGACACGCCCACGCCGTGCAGGCCGCCGGAGACCTTGTAGCTGTTCTGGTTGAACTTGCCGCCGGCGTGCAGCTCGGTCAGCGCGATCTCGGCGGCACTGCGCTTGGGCTCGTGCTTGTCGTCCATCTTCACGCCGGTGGGGATGCCGCGGCCGTTGTCGACGACGGAGATCGAGTTGTCGGTGTGGATGGTGACGATGATGTCGTCGCAGTAGCCGGCCAGGGCTTCGTCGATGGAGTTGTCCACCACCTCGAAGACCAGGTGGTGCAGGCCGGTGCCGTCGGAGGTGTCGCCGATGTACATGCCCGGGCGCTTGCGCACCGCTTCCAGGCCTTCGAGGATCTGGATGCTGCCTTCACCGTAGCCGCCTTCGCCGGATTGGGCGGGCTGGGCTTGCTCGGGGTTCTGGTCTTCGGGCTGCTGGTTCGGGTCCGTCATCTGCTTGCTCGCTTGCGTCGTGCGCTGGCCGCGCACTGCTTTGAAAACATCAAGGCGGGTGGCCCTCCCGGAACCGCCCGCCGTCGTGCCGGTTCAGGTACCGGACCTAGATGCGCATCGGCATCACCACGTACTTGAAGCCGTCCTCGTCGGGGATGGTGATCAGGGCCGAGCTGTTGGCGTCCTGCAGGGCCACGGCGACGATGTCCTGGCCCATGTTGGCCAGCACGTCGACGAGATAGGTCACGTTGAACCCGATCTCGATGGCGTCGCCGTTGTAGTCGATCTCCAGTTCCTCGCGGGCTTCCTCCTGCTCGGCGTTGCTGGAGGCGATGGCCAGCGTGCCCGGGTCGAAGTTCAGGCGCACGCCCTTGAACTTCTCGCTGGTCAGGATGGCGGCGCGCTGCAGGCTGGACAGCAGCGCGGCGCGGCCGACCTTGACGTGGTTCTTGTGGTTCTTCGGGATCACGCGGTTGTAATCGGGGAACTTGCCCTCGACCAGCTTGGTGACGAACTCCATGCCGCTGAAGGCGAACTTGGCCTGGTTGCCGGCGAAGCGCATCTCGATGGGAGCCGTCTCGTCGCCTTTGGCCTCTTTCGCGTCGTCCTTCAGCAGGCGCTGCAGCTCCAGCACGGTCTTGCGCGGCAGGATGACCTCCTGGCGCGGCATCTCGACTTCCAGCGTGGCCTCGGCCAGGGCCAGGCGGTGGCCGTCGGTGGCCACCAGGGTGAGCTTCTTGCCTTCGGCGACGAAGAGGATGCCGTTGAGGTAGTAGCGGATGTCGTGCACCGCCATTGCGAAGTGCACCTGGCTGATGAGGTGCTTCAGCGTCTTCTGCGGCACGCTGAAGGCGGGGCCGAAGTCGGCTGCCTCCTGCACCAGCGGGAAGTCTTCGGAGGGCAGGGTCTGCAGCGTGTAGCGGCTCTTGCCGGCCTGCAGGGTCAGCTTGTTCTGGGCGGCCGTCAGCGACACGGTCTGGTCGCTGGGCAGGCTCTTGAGGATGTCGATCAGCTTGCGTGCGCCCACCGTCGTGCCAAAGCTGCCGGCGTCCCCGTCCAGCTGGGCCGTCGTGCGGACCTGGATCTCCAGGTCACTGGTCGTGAATTCGACTTCGCCGCCGTTCTTGCGGATCAGCACGTTGGCCAGGATGGGCAAGGTGTGTCTGCGCTCGACGATCCCCGACACCGCGTTCAGCGCGGCGAGGACTTTGTCTTGCGAAGCTTTCAACACAATCATGTTGATCTTTCAAAGATGGTCGTTGTAGTAGAGGCGGGTGCCAGCTGTGGACAACGCTATTTTCTCTTGAGATTTCAAAGATTTAGAGCCGGGACAAGCTTGTGCGTGACTGGCTGGATGGAACGGGGACGAAAAAGGGACAACCTGGGCCGGCCGGGGCGGTCTGTGGAAAAGCGGGGTGTTGTTCGGATCTTTTCCCCAGACTTGTTCTTGTCATCGAAACCATGTCCGGCGGGCTCAGCCTTTCAGCGTCTGTTCCAGCACGTGCAGCTGCTGGTTGAGCTCGGTGTTCTTCTGACGCTCGCTGCCGATCTTGCGCACGGCGTGCAGCACCGTCGTGTGGTCCCGGCCGCCGAACAGCTCGCCGATCTCCGGCAGGCTCTTCTGGGTCAGTTCCTTGGCCAGGTACATCGCGATCTGGCGCGGCCGGGCGATCGAGGCCGGGCGCTTCTTGGAGTACATGTCGGCGACCTTGATCTTGTAGAAGTCGGCCACCGTCTTCTGGATGTTCTCCACAGAGATCTGCCGGTTCTGGATGGACAGCAGGTCCTTCAGGGCCTCGCGCGCCAGCTGGATGGTGATGTCCTTGTGGCTGAAGCGTGCGTAGGCCAGCACCTTGCGCAGGGCGCCCTCCAGTTCGCGCACGTTGGCGCGCACGTTCTTGGCGACGAAGAAGGCCACGTCCTCGGGCATGGGCGCGCCTTCCACCTCGGCCTTGCGGATCAGGATGGCCACGCGCATCTCCAGCTCGGGCGGCTCGATGGCCACGGTCAGGCCGGAGTCGAAGCGGGAGGTCAGGCGCTCGTCGATGTCCACCAGTCCTTTCGGATAGGTGTCGCTGGTCATGATGATGTGCGCCTTCTTGGCCAGCAGGGCCTCGAAGGCGTTGAAGAACTCTTCCTGCGTGCGCTCCTTGCCGGCGAAGAACTGCACGTCGTCGATCAGCAGCAGGTCCAGCTGGTGGTACTTGGCCTTCAGCTCGTCGAAGGTCTTGCGCTGGTAGTTCTTCACCACGTCGGAGATGAACTGCTCGGCGTGGAGGTAGAGGATCTGGGCGTCGGGCTTGTCGGCCAGCAGGGCGTTGCCCACCGCATGGATCAGGTGGGTCTTGCCCAGGCCGACGCCGCCGTAGATGAACAGCGGGTTGTACATCTGCCCCGGGGCGCCGGCGACGTGCAGCGCTGCGGTGCGGGCCATCTGGTTCGCGCGGCCGGGGACCAGGGTGTCGAAGGTCAAGGCCGGGTTCAGCGCGCTGCGCGAGACAGGTTGCCGTGAAGGCAGCAGGCTGCCCAGGTTGGCGGGGTCGGCGCTGACCGAGGTCTGGGCGCTGCCGCCATTGGCCACCAGCAGCGCCGAGGCCGGTTGCGGCGCGCGCAGCGGTTGCACGACGCCACCGATGCCGTGCACGGGCATGGCCGGCGCGGGGCGAGCAGCCACGCTGAGTTCCAGGCGCACCGGCTTGCCCGCCAGCTCCGCCAGCACCGATTCGATCCGGTTGGCGTACTGCGCGCGGATCCAGTCCAGCTTGAAACGGTTGGGCACCTGCAAGCTGACCACCGCCTGGTCGGCCTGCTCTTGCACCTGGGCCGCCGGCAGCGGGCGGATCCAGGTATTGAACTGCTGTTCAGGCAACTCGGCGGCCAGACGCTGGCAGCCGCGCGACCAGAGATCGGCGGTCATCTGTGGACAAGGGTGGGATATGGGGAGCGGATTCTAGGGCTGGGGATGGGGGTCGGAATCGGGTTATCCACAGATTGCAGTGGGTCGCGATGAAGCGGGTTGACGCAACCGGGCGAGGCGCTTCCGTTTTCGGAGTCGATGGCCGCCCAGACTGCAGCCGATTGACCGATGCAACCGCTTTTGGTGTAATCGCGGGTTTCGCCGAAAGGCGGGTTAGATCCTGCACGGGTTGGATATCCGATCGGTCGATTCAGATGGTCAAGCCGCGTGGTCAAGCCGCGTGGTCAAGCCAGATGGTCGAACCCGATTGATCGAACCTGATCGAAAGATCGGGCCCGTGCACCTCCTGTCCTAGAGGGATAGTCATGAAACGTACCTACCAACCTTCCAAGACCCGTCGTGCCCGTACGCACGGCTTCCTGGTTCGCATGAAGACGCGCGGCGGCCGCAAGGTCATCGCCTCCCGTCGTGCCAAGGGCCGCAAGCGCCTCGCCCTCTGATGTCTCGGCCGCTGCGGCCGACGCTGCGCCTGTGCGCGTGAAGTCGGCGGCAGCTCAGATCCAGCAGGGGCTGAAGTCCACGGACTTCGAGCGCGCCTTGCGCACTCGCCCCTTGGCGCGCACGCCGCATTTCTCCTTGCATCATCTTCAGCCGCCCGTGCCGGGCTGTCCCGGTTCGGATGGCCTTCCGAACGGACTATCCGGCATGGATTCAGCGGCCGACGGCGAGTTGTCAACAGGCATGGTCGGCCCCGAGGCCGGTGCTGTGGACAGTTCCCAAGGACGTGTCCTGAGCCGGCTCGGACTGGTCGTTCCCAAGCGCTGGGCCAAGCGAGCGGTGACCCGCAACCTGATTCGCCGCCAGGCGCGTGCCGTCTGGTCCGACCGGGTGGCGTCGCTGCCTGCGGGCGACTGGGTGCTGCGGCTGAAGACGGCCATCGACAAGCAGGCCTTTCCCAGCGCCGCCTCGCCGGCGCTGAACCGCCATCTGCGCGATGAACTGCTGGTCCTGTTCGACCAGGCGCTGCGTCGCGCCCGCTGATGCCATGCCCAGCCTGCACGCATTCCTGCCGGCCGGGCCGCAGCGCCTGCTGCAATCCTTCCTGATCGGCCTCGTCCGGGGCTATAGGCTGCTGCTCAGCCCCTGGCTGGGCTCGGCCTGTCGTTTCGAGCCCACGTGTTCGCTCTACGCGATCACGGCCATCGAACGCCATGGCGCCGGCCATGGAACCTACCTGGCCGCGCGTCGTCTCTTGCGTTGCCATCCGTGGTGCCAGGGCGGCCACGATCCCGTTCCCCCACTTCTTCCTCCGCATCCCCATGACTGACACGCGCCGGACCATCCTCCTGATGGTCTTCCTGTTCTCGCTGTTTTCGATCTGGGACGCGTGGAATCGCCACAACGGCCGCCCAGGCTTCTTCGATCCGCCGGCTGCACAGCAGCCCGTCGCCTCGGCTGCGGCTCCTGGTGCCGCCTCGGCCGCTGCAGGCGCGTCGTCGCCTGCCGGCACGGTCACGGGTGGCGCGGCCCAGCCTGCTGTTGCCGTCAGCGAGCTGACCGTCGTCAGCACCGACTTGCTGCGCGCGACGCTCGACAGCGTCGGCGGCAGCCTGGTCAAGCTCGAGCTGCTGAAGCACGCCGACGCCGAGGACCCGAAGAAGCCCGTGGTGCTGTTCGACCGTTCCGCGCAACACACCTACGTCGCCTACAGCGGCCTGGAGGACGTGCCCGGGGCCCCTGGCATGCGCAGCGCCTTCAAGCTGGCGCCGGGCCCGCGCACGCTGGCCGACGGCAGCGACGACCTGGTCGTGCGCTACGAATCCCCGGCCGACGGCGGCGTGAAGCTGGTCAAGCAGTACACCTTCGTGCGCGGAAGCTACGCCGTGAAGGTGCGCCACGAGGTGGTCAACACCGGCAGCCAGCCGGTGACGCCGAAGCTGGACCTGCGCCTGGTGCGCGACAACACCCAGCCCGCGCACGCGGCGCCGGCCTTCTTCGGCGGCCCGCAGTCCTATACCGGCCCGGCGTTCTATACCTCGACGGCCCATTACCAGAAGGTGGACTTCAAGCACATCGACGAGAACTCGGCCGAGTACCAGAAGAACGCCACCGACGGCTGGGTTGCGATGGTGCAGCACTACTTCGCCTCGGCCTGGGTCACGCCGGATGCGCTGCCGCGCGAGTTCTACGCCGGCAAGAGCAAGACCGATCCGCACCTGTACGAGGCCGGCATGCGCCTGCAGCTGGGCACGATCGGACCCGACCAGACCAAGGCGGTCGAGTCCACGCTCTTCGCCGGCCCGCAGGAAGAGAAGAAGCTGGAAGTCCTGGCCCCGGGCCTGGAACTGGTGAAGGACTACGGCTGGGTGACCATCCTGGCCAAGCCCTTGTTCTGGCTGCTGGACAAGATCCACGGCCTCGTGGGCAACTGGGGCTGGGCCATCATCCTGCTGGTGCTGCTGCTGAAGGCGGCCTTCTACTGGCTCAACGCCAGCGCCTACCGCTCGATGGCGAAGATGAAGGCCGTCAACCCGCGCATCATGGAGATGCGCGAGCGGCTCAAGGACAAGCCGCAGCAGATGCAGCAGGAGATGATGAAGATCTACCGCGAGGAGAAGGTCAACCCGCTGGGAGGCTGCCTGCCCATCGTGGTCCAGATCCCCGTCTTCATCGCGCTGTACTCGGTGCTGCTGGCCAGCGTGGAGATGCGCGGCGCGCCCTGGGTGCTGTGGATCCACGACCTGGGCAAGCCGGATGCGCTCTTCGGCCACATCCTGACTGCGCCGGTGGGCCCGCTGCCGCTGCTGATGATGGGCTCCACGATGCTGCAGACCTGGCTGAACCCGACGCCGCCGGACCCGGTGCAGGCCAAGCTGATGTGGATCATGCCGCTGGCCTTCTCGGTGATGTTCTTCTTCTTCCCCGCCGGCCTGGTGCTGTACTGGCTGACGAACAACCTGCTGTCGATCGCGCAGCAGTGGTTCATCAACAAGCGGCTGGGCGTGAACTGACCCGGCCGCCGCGAGGCACGCAAAGAGAAAGCCGCCGGGCGCATGCCACGGCGGCTTTCTTCATGGGGGGCAGTGGGGATCGGGGCGGTCAGCGGGCGCCGGCGATCGCTTCGCCGGGCTGGGCCGCGGGTTCGGCGCTGGGGGCGGGGGCAGGTGCGGTCCCGCCGGCCTGGCGCCGCTTCCAGGCCTTCCAGGTGAAGGGGATCAGCATCTGCTTCCAGAAGCTGTGCACCGGGTAGTACAGCTCGTTGAACAGGCCCATCTTTGCCGGGCCACGGCGGCCGTCGCGCGGGTAGACGAAGGTGCCGAAGAGCTGGTCCCAGATCACCCAGATGCAGAAGTTCTTGGCTTCCTCGATCTTGTTCGAGTGATGCCAGCGATGGACCTCGTTGCTGCCGATCACGTAGTTCAGCAGGCCGAAGCGGAAGTCCACGTTCATGTGCGTGATGGTGGCCAGGATGCTGCCGACCATGCCGGCGACGATGAAGGCCTCCTGGCTGATGCCCGTCTGCAGCACGATGAAGATGGGCACGATGCGGCGCCAGATCATGTCGATCGGATGGGCGCGGCTGGCGTTGAGCACCGACAGCCGGTGCGCGCAGTGGTGCACGCTGTGGAAGCGCCAGAGGAAGTCGACCTCGTGCGCCAGGCGGTGCGTCCAGTAGAAGCAGAAGTCGAACAGCAGCATGGACACCACCACCTGCAGCCAGAAGGGCTGGTGGCTGAGCGCATGCTCGGGCGCGAGGATGCCGTAGTGCACCAGCAGGCCCGGCGCGGCGAAGGCGGTCAGCGCGTGGATCATGAAGGTCTGCACCGAGCTGATGGCCACCAGGCCGCCGTTGTGCAGCACGTCGGTCCAGACCTCGCTGCGCTCGAAGTCGTTGCGCTGCTGCGGGAAGACGTACTGCAGCGCCGTGGCGACCACGTAGTAGGGGGCCAGGAAGTACAGGAAGATCTTGCCGCTGTCGTAGTTGACGTGCTGGGCCGTGTAGAGGCCGCCGGCCAGTGCGGCGGCGAGGAAGGCGAGGGATGCAATGGTCTTGAGCATGGAGAACTCCTGCCCGCAAGCCTAGGGAGGCGAGGTTTTTTGTACAGCGGGCGGGCCCTGGTTTGCCCCGTGTCGGGCGGTCCGTCCCCCCCGGATACGGGTGGGGCGGGTGGCAGTTTGTTGCGGGCGTGCCGCCGCAACGGCCCGGGGCTGGCTCAGGCGGCCTGGGCGGCTTCCTCGGCGGGTTCGCGCCTGGCCGCGACGGCATGGCGGCCGGCGGCGCGCGCCGACCAGTCCAGGATCTCCAGCCGGCCGTCGACGTGCTCCACCAGCGCGGTCAGGCTCTCGACCCAGTCGCCGTCGTTGCAGTAGAGGATGCCGCCGATGTCGCGCATTTCGGCATGGTGGATGTGGCCGCAGACCAGGCCCTGCACGCCGCGCTTGCGGGCCTCGCGGGCCAGGGCCTCCTCGAAGTCGGCGACGTAGCTGACTGCGCGCTTGACCTTGAGCTTGAGGTACTTGGACAGCGACCAGTAAGGCAGGCCGGCGCGCGCGCGCATGGTGTTGAGCCAGCGGTTGAGCTTGAGCGTGAACTCGTAGAGCGTGTCGCCCAGGTGGGCCAGCCACCTGGCGCACTGGATCACGCCGTCATAGAGGTCACCGTGGGTGACCCACAGGCGGCGGCCGTCGGCCGTGGTGTGGATCCACTCCTCGGCGACCTCGATGCCGCCGAACTCGTGGTCCAGGTACTTGCGGGCGAACTCGTCGTGGTTGCCGGGGATGAAGATCACCCGCGTGCCCTTGCGTGCCTTGCGCAGCAGCTTCTGCACGACGTCGTTGTGCGACTGCGGCCAGTACCAGCTGCGGCGCAGCTGCCAGCCGTCGATGATGTCGCCGACGAGGAAGAGGGTGTCGCACTCCACCGTCCTCAGGAAGTCCAGCAGCGCCTGGGCCTGGCAGCCCGGCGTGCCCAGATGCAGGTCGGAGATCCACACCGTGCGCACGCGTTGGATGGTCGTGGCCGCCGGGGCTCCCAAGGCACCGCCCCCGCCCTGGGCCGACAGCATCGGCGGCAGGGCGCGCAGGAGGTTGGAGGTCGTCCGTGGCCACATGCCGCGCATGCTGGGGGCCGCATGTGACGTGTTGGCTACGGCCCCATGACGGAGCGTTGACGCCCGCGTAAGCAAGTGTCCCGGAGCCGGGGACGGGCCGAGGACAAAATGGGGCCCATGCTCGCCAGCCACCAGGATCCCATCGTCGCCATCGCCACCGCGCCGGGGCGCGGCGGGGTGGGCATCGTGCGCGTGTCGGGACGTGGGCTGGAGAGCCTGGTCCTGGCCGTCTGCGGACGCAGGCTGAACCCGCGCCACGCGCACTACGGCGACTTCCGTGACGCCGACGGCTCGGTCATCGACCAGGGCCTGGCCCTGCACTTCCCCGGCCCCGCCAGCTACACCGGCGAAGACGTGCTGGAGCTGCAGGGCCACGGCGGCCCGGTGGTGCTGCAGCTGCTGCTGGCGCGCTGCCTGCAGGCCGCGGCCGAGACCGACCCGGCCACCGGCCGCCCACGCCTGGCCGGCCTGCGCCTGGCCGAGCCGGGCGAGTTCACCCAGCGCGCCTTCCTCAACGACAAGCTGGACCTGGCGCAGGCCGAGGCCGTGGCCGACCTGATCGACGCCTCCACCGAGGCGGCGGCGCGCTCCGCCGGCCGCTCGCTCACCGGGGCCTTCTCGCGCGAGGTGGAGTCCCTGCGCAGCGCGCTGGTGGAGCTGCGCATGCTGGTCGAGGCCACGCTGGACTTCCCCGAGGAGGAGATCGACTTCCTGACCCGCGCCGATGCGCAGGGGCGGCTGGCCCGCACCGCGCAGGCGCTGGACGCCGTGCTGGCCCAGGCGCGCGCCGGCGCCCTGCTGCGCGACGGCCTGACGGTGGTGCTGGCCGGCCAGCCCAACGTGGGCAAGAGCTCGCTGCTCAACGCGCTGGCCGGCGCCGAGCTGGCCATCGTCACGCCGATCGCCGGCACCACGCGCGACAAGGTGCGCGAGACCATCCAGATCGAAGGCGTGCCCCTGCACGTGGTGGACACCGCCGGCCTGCGCGACGACGAGGACGCCGAGGTGGGCGAGGTGGAGCGCATCGGCATCGGGCGCTCGTGGGAAGCCATCCGCGCGGCCGATGCGGTGCTCTTCCTGCACGACCTCACGCGCATGGGCGACCCGGTCTACCGCGCGGCCGAGCAGGGCATCGCAGACGGCCTGCACCGCCACGGCATCCGCGACGAGGCGCTGCTGCACGTCTTCAACAAGCTGGACGCCGCGGCAGGCGAGGGCGCCGCGCGCGCCGCCGCTGCCGCGCTGGGCCTGGGCGATGTGGCCGACGATGCGCTGGTCGCCATCTCCGCCCGCACCGGCACGGGCCTGGAGCCGCTGCGCCGCACGCTGCTGCAGCGTGTGGGCTGGCAGGCCGCGCCCGAGGGGGTCTTCATCGCCCGCCAGCGCCACCTGCAGGCCCTGCGGACGGCGCAAGGCCACCTGCAGCAGGCACAAGCCTGGGCGCGCCAGGGCGACAGCTCGCTGGACCTTTTCGCCGAGGAGCTGCGGCTGGCCCACGATGCGCTGGGCGCCATCACCGGCGTCTTCACCGCGGACGACCTGCTGGGCGAAATCTTCGGCCGCTTCTGCATCGGCAAGTAGCGCGCCGACCGCGCCGAGCCTTGCACGATCGTCCGGATCGTGCGGACGGCCGCCACGGCGCCTTGCGAAGGCGGCGCCGCGCCTCCACCTTCGGACTGTCGTGCACCTGCCCAGCCGGCCAAGCCCTGCCTGCCCGTGCGGCCGATGTGCGCCGGGAGCGCGCCCGCGACGATGCGGCTCACGTTCCACACGAGTCCGCACCATGCACACCACGCCCCATCCCTTCGACCTGGAAGACGCTGTCGCGCAGGCGGCCTCGCGGGTCGCCGCGCTCGGCGGCAGCCGCCACCATGCGCCCGCCTCGGCCACGCTGTGGCGCGACGGCCTGCTCGTCACCACTGCACGCCTGCGCTGGCGCGGCACGCGCCAGGCGCTGCTGCTGCCCTCGGGCGATACGGCGTCGGCCGAGCTGCTGGGCCAGGACGCCGCCACCGACCTGGCCGTGCTGAAGCTGGCGCAACCCTGGCCCGACCCGCAGCCCGAGGCGTGGACGCCGGTGGCGCCGGGCAGCGTGCGCGCGGGGCGCTTCGTCTTTGCCGTGGCGCGCGAAGGCAGCGGCCTGCATGCAGCCAGCTTCGGCCACGTCGGCGCTGCCAACGGCGCCTGGCGCAGCTGGCGCGGCGGCAGCATCGACGCCTACATCCGGCTCGATGGCGGGCTCCACGCGGGGTATGCCGGCGCGCCGGTGGCCGATGTGCAGGGCCGGCTGGTGGGCATCGCGACGCCCAACCTGTCGCGCCACTGGGGCATGGTGCTGCCCGCGGCCACCGTGCAGCGCGTGGTCGACGAGATCGCTGCCCACGGCAAGGTGGCACGCGGCTACCTGGGCGTGGCGCTGCAGCCGGCCGAGCTGGCCGAGGGCGTGGTCGCCGCGCTGGGCCTGGCCGACGCCCAGGCGCTGCTGGTCAGCTCCGTGGCCAAGGGCGGGCCGGCGCAGCAGGCCGGGCTGCTGGTGGGCGATGCCATCGTCGGCATCGATGGCCAGGACGTGGCGCAGCTCGAGGGCGTGCAGGCGCGCATCGAGGCCGGCCGTCCCGGCGCGATGCTGTCGCTGGCGGTGGTGCGGGGTGGCCAGCGGCAGGAGGTCGCCGTGCTGCTGGCGGATCGTCCCCAGCCGCGCGGAGGATGCCGCCCGTGAACCTGCCTGCGCGCCTGCTGGTCGTCTGCGCCTCGCCGCTGGTCCGCTCGGGCCTGGTGGCGGGGCTGGGCGCGGCCTTCGTGCAGGCGCGCATCCACGCGCTGCCGGCGCTGGGCGAGCCGCGGCTGCTGTGGGATGGCCTGGATGCGGCGGTGGGTGAGATCCGTGGTGTGTCCGACTGGCTGGCCTGGCAGGGATGGCTCGCCGATCCCGAGCCTGCACCCGGCCTCGTCTTCCTGCTCTCCGGCCCGGAGCTGCTGCACGAGCTGCCGCCCGCGATCGAGGCCAGCGCAGGCGGCCGCATCGGTTTGCTGGGCGCGGATGCCGAACCCGCGGCCGTGGTCGCCGCCGTGCAGGCGGTGCACAGCGGCCTGGCCTGCGTCACCGGCGACTGGGCCGCGCGGCTGCGTGGCGAGGCAGCGGCCCAGCCGCCGCACGACGCGCCGGACTGGATCGAGCCCCTGAGCGGTCGCGAGCTGGAAGTCTTCGCGCTGCTGTCGCAGGGCTTCAACAACCTGGAGATCGCGGCACGGCTGGGCATCTCGCGCCACACCGCGAAGTTCCATGTCAGCCAGATCCTCACCAAGCTCGGCGCGGCCAGCCGCACCGAGGCGGTGGCGATGGGCCTGCGGCTGGGGCTGGTGGGTGTCTGAGGACCGAGGATGAGGAGGGAAAACGCATGAGCAAGGAAGAACGGCTGACCGATGGCGACCTGCTGGACGCCTATTCGCGCACGGTGGTCTCGGCGCTGGAGGCCTGCGAGGGCGCAGTGGTCTCGATCGCCGTGCACCGCAGCCGGCGCGGGCAGCAGGCGCTGGGGGCCGCTTCGGGCGCCGGCTCCGGCTTCTTCTTCACGCCGGATGGCTACCTGCTGACCAACAGCCACGTGATCGAGCAGGCCGGTGCGGTGGAGGTGGTGCTGGGCGACGGCACGCGCCACCAGGCCGACGTCTTCGGCCACGACGTGCACACCGACCTGGCCGTGCTGCGCATCGGCACGCGCGACCCTCAGCCGCACCTGGTGCTGGGCGAGTCGGCCGGGTTGCGCGTGGGCCAGATCGCGATCGCCATCGGCAACCCGCTGGGCTTCTCGCAGACGGTGACCACGGGGGTGATCTCCGCGCTGGGCCGCACCCTGACCGGCCGCTATGGCCGCAGCATCCACGACGTGATCCAGACCGATGCGGCACTGAACCCCGGCAACTCCGGCGGCCCGCTGGTGGACAGCACGGGGCGCGCGATCGGCGTCAACACGGCCATCATCTCCGGCGCCCAGGGGCTGTGCTTCGCCACCGGGATCGATTCCGCGCGCTGGGTGGTGACCCAGCTCTTCGCCCATGGCCGCGTGCGCCGCGGCTGGATCGGCGTGTCGGTGGCGACGGCGCCGCTCACGCGCCGCGTGGCGCGTTTCCACCAGCTGCCGCACGACACCGGCGCGCGCGTGCTGGAGGTGGCGCCCGGCAGCCCGGCCGCGCGGGCGGGACTGGAGGCCGGCGACTGCATCGTCGCCATCGGCGAGCGGGCCGTGCCGCATGCCGATGCGCTGCAGACGGGCCTGGGCGAGGACTGCATCGGTCGCGCGCTGACGCTGGCCGTGATCCGCCGCGCCCAGCGCGTGCCGGTGCGCGTGGTGCCGGTGGAGGCGCCGGGGCAGGACACATTGGCATCGAGCTTGCCTTGATACCCTGATCGTTCCGCCCCACGAGACCCGCCCCATGCAGATCGCCCCCCATCGCGAACAGCTCGCCGGCATGCTCTGCGAAGCCGCCGAGATCGAACACTGCCTGATGTGCTGCTACCTCTATGCAGGCTTCTCGCTGAAGGAGCATGCCGACGAAGGTCTGGACGAGGTGGAGCTGGCGGCCGTGCGCCGCTGGAAGCGCGAGGTGATCCGCATCGCGACCGACGAGATGCTGCACCTGGCCCTGGCCAACAACCTGCTGCTGAGCATCGGCGCCAGCCCGCACTACCGGCGCTTCAACTTCCCCATCTCCGGCGGCCTCTTCCCGGCCGACATCGGCGTGGCGCTGACGCCCTTCGACGAGGCGACGCTGGACCACTTCGTCTACGTCGAGCGCCCGCGCGATGTGGCCGAGCGCGACGGCGCCAGCTACAGCGCGATGAAGGACCCCAGCCTCACGCGCCGCATGCTGACCGGCCGCCTGATGCTCTTCACCGAGGACTACGACACGGTGGGCGAGCTCTACCAGACCATCGCCGAGAGCTTCCGCGTGCTGCACGACAGCCTGGGCGCGCAACGCCTGTTCGTCGGCCCGCAGGGTGCGCAGCTGGGCCAGCAGGACTTCCGCCTCGGCGGGTTGTGCCGCATCGCCGACCTGAAGGACGCGCTGGCGGCGATCGAACTCATCGTGCGCCAGGGCGAGGGCTCGGCGTCGGAGCAGGGGGACTGCCACTACGCGCGCTTCGTCGCCATCCGCCGCGAGTGGCAGCAGCTGAAGGCCCGGCGCCCGGGCTTCGTGCCCTACCGCCCCGCCGCCCGCAACCCGGTGATGCGCTCCCCGGTGACGACCGACCGCGTGCAGGTGCTGGCCGAGCCGGCCTCGCGCATCCTGGACGCGGGCAACGCCGCCTACGTGCTGATGCAGCGGCTGCTGGCCTTGATGTCCGACGAGCACATCTGCGCCGCGTCCGATCGCCGCGCGGTGGCCGATCAGACCCTGCTGCTGATGCATGTGGTGGCCGATGTCGGCAGCCTGCTGACGACGCTGCCCGCGCGCGACGACCTGCCGGGTGTCAATGCAGGGCTGACCTTCACCGTCTCGCGCCAGTCGCTGCATTACCCCTCGCGCACGGCCGCGGGGGCGGTGCTGGAGGAGGCCACCCACGCACTGGGCCGGCGGCTGGAGGAGTTCGTGCCGCAGTTTCCCCAGCTGCGCCGGCATGCCGCGCAGCTGATGGGCTGGCAGGCTTCCTGGATCACGCAGGAGGAGCGGGCGGCGCCCGCGGTGGCGATGCCCCAGGCAGCACCCGAAGCGGCGGCGCCGCCTGCGGCCTCGCCTGCCGCGCCGTCCTCCAGCATCACCACCGCGGTGGGCCAGGACCTCACGGTGCACTTCGACACCAAGCGCTGCATCCATGCGCGCCACTGCGTGACGGGTGAGCCCGAGGTTTTCCTGGCCAACGTGCCCGGCGACTGGATCTACCCCGACAACGCCACGCCCGAGCGCCTGGCCATCGTCGCCCATTGCTGCCCCTCGGGCGCCATCACCTACGAGCGCCACGACGGCCGGCCGGGCGAGGCCCCTCCCAAGGTCAACCTCGTGCGCGTGCGCGAGAACGGCCCGCTGGCCGTGCACGCCGGCATCGCGCTGGCCTGGCCGGACGGGCGGGTGGAGCCGCTCAAACGCGCCACCCTCTGCCGCTGCGGGCGCTCGTCCAACAAGCCGTTCTGCGACGGCAGCCACACCGGCAGCGATGGCGCACCGCCCTTCGTCACCTCGGGCGAGATCGCCACCCGGCCCTCCGAGCCGCTGGCCGTGCGGGACGGGCGCCTGGACGTGGAGCCGCTGCGCAACGGCCCGCTGGAGCTGCGCGGCAACCTGGAGATCCTCTGCGGCACCGGCCGCACCGTCGACCGCTTGCAGGCGGTGCGCCTGTGCCGCTGCGGACGCTCGGGCAACAAGCCCTTCTGCGATGGCTCCCACGCCGCGGCGGGCTTCGTGGCCGATGGGGTCTAGGGAAGTAAAGCTGTGTTTCTCCCCCCCCGCAGCGTGATGCGCTGGGGAATGCCCCTGTCTCCAGTACGCCGCCTTTTCGTTGAGTCCCTCCCGGCCCGCGCCGATAATCGGCGACGACTCACCCGTGAGTTCGCCGCGCCGCGGCGAACGGGCGCAGGATGCGGGAAGCACGATGGATTTCAACGAACTGGCCCAGGCCACGCAGTCTCTCAACGCGGAAGACGCTTTCCGTCCGCGTCTCAGCCCGGAGCAGTGGCGTACGCTGGCGGCCTATCTCACGCGCCATGAGATGCGGACCGGCGACCTGCTGTGCAAGCAGGGCGACAACGACCGGACGGTCTATTTCCTGACGCAGGGCTCGCTGCAGGTCTTCGTGACCGGCGGGGCGCCGGGCAGCTCGCGCATCGCGATCCTGCGCACGGGGTCGATCTGCGGAGAGCCGGGTTTGTTCGCCGACGGCCTGCGGACGGCGAACGTCGAGGCGATGACGCCTTGCGTGATCTGGGCCCTGCGCCTGCCCCGTTTCGAGGAGCTGGCGGCACGCGTGCCGGCGGTGGCGCTCGAAGTCCTGCGGGCTGCGGGCGCGGTCATGGCCTCCCGCATGCGCGCCAACATGGCCCGCCAGATCCCCAGCGCCTAAGCGCAGCGCAAGAGCGCTGGGCTGGCGGCTGCGCGGGCCGATCTCGGGCTCTGCGCTGCTCGCCGTACGCTTGTACGGCTGCGCTGCTCGAGCCCGCCCAGCCGCTCCGACACGCTGTCGCACGGCTCCTGACCGCCTGCGGCGAGTCAGATCGTGCTGGCGTGTCGGGGGCCTAGTTGCTTTGGTGGGCGGCCAGTTCGATCTGCGCCTCCTCCATCACGGCGGCCAGTTCCGAGATCGCCTGAGGCAGCACGGCGTCGATGCTGCCTTCGTCGTGGGCGTGGCAGGCCTGCTGCAGGCGCTGGGCCAGGTTCATCAGGTTGCGTGCCCCGATGTTGCCGGCCAGGCCCTTGAGGTCGTGGGCGAGGCGGAAGGCGGCTTCGTGCTGGCCGGTCTCGCGGGCGGCCTTGAAGCGCAGCTCGAAGCCATCCTGGTTCTTGCAGAAGGCGCGCAGCAGGCGGCGGTAGAGGTCGGCGTTGCCCAGGCAGCGGGCCAGGCCGTCGGCCATGTCGATGTGCAGCAGCAGCGGATTGACGTCGGACGCGGAGGGCTGGGGCGCGGGCGGGGCCGGAGGGACGGTGCGCCTGGCCGGCACGATCCACTGGGCCATGGTGGCGAACAGCCGGTTGACGTCCAGCGGCTTGGTGACGTGGGCGTTCATGCCGGCGCTCAGGGCGCGGTCGCGGTCCTCGGCCAGGGCGCTGGCGGTCATCGCGATCACCGGCAGCGCGCGCCATGCCGGGTTGCGGCGGATCAGCCGCGTGGCGGTGTAGCCGTCCATCACCGGCATCTGGCAATCCATCAGCACGCCGTCGAAGGGCGGGTCGGCCCGCTGCAGCATCTGCAGGGCCTGCTCGCCGTCGTGGGCGATCCCGACCTCGATGCCGGCGCGTTGCAGCAGCTCCACCGCCAGCTCCTGGTTCAGCGGCAGGTCCTCGACCAGCAGGACCTTGGCGCCGGCCAGTCGGCGGCGGGCCTCGGCCGGCTCGGTGGCCGGCGGCGGCGGGGCGACCAGGGCCGCGTTCAGGCCCAGCGCGCGGGCCAGCGTGTCCAGCAGGCTGGAGGGCGTGACCGGCTTGTTCAGCACGCCCGACAGCGGCACGCCGTGGGCGGCGCGCATGGCTTCCTCGCGCGAGAAGGACGTCACCAGCAGGATGCAGGGCTTGCTGTGGGGATGCGCGTCCAGGATGCGCTGGGCGCAGGAAATGCCGTCCATGCCGGGCATCTTCCAGTCCATCAGCACCAGAGGATGCGGCTCGCCGCGCTCGCGCAGCCAGGCCAGGGCGGCCTCGCCGCTGCTGACCGAATAGGCTTCCAGCCCCAGGCCCTCGACCATGCGGGTAAGCACCTCGCGCGCCGTGGCGTTGTCGTCGACGACCAGAACCTGGCGCCCGCGCAGCTCGTTGGCGGCCAGCGCGCGGCGCGTGGTCGCCTGGGCCTGCAGGCCGAAGCGGCCGGTGAAGTGGAAGGTGGCCCCCTGGCCGAGCTGGCTCTCCACCCACATGCGCCCGCCCATCAGCTGCACCAGCTGGCGCGCGATGGCCAGGCCCAGCCCGGTGCCGCCATAGCGGCGGGTGGTGGAGCTGTCGGCCTGGCTGAAGGGCTCGAACAGGCGGGCCTGCTGCTCGCGCGACAGGCCGATGCCGGTGTCGCGCACCCAGAAGTGCAGCTCGGCGCTGTCGGCGCGCAGCTGCACGGCCTCCACGCCGATGACGACCTCGCCGTGGCCGGTGAACTTGATCGCGTTGCTGCCCAGGTTGACCAGGATCTGGCCCAGCCGCGTGGGGTCGCCGATCAGCGCGGTGGGCAGGTCGGGCGCGGCGGTGAACAGCACCTCCAGCCCTTTTTCCTCGGCCGGCAGGCCGAGCACGTCGGCCATCTGGTCGACCACGCTTTCGAGCTGGAAGGCGATCAGCTCCAGCTCCATCTTGCCGGACTCGATCTTCGACACGTCGAGGATGTCGTTGATGATCTGCAGCAGGTTGTTGGCCGAGCGATGGGCCTTCTCGATGTAGTTGCGCTGCTTGGGCGGCAGGTTGTCGGACAGGGCCAGCTGGGTCATGCCGATGATGGCGTTCATCGGCGTGCGGATCTCGTGGCTCATGTTGGCCAGGAAGCGCGACTTGGCCTGCGCGGCCACCTCGGCCGCCTCGCGCGCGTCGCGCATCGCCGCCTCGGTGCGCTTGCGCACGCTGATGTCCTCGACGATGGCGCAGTACAGGCGCCGGCCGTCGTTGGACACCGGGATCAGCGAGACCTGGGAGTCGAAGGGCTCGCCGTCCAGCCGCAGGTGGCGCCACTCGAAGAACATCGCGCCGTCGGTGTGCGCCAGCTCGACGTGGATCTGCCGCGCGCGCGCCAGGCTGTCGGCGTCATCTGCCTGCATCGCGGGCGACAGCGGCGGCGCCCAGGGCAGCATGCCCACCAGGCTCTGTGCCGACGGCGCGGCGAACAGGGTCACGGTGGCCTCGTTGCACTGGACGATGCCCTGGTCCGGGTCGAAGAAGAAGAAGGCCGACGGCGCGTGGCGGAAGACGGCCTCGAAGCGGTCCTCGGCCTGGCGGCGCTCGGTGATGTCCAGCCAGTAGCCGTGATAGGCGATGCTGCCGTCGGGGCGCGGCAGCGGCGTGCTGTTGCACTGGACCCAGAGCTTGCGGCCCTGGGTGCTGACCTCGAACTCCACCGGCTCGGTCGGCGGGCGGCCGTCGGGGCTGCCGCACAGGCGCCAGGGCGCGGTGGGGTCGCGCGCCAGGGTTTCGGCGGCGGCCGGGCCCAGCACGTTCTCCAGCCGCTGGCCGATGAAGCTGAAGTGGCCCTTGCCGTGTGCCGGCTGCACGTAGCGGAAGACGGTCAGCGGCAGCGCGTTGGCCATGTCCAGCAGGTTCTGGCGCGCCCGGCCCACGGTCCGCATCTGCTGGCCCCGGCGGAAGACCATCCACAGCACCAGCAGCCCGAGGATGGCGGCCAGCGCGCCGGCACCCACGCCCGCGGCGACGATGCGTTCCTCTTCCTCCAGCGGCGCGATGACCCAGATCGTGTAGGGATAGCCGGGTAGGGCGGTGGAGATCGCCAGGTGGCCGCGGCCGTCGAGCTCGACGCGGCGCAGGCGCTCGGCGCCGATGCGCACCTCGCTGGCCTGCCAGGCCAGTCGCGGCGGCGCCAGGTGATAGATGCGCTCCATCGCGGCGTCGGCGGCCGGCGGCGCGTTGTCCAGCGGCAGCTGCGACAGCAGCAGGCGCTTCTGGTTGCCCATCACGATGACGCCGTTGCCGTCCACCGCCAGCACGGTGCGACGGGAGGCGTCGGCGAACAGCGGCGTCAGGGCCTCGGGCGACTGGCGCACCACGGCCACGCCGACCAGGCGGTCCTCGATCTGCACGGCGCTGGAGAAGAAGAAGCCGGGGACCTTGCTGGTGCGCCCGACGACGAACTGGGCGCCCGTGCCGCCATCCACCGCCTGGGCGAAGTAGTTGCGCGCACGGAAGTTGCCGCCCAAGGCGCTGATGCGGCTGTCCCAGGCACCATCGGCCAGCGTGGTGCCGAAGCGGTCGGTGAGGAAGATCTGCGCGACGGCGAAGTCCTGCACCACGCCCTTGAGCGTCTGGTTCATCGCGGCGACGGCGGGGCGCCTGAGCAGGGCCTCGCGCACGCGGTTGCGGTCGGCCTCGGTCAGCGTGTCGGATCCGGCGATCTGGGTGGTGCCGAGGAACTCCTGGATCGAACTCTGGCGCGCGAGTGCCACCGGCAATGCCGCCATCTGACGGAAGGTGACGGACAGGGTTTCCTGCAGCGAGGCCAGGCGCGCGTTGGCGCCTCCGAGGGCCTGCGCGCGATAGCTGTCGATGCGCTGGCTGGTGACCCAGGATGTCGCTGCCGCGACGATGACCACCCATGCTGCCGCCCACAGCAGCAACCAGCGCAACCGGGGAGCGGACCCGTTGCGCACCGGAGACTGCATCCACGCCACTACCTGTTCTCCCGGCTGGCGCGTGTGCAATGGAAGGTGAGGGGCTGGA
>SCTQ01000206.1 GCA_004322345.1 Aquabacterium sp. | reverse complement strand
GGAAAACGGAAGCGGGCACCCCGGCGCCCGGCGATGAAGGATCAGTAGCGGCTGTTGCTGTTGAGGCTGCCCAGGCCGCCGAAGCCCGTGTTGCGGTCCTCGGTCACGTCCAGGGTGATCTCGGTGAAGGTGGGGCCTTCGTCGACCTCCTCCTTCTTGGCCTGGGCCTTGGACTTGGTGGTCATGTCGTTCTGCAGGCGCCACATCAGGTTGGTCGGCGAATCGGCATAGGCCAGGCCGTCGTCGCGCGTGATCAGGCCTTCGCCGATGAGGCGGGCCAGGTCCTGCTCGAAGGTCTGGGAGCCCTCGGCCAGGGACTTCTCCATGGCTTCCTTCACCGCGAAGAAGTCGCCGCGCTCGATCAGCTCGGAGACGAACTTGGTGTTGAGCATCACCTCCACGGCCGGCGTGCGCCCGCCCGTGGTGGAGCGGATCAGGCGCTGCGAGATGACGGCCTTCAGGCCGGAGGCCAGGTCGCCGAGCAGGGCGCCGCGCGACTCCGGCGTGTAGAAGGACAGGATCCGGCTCAGTGCGTGATAGCTGTTATTGGCGTGCAGGGTGGACAGCACCAGGTGGCCCGACAGCGCATAGGAGATCGCCGCGGTCATGGTCTCGCGGTCGCGGATCTCGCCGATGAAGATGCAATCCGGCGCCTGCCGCAGCGCGTTCTTCAGGCCCACCTGCAGCGACTGCGTGTCGCGGCCGACCTCGCGCTGGTTGACGATGGACTTCTTGTTCGAGAACAGGAATTCCATCGGGTCCTCGATGGTCAGGATGTGGCCGGTCAGGCGCTGGTTGCGGTGCTCCAGCATGGAGGCCAGCGTCGTGCTCTTGCCGGTGCCGGTGGCGCCGGCCAGCAGGATCAGGCCGCGCTTTTCCAGGATGACGGTCTGCAGGATCTCCGGCAGGTTCAGCGTGTCCAGGGCCGGGATCTCCGAGGGGATGTAGCGGAATACCGCGGCAATCGACCCGCGCTGCCGGAAGGCGCTGAGGCGGAAGGACGCGATGCCCGGCAGCGTGATCGCCATATTCAGCTCGCCGGCCTCGTCGAGCTCTTCCATCTGCGTGGGCGTCAGGATCTCGGACAGCAGCTGGCGTGGCTGTTGCGGCGTCAGCGCCTGGTCGGACAGCTGGAGCATCTGCCCGTGGATCTTGATCAGGATGGGCGTCTTGGCCGAGAGGAAAACGTCCGAGCCTTGCTTCTCCGCCATCAGGCGCAAGACGCGCTCCATGTTGCCGCCGCTCATCGGGTATCTCTCCTGCGTAGCTTCAAAAGTTGGGGCATCGGCTCAGCGATGCCCGGCTTGAGCATCCCTCAGAACGAAGGCGGCGGGTATGGGGATTTAGCGGGATTAAGCCCGTGCATCAGGCCCGCAGGAGGTCGTTGATGCTCGTCTTGGAGCGCGTCTGCGCATCGACGCGCTTGACGATGACGGCGCAGTTCAGGCTGTACTTGCCGTCCGCGGAGGGCAGCGAGCCCGCGATCACCACCGAGCCCGCGGGCACGCGGCCGTAGGTGACCTCGCCGGTGGTGCGGTCGTAGATCTTGGTGCTCTGGCCGATGAACACACCCATCGAGATGACGGAGTTCTCCTCGACGATCACGCCTTCGACGACTTCGGAGCGCGCGCCGATGAAGCAGTTGTCCTCGATGATGGTCGGGTTGGCCTGCAGCGGCTCCAGCACGCCGCCGATGCCCACGCCACCGGACAGGTGCACGTTCTTGCCGATCTGCGCGCAGGAGCCCACGGTGGCCCAGGTGTCGACCATCGTGCCTTCGCCCACGTGGGCGCCGATGTTGACGTAGCTGGGCATGAGGATCGCGTTCTTGGCGATGTAGCTGCCGCGGCGCGCGACGGCCGGCGGCACCACGCGGTAGCCGGCGGCGCGCAGCTGTTCCTCGCTCATGCCGTGGAACTTGGTGGGCACCTTGTCGAAGAAGGTCAGGTCGCCGGCGTGCACCGGGATGTTGTCGTGCAGGCGGAAGCTCAGCAGCACGGCCTTCTTGATCCACTGGTGGGTGATCCACTCGCCGTCGATCTTCTCGGCCACGCGCAGCTGGCCCGCGTCGAGCTGGTCGATCACCTGGGTGACGGCCTCGCGCACTTCCGGTGCGGAGGTGGGGGTGATCTGGGCGCGGGCTTCCCACGCGAGTTCGATGGTGCTCTGGAGTTCTTGCGACATGCTGCGGCTCTTGGATTGGATTACTGCGTGGAACGGATGAAGGCGGCGATGCGCTGGGCGGCCTCGACGCATTCGTCCAGCCCGGCCACCAGGGCCATGCGGATGCGCCCTGCGCCCGGGTTGCCGGCGGCGCCCGTGGTGGACGAGCGCGCCAGGTAGCTGCCGGGCAATACCGCGACATTGTATTGAGCGAGCAGTTCGCGGGCGAAATGGCAATCGCTGCTGTGGGGCGTGCCGGGGCGCTCGAAGCGCTGCGGCACCTTGGCCCAGAGGTAGAAGCCGGCGTCGGGCAGGGCGACGTCCATCACCTCGGCCAGGATGGGCGTGACGGCGGCGAACTTTCGGCGGTACAGCTCCCGGTTGTCCTGCACGTGGGCCTCGTCCTGCCAGGCCGCGACGCTGGCGCGCTGAGATCGGAAG
>SCTQ01000205.1 GCA_004322345.1 Aquabacterium sp. | reverse complement strand
CGTTTGCATATGGTCTCTCCCTTGGCTGATGCGGCCGGGAGTTTATGAGGGCCGGCCGCCGCCGACCCAGGGAAGCAGCGGCGGCATGCCAAGCCCGCGGCCGGCGCGCACCACACTAGACTGCGGCGCCCGTGCCCGCCCCAACGAGGAGACCCGCCACATGAGCATCCGCTTCCCCCGCCCCCGCCACCTGCTGGCCACCGCGCTGGCCGGCGCCTGCCTGGCCCTGGCCGCGACGCCTGCCGCCCGGGCCGAGGCCCCCCAGGTCCGCACCCAGGTGCCGGGCTGGTACCGACAGATGCTGGGCGGCTTCGAGGTCACCGCGCTCTACGACGGCCAGATCATGCTGGACACCCGGATCCTGAAGAACGCCTCGCAGGCCGACATGCAGAAGCTGCTGGCGCGCATGTTCCGCAACAACCCGACGGCCACCGCCGTCAACGGCTACCTGGTCAACACCGGCAGCAAGCTGGTGCTGGTGGACGCCGGCGCCGCCGGCCTGCTGGGCCCGACCCTGGGCCACATCCTGGAGAGCCTGAAGGCGGCGGGCTACACGCCCGAGCAGGTCGATGTCGTGTTGCTGACCCACCTGCATCCCGACCACGCCGGCGGCCTGACGACGGCCGACGGCCGTGCCGCATTCCCGAACGCCACGGTGCATGCGGCGCAGGCCGACGCCGACTTCTGGCTCAGCGAGGAGCACACGCGCAAGGCACCCAAGGGCATGCAGCCCTTCTTCCGCATGTCGCAGGCCAGCCTCAAGCCCTACGTGGATGCCGGCCGCTTCAAGCCCTTCTCCGGCGAGGTGGACCTGCTGCCCGGCATCCGCGCGGTCTCCACCGCCGGCCACACGCCGGGCCATACGTCCTTCCTGTTCGACAACGGCGGGCAGAAGCTGCTGGTCTGGGGCGACGTGGTCCACAACGCTGCGGTGCAGTTCCCGCGCCCCGGCGTGGCCATCGAGTTCGACATCGACCCCAGGCGCGCGGTGGCCGCCCGCCGCCACGTCTTCGACCTGGCCGAGACCGGCCGGCTGCTGGTGGCCGGTGCCCACCTGCCCTTCCCCGGGCTGGGGCACGTGCGCAAGGAATCGACCGGGCGCTACGAATGGGTGCCGGTGGATTTCGCGCCGATCGTGCCGGCCGCGGCGAGCGTGCCGGCGGCCCCGGCGAGCCGCTGAGCGCTCAGGCCGGGCAGGCCGCGCCGTCCTGCCGCAGCAAGGCCTCCAGGCACTGCTCGCGCACGCCGTAGAACTCCTTCAGCGCGCGGATCTGCTCCAGCACCGCGGCCGCCGGCAGCGGCTGGCCGCGCTTCACGGCCAGGATCATCTTGTTCTTGCTGGTGTGCTCCAGCGAGATGAACTCGAAGACCTGGGTCGCGTAGCCCTCGGATTCCAGCAGCAGCGCACGCAGGCCGTCGGTCAGCATCTCGGCCTCCTGGCCCAGGTGGATGCCGTGGTCCAGCAGCGGGCGCAGCACCGCCGGGCTCTTCATCTGCGGGCGCAGCTGCTTGTGGCAGCAGGGCGAGCACAGGATGACGGCGGCCTTCGCGCGTATGCCCATGTGGATGGCGTGATCGGTGGCGGTGTCGCAGGCGTGCAGCGCGATCATCACGTCGACCGGCTCGGCCGCGAAGCTGCGCACGTCGCCCTCGCGGAAGTCCAGCCCCTTCAGGCCCAGGCGCCGCACGGCGCCGTTGCACAGCTCCACCATGTCCGGGCGCAGCTCCACGCCGGTGACCTGCGGCTCGCAGCCCGGCAGGCGGGACAGGTGGTCGTGCAGCGCGAAGGTGAGGTAGCCCTTGCCGCTGCCGAAGTCCAGCACGCGCACCCGGCCCTGCCTTGCCTGGCCGGCATCGGCCCAGGCGTGCGAGAAGACCTCGACGAACTTGTTGATCTGCTTCCACTTGCGCGACATCGCCGGCACCAGCCGGTGCTGCGCGTCCATCACGCCCAGCTCGACGAGGAAGGCCGCCTGCGGATCGACGAAGCGCTGCTTCTCGCGGTTGTGCCCCGCGTCGGCCGCGCGTGCCTCGTCCGCGGCCAGCGTGCGCGTGTGCAGGCCGGCCTGGCCCTTCTTCGTGAAGCCGAGCTGGATCTCCTGCGTGGTGGTGTGCAGGTGGCCGGCCTTGAACTCCGGGCCCAGCAGCGAGCGCACCAGCGCCAGGCCCTCGGCCGGCGGCAGGTTCTTCGTCAGGTCGCGCGTCTTGTGGTGATGCACGAAGGACAGCGCGTCGGCGCCGCGCAGCTCGACCAGTCGCACGTCGATGCGCTCCAGGTCGGCCTGCGGGCCGCGGTTCTTGGCCAGCACCAGGCGCACGAAGCTGCGCTGTGCCAGGGCCTCCTCGACGAGGGTGAAGAAGCGCTCGGCGGTGCCGGTACCGGGGGAGGTCGTCGTCATGGGGAGCGCAGCATACGTGACGACCCCTCGCCCGACGAATGAGTCGGACTAGGCCGTCAACGCCGGCTCGCCCCGGTCCGTCCGGTCCGTCCGGTCCTTGTCGCCCAGCGCCACGACCTGGTCCCGCCCCAGGTGCTTGGCGCGGTAGAGGGCCTCGTCGGCGCGCTGCAGCAGGCTGTCCGGGTCCTGCTCGGCCAGCGGCACGGTGGCGCACACGCCGATGCTGCAGCTCAGGCCCACCGAATGCCCGGCGCGCGCCAGCTCCACGCTGCGCATGCGCTCGGCCAGTCGGTTGGCGACGGCGACGGCGCCTTCGAGGTCGGTGTTGCGCAGCAGGAGTACGAACTCCTCGCCGCCGTAGCGGGCGACGAGGTCGGAGGGGCGCTTCAGCTCGTCTTGCAGCGCATCGGCCGCGGCGCGCAGGCAGACGTCGCCGAAGAGGTGGCCATAGCGGTCGTTGATGCGCTTGAAGTGGTCCAGGTCGACCACCGCCACCGCCAGCGGCTGGGCCAGGCGCCGCGCCTCGGCCCATTCGACGGCGAACTGCTGGTTGAAGAAGAGCCGGTTCGGCAGCTGCGTCAGGCTGTCGGTGATGCTGACGATCTCCAGCTGGCGCGCGCGCTCCTCCGAGGTCAGGCGCGCGACCTGGCCGCTCCAGTAGTCGTTGCTGACCACGCGTGCGGAGGCCACCACGTAGAGACCGAAGATCACGCACATCGTCGCCAGCACGAGGTTGTCGCGGGTGGGGTTCATCAGGGCCGCGAGCACCACCGGCGTCAGGCCCGCCATGGGGTAGGCGATGCCCAGCACGCGGTCGATGGAGATCATCATCGTGCCGCCTTGCGCCACCCCGACGCCCACCAGCAGCATGTAGGGGCGCAGCGCCTCGGCTTCCTTCCATTGCAGCGTGATCGCGCACAGCAGGCCCCAGTGCAGGCAGTGCACGGAGGTCAGCACGCGGAAGGCGCGCGCGGTGCGTTCGAAGTCGCTGCGCAGCAGGACGGCCAGCTTGAGGTGCAGCAGCGTGCGCATCACGCCGACGACGAACAGCCCCGCCGCGTTCGCCAGCACGAAGGTGGTGTGGCGCTCGTAGAAATGCCCGGTCTGGGAGATGACGACCCAGATCACCGCATAGAGGTAGATCGCCCCGCGCACGCGGCTGGCGATCTCCAGCAGGCTGGCGATGTGGGCCTCGCGTGGGAGATCCTCCCGCACGGACGTGGGGATCGTGGCGCTGCCTTGGCGGCGCGATGGGAGTCCGGGAAAACCTGGCATGCGTGAGTGATTGCTCGCCTGCCGCCTTATCGGCCGGGTGCTTCGTGGATTGAGCGCGCGCGCGGCCTCAGCCGGTCGCCTCGATGCAATCGGCCAGCGCACGTGGCATATCACGCACGGCGGCCGGGTCCAGCAGGGCCGTCGCGATGCCGGTGCGTGCGGCATCGGCGCGGGCGCGCCGGAAGTCCTCGGCCAGGTAGCGTGCATCGTGCACGTCCACGTCGTGGGCCGCGCCGTCGCTGAGCAGCAGCACCAGCGGCCGGCCGCGGGCCTTGCGCGCCAGGTGCGCCGCGGCATGCCGCAGCACCGCGCCCAGCCGCGTGGACCATTCGCTGCGCAGGCCGGCCAGGCGGGCCGCCACCGCCTCGTCCTGCGCCGCCTCGTCGAAGCCCTTCACCAGATGGATGCGCACGTGCTCCCGCGTGTTCGACGAGAAGGCCCAGATGGCGCTGCGGTGGCCCGCGCGCTCCAGCGCCGCGGCGGCCACCAGCGCGGCTCGGCGCACGGCGTCGAGCTGGCTGCCACCGGCTGGCGCCGCATCGGCGGTAGAGGCCGAGACATCGGCCAGCAGCAGCACGTCCAGCGCCTGGGCCTGCCATTGCGCGCGCAGGTAGATGCGCGGGTCGGGCGCCAGCCGCAGGCGCTGGCTGATGCGGGCGTCCACCAGGCGGTTGAGGTGGAAGGACTCGCCTTCGGTCGAGCGCTGCGGCCGTGCAGCGGCGCTGCGGCGGGCAGCGGCCAGCAGCAGGGCGTGGGCACGGGCGATGTCGCACGCGTGGGCCGCGAGCAGGGCCTGGCCGGCGCGGTGCGCGCCCGGGGCAGCCCGGGCCTCGAAGACGCTGCACCAGCCCTCGCGATAGCGTGCGATCAGGCGGTCCCATTCGGGATAACGGCTGCAGTGCACGGCGGCCTCGGCCTGCCCCGGGTCGCGGACCTGGCGGGATTCCCCGGCGGCAGGAGTCTCCTGGTCGCCATCGGGCGCGCTGCGCGGCGACACGCGCACCTCGGGCGCATGGTCGGGCGGGTCGCGGTCGTGGCGGGCCGACGGCGTCTTCGCCGTTTCGCCGCTGCCGCCCGCGCTGGCTCCCCGCTCGGGCGCGGCCTGCTCGCCGTCCAGCGGCACGGCCGAGGGTGGCAGTTCTTCGTGGAAGCACCACAGGTGGCTGTTGTCGTCGCGGTAGCACGGCTCCACCGCATACAGCCGCGCGTTGAAGGGCAGGCGCATCTGGCCGACGTCGTTGCCCAGCAGCGAGGCGGCATGGCGCAGTTCCTGCGCCGTGTGCAGCGCGACCGCCGTGCCGGCCTCATCGGCGTAGAACATGCGGCGAGCCTTGTGCACCCAGGGGTGCGGGTCGCGGTAGGCAGGGTCCGCCAGCGAGCGTGACAGTCGCTGCAGCAGGGCCTCGAAGGTGCTGCCGCTGTCCGCGCCGGCCGTGTGCCAGGGCAGCCACAGGCCGCGCAGGCCAGGCAGTTCCTGCATCGCCAGCCATTCGACGCGCGCGTCTTCCAGCACGCCCAGCAGCACCTGCTGGATGGGCTTGAGCCGGCCGCGGTCCTGGGGTGCATGGCCATGGACCAGATGGGCCGCGGCGTGGGCGACGGCGGCGCGCCTGCGGCGCGCGCCTGCGGGATCTTCGTTCCACGCGGCCGGCAGGTGGATGCTGGGCGCCGTGGCCGGGTGGCCGTCGCCGGCCGGTGCGCCCGCATGCAGCACGGGCCGCTGCGCTGGCGCGCCCTCGGCCTCGGCCGCGGGCAGGGGCGCCAGCATGGCCAGCCGCGGCACCAGGCGCCACAGCGCGCGCAGGTAGGCCGGCAGTTCGCCGGGTCCGCGCGGCCGCAGCCTGGTTTCAGGCAAAGGAGGCATCGACGGTCGCCTGCAGCGCGGACAGCAGGTCCGGGTCGTCGCTCAGCGGCGCGACGATGGCCTGCAGGCAGGCCGCGCGCGCGTCCAGGCCGGAGCCGGCCAGCGCGGCCGCGTGCACCAGCATGCGGGTCGAGGCACCTTCGTCCAGCCCGTGGCCCTTGAGCCGTCGCGTGCGTTCACCCACGGCCACCAGTGCGGCGGCCAGCGGCTCGGCGGCGCCGGACTCGCGCATGACGATCTGCGTCTCGCGCTTCGCGTCCGGGTAGTGGAACTCCAGCGCGGTGAAGCGCTGGCGCGTCGAGGCCTTCAGCGTCTTGTGCAGGCCCTGGTAGCCGGGGTTGTAGGAGACGACGAGCTGGAAGTCCGGATGCGCGTGCAGCAGCTCGTTGCGCGCGTTCAGCGGCAGCACGCGGCGTGCGTCGGTCAGCGGGTGCAGGACCACGGTGGTGTCGGGCCGCGCCTCGACGATCTCGTCCAGATAGCAGATGGCGCCATGGCGTGCGGCCAACGTCAGCGGGCCGTCCTGCCAGCGCGTGCCGTCGGCGTCCAGCAGCCAGCGGCCGACGAGGTCGCTGGCCGTCAGGTCCTCGTGGCAGGCGACGGTGACCAGCGGCTTGCCGCAGCGCCAGGCCATGGCCTCCACGAACCGCGTCTTGCCGCAGCCCGTCGGGCCCTTGAGCAGGACGGGCAGCCTCAGGGCGTGCGCGGCCTCGAAGGCGGCGATCTCGCCGGCGACGGCCTCGTAGTAGGGCTCGCTGCGCAGGCGCCAGTCGGCCAGCGGGTCGTTGAAGATCGGTGCTGGTTGGGGAACGGCTTGCATGCGGTGCAGGCATGCAAGCTCCGTTCCCCTTTTCCGTGCGCCATGGTGCGATGAACGGAAGCGGAACGCCTCTGCGCGTGGGCGGCGTGCCGCCGGGGAAACCGCCCCCGGGGCTGCCACCGCCCTGGCCGGTCTCGGCGCTGGTGCAGCGTGCGCCGTGTCGATCAGGATGTCGAACTTCGCCGTCACGTACTTGCTCGTGCGCGCCAGCGTCAGCTTCAGCGAGTCGCCGGCCTGCGCGCCGGGCAGGCAGGAGTTGCTGCCGGTGTAGACCTGGTCGGTCGCATGCGGCCGGTCGGTGCTGCGACGGCCAGCAGCGCGTCAATGCTGATGATCGGGATCGAAGCGTGGTGCATGTTGGTCTGGCTCCTGTTCGTTGGCTGGCAGCCCTGGGCAGGGCTGCGGCCGGGAGTCTTCGCAACATGCGTTGCCTGGATGTTTGCGCTTCGTGCCGCCGCCGACACGAAGCTGTTTCCAGGGGAAAGCGCGGATTCAGCGGTGCGTCGTGCTCTCGGGATTGGGGATGCCGTCGATCGGGCATTCCTCGGTCCCCACGGTGGAGCGCGTGATCGCCTCCACCGCCTTCTGCGTGCCCTCGGGGTCGGCGATCCACTTGGCGTAGAAATCGTAGGGGCAGGCGGCCACGCCCTTGGCGTCGGCACCGGTCTCGCGCGAGTTGATCTTGCCGGTGTAGCCGCGGTGCAGGAGCTTGAAGAGATGGTTCTGCGACTGCCCGTTCTTGCGGAAGTCGCGGATCATGCTCTTGGACAGCGCGGCGTACTGGATGCCGTATTCCTCCTCGCCGCATTCGCCCAGCGTGCGGCCGTCGAAGCCGACGATCGCGCTGTGGCCGAAGTAGCTGTAGACACCGTCGAAGCCGGCCGCATTGGCGACGGCCACGTAGACGTTGTTGGCCCAGGCCATGGCCTTGGCCATGATGACCTGCTGGTCCTTGGCCGGGTACATGTAGCCCTGGCAGCGCACGATCAGCTCGGCACCCTTCATCGCGCAGTCGCGCCAGATCTCGGGGTAGTTGCCGTCGTCGCAGATGATGAGGCTGATCTTCAGGCCCTTGGGGCCGTCGCTGACGTAGGTGCAGTCGCCGGGATACCAGCCCTCGATGGGCACCCAGGGCATGATCTTGCGGTACTTCTGGACGATCTCGCCCTGGTCGTTCATCAGGATCAGGGTGTTGTACGGCGCCTTGTTCGGGTGCTCCTCGTGGCGCTCGCCGGTCAGCGAGAACACGCCCCAGACCTTCGCCTTGCGGCAGGCCTCGGCGAAGATTTCGGTCTCGGCACCGGGCACCGTGGAGGCGGTCTCGTACATCTCCTTGGAGTCGTACATGATCCCGTGGGTCGAGTACTCGGGGAAGATGACCAGGTCCATGCCCGGCAGGCCGCTCTTCATGCCGACGATCATCTCGGCGATCTTGCGCGCGTTGTCCAGCACCTCGGCCTTGGTGTGCAGCCGGGGCATCTTGTAGTTGACGACGGCGACACCGACGGTGTCCTTGCTGCTGGAAATGTCTCCGTGAAGCATGGCGATCTCCTGCTCGAATCCAGTGGGGATGAATCCGCCCAGTCTTCGAAAGATCGCCGGGGGGGGCAATACGTCGATTGACGTAAATGACGGCCCCTCGGTCCACGAGTACGTGGCCCGGTCCCCCGTGGGGACGGGGGCCGGCTTGGGAGCGGCCCGGCGCTCGGCCCCTGCCGTCTCC
>SCTQ01000204.1 GCA_004322345.1 Aquabacterium sp. | reverse complement strand
TGCAAGGGGTCCAGACGCCCAGTCTGGACCCCTTGCCCAGGCACGCCGATCTTCCTCGCCTGATCAGAACAAAAGTACAGATCTGAGTGGCGCACCACACTAGGCTGCCGAGGCCTGCACGGCCTCGCCGGCTGCGACCGGATCACCCGTGCGCTGGAAGGCCTCCAGCCACACGCGGTAACTCGCCATCTGCCCGTCCTGCCAGGGATGGAAGCCGGGCTTGAAGTAGGCCAGGTAGTGGCCCAGCACCGAGGAGAACAGGCCCCCGGGCTTGTACAGCCACCACAGGCCGCGCGCCCAGATGGCCGGACGCTTCCACCAGCGGTGGCCGTCCAGCTTGAGCATGTAGCGCGTGACCAGGAAGACGTGCAGCGGGAAGCCGATGCTGACGTGGATCATCCCGGCCATGCGGCGCAGGTAGCCCACGCCGGCCACCTTCTGCATCACGTCGAAGGCCACGGCCTTGTGCTCGACCTCCTCCATCGCGTGCCACGTATACATCGCGCGCATGCGGCGGTCGGCCTGCTCCATCACCTCGCGGCGGTTGCAGAAGCTGTGGGCCATGATGGCCGTCATGTGCTCGGAGGCGGCCGTCACCGCCAGCGTGAACTTGGCCGAGTTGTACTTGCGCAGCAGGCCGAAGAGCATGAAGCGGTCGATGCGCTCCAGCATGTCCACGTCGATGCCCTGCGCGCGCAGGCGCTGGTTGAACTGGTCGTGGATCATCCCGTGCTGGCCTTCCTGGCGGATGAAGTCGCGGATCTCCTCCTTCAGCTTGGGATCCGTGACCTGGTCGCGGAAGTCGCGCACGCAGGAAATGAAGAAGCGCTCCCCCTCGGGGAAGATGGTCGACATGGCGTCGAAGAAGCGCGTCTTGAAGGGGTCGCTGCCGAACCAGTACTTGGGGATGTCGCCCTGCAGGTCGAAGTCCAGCTTCTCGCGCGGGACGATGGCCGGCTGGGACGACGGGTCGGCGGTGAGGGTGGTCGTTGCGGTCATGGCTAGATCTTCCTATCGACCCGGGCCGTGACGCCTCGGGATCTTCAGCCTTTACGAGCTGCCAGGGTGTTGCCCGCCAGCACGGGATCGCCCGAGTGCTGGAGCGCGGCCACCCAGGTCGGATAGCTGTCCACCAGCGGCTGCTGCCACGGATGGAAGCCGGGCTTCATGTAGGCCAGGTATTGCCAGGCCACGGCCGACAGCAGGCCGGTGCGCGGCCTGTACAGCCACCACAGGCCCTTGGCCCAAAGGCCCAGGCGCTGGCGGCGGGTGAAGCCGTCCACCTTCAGCATGTGGCTCATGATCTTGAAGGTGTGGAAGGGGAACAGCAGCGACACCAGCAGGAAGGCGCGCATGCGCGTCCAGTAGCTGGCCTTGGCGACCTTCTGGAACACGTCGAAGGCCACGGCCTTGTGCTCCATCTCCTCCATCGCGTGCCAGATGTAGAGGGCACGGATGCGCGGATCGGCGTCGGCGAAGATGTCCTGCCGCTCGACGAAGCAGTCGGCCATGATGGCCGTGATGTGCTCGGCCGCGGCGGTGATGCCCAGCGTGAAGTCGCGCTTCGTGTACTTGCGGATCACGCTGAACAGGCGCCACTCCTGGCCCTTGAGGATGCGCTCGACGTTCACGCCCTGGGCCGCGAGGCGGTCGTTGTACTTCGTGTGCACCATGCCGTGCTGGCCTTCCTGGCGCGTGAAGTCGCGGATGTCCTCCAGCATCTTCGGGTCGGTCACCTGGTCCTTG
>SCTQ01000203.1 GCA_004322345.1 Aquabacterium sp. | reverse complement strand
ACGCGGATCACGGCCGTGTCGAAGGACTTCTTCTCCTCGCGCCGGCGCACCAGGTCGTAATAGACCTTGCCCGAGCAGACGATCAGGCGCTTGACCTTGGACGCGTCCAGGTCGGCCTTGGTCTCGCCGATCACCGTCTGGAACTCGCCGCGGGTGAACTCCTGCAGCGGCGAGGTCGCCTCCTTGTTCCGCAGCAGCGACTTCGGGGTCATGATGACCAGCGGCTTGCGGAACATGCGCAGCATCTGCCGGCGCAGCAGGTGGAAGATCTGGCTGGCGTTGGTCGGCTGGCAGATCTGCATGTTGTTGTCGGCGGCCAGCTGCATGAAGCGCTCCAGGCGCGCCGAGGAGTGCTCGGGGCCCTGCCCTTCGTAGCCGTGCGGCAGCAGCAGCACCAGGCCGTTGACGCGGCCCCACTTCACTTCGCCGGAAGCCAGGAACTGGTCGATGACCACCTGGGCGCCGTTGACGAAGTCGCCGAACTGGGCTTCCCAGATCGTCAGCGTGTTGGGCTCGGCGCTGGCGTAGCCGTACTCGAAGCCCAGCACCGCCTCTTCGGACAGGATGGAGTCGATGACGGTGAACGGTGCCTGGTTCTCGGCCACGTTCTGCAGCGGGATGTAGGTGCCGATGTCCCACTTCTCGCGGTTCTGGTCGTGCAGCACGGCGTGGCGGTGGGTGAAGGTTCCCCGTCCGCAGTCTTCGCCCGACAGGCGCACCGCGTAGCCGCTGGCCACCAGCGAAGCGTAGGCCATGTGCTCGCCCATGCCCCAGTCCACCGGCAGGTCGCCGCGGCCCATGGCCGCGCGGTCGGCCAGGACCTTCTCGACCAGCGGGTGCGGCTTGAAGTCCTTCGGCACCGTGGTCACGCGCTCGGCCAGTCGCTTGTACTCGGCCAGCGGCAGCGCGGTGTCGGCCGCATCCGTCCACTTCTTGCCCAGGAAGGGCGACCAGTCCACCGCGTACTTGCTCTTGTAGTTGGTGAGCACCGGGTCGTTGGTGTGCTCGCCCGCGTCCATCGCGGCGCGGTAGGCCTTGACGTATTCGTCGGGCAGTTCGGCAGGCACCGTGCCCTGGGCCACCAGGCGGTCGGCGTAGACGCGGCGCGTGCCGGGGTGGGCCGCGATCTTCTTGTACATCAGCGGCTGGGTCAGCGAGGGCGTGTCCTGCTCGTTGTGGCCCAGCTTGCGGAAGCACACGATGTCGACCACGATGTCCTTGTTGAACTCCTGGCGGTAGTCCATCGCCAGCTGGGTGCAGAACACCACGGCCTCGGGATCGTCGCCGTTCACGTGCAGGACGGGCGCGTCGATCATCTTGACGACGTCGGTGCAGTACAGCGTGGAGCGCGAGTCGCGCGGGTCGGACGTCGTGAAGCCGATCTGGTTGTTGATGACGATGTGCACCGTGCCGCCGGTGTAGTAGCCGCGGGTCTGGGCCAGCGCCAGCGTCTCCATCACCACGCCCTGGCCGGCGAAGGCCGCGTCGCCGTGCACGAGCACCGGCAGCACCTGGTC
The DNA here is from genome assembly GCA_004322345.1 of Aquabacterium sp. GTDB lineage: Bacteria > Pseudomonadota > Gammaproteobacteria > Burkholderiales > Burkholderiaceae_C > Aquabacterium. The sequence continues at coordinate 9,984 of SCTQ01000203.1, read as the reverse complement.
GCCTTCCTTGTCGCCGCGGCGGTCCTGGCGGGCGCGCACGGAGCCCTCGACCACCGGGTTGACGATCTCCAGGTGGGAGGGGTTGAAGGACAGGCTGAGGTGGACCGGGCCGCCGCGGGTGCTGACGTCGGACGAGAAGCCCTGGTGGTACTTCACGTCGCCCGAGGGGAGGTCTTCGGGGGCGGTGTGGTCGAACTCGGAGAACAGCTCCTTGGGCGCCTTGCCCAGGGTGTTGACCAGCACGTTGAGGCGGCCGCGGTGCGCCATGCCGATGACGATCTCCTGCACGCCCTTCTCGCCGGCACGCTGGATCAGCTCGTCCATCGAGGCGATGAAGCTCTCGCCGCCTTCCAACGAGAAGCGCTTCTGGCCGACGTACTTGGTGTGCAGGTAGCGCTCCAGGCCCTCGGCGGCGGTCAGGCGCTCGAGGATGTTCTTGCGCTGCTCGGTCGTGAAGGTGGGCTTGGAGCGCGAGGCCTCCAGCCGCTGCTGCCACCAGCGCTTCTCGCCCGGGTCGGTGATGTGCATGAATTCCGGCCCGATGGAGCCGCAATACGTCTCGCGCAGCGCCTGCAGGATCTCGCGCAGCGTCATCTGCTCCGCGGTCGTGAAGTAGGTGTTGGTCGCGCTGAAGGTGATGTCCATGTCCGATTCGGACAGGTCATAGAAGGCCGGCTCCAGCTCGGGGATGCGCGGGCGCTCCTGGCGCTTGAGCGGATCGAGATCCGCCCAGCGTGAGCCGAGGAAGCGATAGGCCGCGATCAGCGACTGGACGTGGACCTGCTTGCGCGCGACGGCAAGGTCACCCGAGGTGGCACGCACCGTCAGGGCATTGGCCTTGGCTCGCTGGGCGAAGGATTCGACGACCGGCGCATGGGCCACGTCGCGGGCCGTGCTGCCGTCGGCGGCGGGCACGTTCGACAAGGCGTCGAAGTAGGCGCGCCAGTTGTCCGGCACGGAGCCGGGATTGTCGAGGTAGGCCTCGTACAACTCTTCCACGTATGGGGCGTTGCCACCGAACAGGTAGGAGTTGGATCGGTACTGCTGCATCATTTTCGCTCACCTCCTGCTCTGGTATTCAGAGCGTTTGGCTGGTTGAACAACCTTCCGCGACACGGCTACACCGGTTGGCGGATTGCGACCCGCCCCTGCTTCATCGATCGAAGCAGACTAGGCGACGGGAAGGGCTTGAAGATCCGGCGGGCAATGTAGCACCTCGGCGCCGCGCGCGCGGCCCGCGTTGCGGGTTTCAGACGCGGCAGGCGGGCTTTGAGCCAAAGAAAAAGCCGGCGCGAGGCCGGCTTCTTCGATATCGGCGGCTCGATCAGCCGGCGAAGTTCTGTTCCGCAAAGGACCAGTTGGCCAGCGAGTTCAGGAAGGTCTCGACGAACTTCGGACGCGCGTTGCGGTAGTCGATGTAGTAGGCGTGCTCCCACACGTCGATGGTCAGCAGGGCCTTGTCGGCGGTGGTCAGCGGCGTGCCGGCGGCACCCGTGTTGACGATGTCGACGCTGCCGTCGGGCTTCTTCACCAGCCAGGTCCAGCCCGAGCCGAAGTTGCCGACGGCGGACTTCTGGAAGGCTTCCTTGAAGGCGGCGAAGCTGCCGAACTTCTTGTTGATGGCCTCGGCCAGCGCGCCCGAGGGCTCGCCGCCGCCGCCCGGCTTGAGCGAGTTCCAGAAGAAGGTGTGGTTCCACACCTGGGCGGCGTTGTTGTAGATGCCGCCGCTGGACTTCTTGATGATCTCTTCCAGGGGCAGGTTCTCGAACTCGGTGCCCGGGATGAGGTTGTTCAGGTTGGTGACGTAGGCCTGGTGGTGCTTGCCGTAGTGGTACTCGAAGGTCTCCTTCGAGATGTGCGGGGCCAGGGCGTCCTGTGCAAACGGCAGGGGGGGCAGAGTGTGTGCCATGTCGTCGTCCTTCGTGTGTCGGTAGTAGCTGCTGTGATGTGCGAAGCGTCTGCTGATGCAGGATTCGATCCCGCCTGGATCCCGCATCCAACCGTTCGATTGTAGGCAGGCGACAAGTCCCTCAGGCTTGGTCGGAAGCGGCCGGGCGCACCGACACCACGTCGGCATCGATGCTGCCGTCGGCCAGCCGCGCCGTCAGGCGCTGGCCCGGCGCGGCACTGCCGGCACGCGTCAGGGGCCGCCCCTGTCCGTCGACGAGCCAGGCATATCCGCGCTCCAGCACGCGCGCGGGATCGAGTGCCCGCAGCCTGTGCCCGATGCCATCGAGCGCCCTGCGCGCCTCCTGCGGCACGCGGCCGGCCTCGCGCTGCATGCGGGTGGCGAGTTGCCCCAGGCGCTCGTCCTGGCGCTGCCTCAGCTGCCGGCCGGCACGCACCAGGCGCTGCTGGACATGCACCAGGTGCTGGCCGTGCGAGGCCAGCACCTGCGCCGGACGCAGCAGGCGCAAGGCGGCGCGGTCCAGGCGCTGGCTCGCGCCGTCCAGCGTGCGCACCAGCCGCGCGAGCAGGGCACGCTCGATCGCGTCGAGTTCGGCCTCGAGCTGGTCCCGTGCGCGCGCTGCCATCTCCGCTGCCGCCGTGGGTGTCGGCGCGCGATGGTCGGCAGCAAAGTCGGCCAGCGTGGTGTCGGTCTCGTGGCCCACGCCGCAGATCACGGGGATCGGGCTGGCCGCGATGGCGCGCACGACCTGCTCGTCGTTGAAGGCCCACAGGTCCTCCAGCGAACCGCCACCGCGGCACACGAGCAGCGTGTCGGCCTCGCCTCGGCGCGCAGCATCGGCCAGGGCCTGCACGATCTGCGCGGGCGCCTCCGCACCCTGGACCATGCAGGGATAGACCACCACGCGCACGTGCGGCGCGCGCCGGGCCAGCGTGACCAGTACGTCGCGCAGCGCCGCCGCGGCCGTCGAGCTGACGATGCCGATGCAGCGCGGGTGCGCGGTGATCGGCCGCTTGCGCTCGGGGTCGAAAAGGCCCTCGGCCTCGAGCTTGGCCTTGAGGCGTAGGAACTGCTCGTAGAGGCTGCCGGAGCCGGCCGGCCGCATGGCCTCGACGACGAACTGCAGCTCGCCGCGCGGCTCGTAGAGGCTGAGCTGGCCCTGCACCTCGACGTCCCAGCCCTCGGCCGGGCGGAACTGCAGGCCGTCGGCGACGCGGCGGAACATCACGCAGCGCAGGCCGGCCTGGCCGCGCGGGTCCTTCAGCTGGAAGTAGCAATGGCCACTGGCCGCGCGGGTGAAGCCGCCGATCTCGCCGCGCACGGCGCAGGTACCGAAGCGCACCGCCAAGCTGTCGCCTATCGCGTGCAGCAGCGCACTCACCCCCCAAACGCGAGGGCGCAAGGGGGACGGAAGATCGTCTGTGGGTCTCATGCCTAGGCTCGTTTTCACGGATCGCACGTCGCGCCACAGGAGGGAACTCCACAAGGCGCCAGAGCGCCCCGCGCGCTGCGGCATCGCTGTCATGCCGCTTTCATATTCGTGCAAGTGATTGATTCGTATAAAAAATTTCGTGCTTAACTTTTGAGCAATCTGAGCCGGAGCGAGATTTTTCGCGGCTTTGCCGGGGGTCGGAAAGGCTTCTCCACAAAGTTATCCACAAATTCGGTGGATGGCCGCCGGCGCAAAGCAGGCGCTGTGCCATCGACGGCGATGCGACACCCCGGCTGCATCCACCGGAGGCCCCGCATCCTGCGGTCATAATCCGCCGCGCGTCGCGGGCAGCAGCCCGTTCCTAGAGGAGAAAACGGGTTGTTCTCGATCATAAAAGCCGCTGGCTGGCCCATCTGGCCGCTGTTGCTGTGCTCCATCGTCGCCCTGGCCCTGATCGTCGAACGCTGGCTTACGCTGCGCGCCTCCCGCGTGGCGCCGCCGCGGCTGCTGGACGAGGTGATCTCGGTCACCCGTGCCAACCTGCCGGCCGCCGACACCGTCAACAAGCTGGCCGAGAACTCCACGCTGGGCCTGGTCCTGGCCAGCGGGCTGCGGGCCATGATCGCCGAGCCGCGCTCCACCGAGGAGTCGTTGCGCATGGCCTTCGACATGGCCGGCCGCCACGCCGTGCACCAGCTGGAACGCTACCTCAACGCGCTGGGCACCATCGCCGCGGCCGCGCCACTGCTGGGCCTGCTGGGCACGGTGATCGGGATGATCGAGATCTTCGGCGCGAGCGGCGCCGGCACCGGCGGCGGCACCAACCCGCAGCAGCTGGCGCATGGCATCTCGATCGCGCTCTACAACACGGCCTTCGGCCTGATCATCGCGATCCCCTCGCTGATGTTCTATCGCCACTTCCGCGCCCGCGTGGATGCCTACGTGCTGGAGATGGAACTGGCTGCCGAGCGCCTGGTCCCGCACCTGATGCGCTTCGCCGTGCCTCAGCGCGGCTGACACCGGACGGAGCACCACCATGGCCGTGCGCTTCCGAGCCCGCCGCAACGAGGAGCCCGAGATCAACCTCGTGCCCTTCATCGACGTGCTGCTGGTCATCCTGATCTTCCTCATGCTGTCGACCACCTTCACCCGGGTGGCCGAACTGCAGATCGACCTGCCCACCGCCGGCCCCCACATCGCCAAGCAACGGCCCAAGGAACTGCTGGTGACGATTTCCGCCGACGGCCGCTACACCATCGGTGGGCGCGCCATCGAGGGCCGCAGCGTCGACGTCCTGGTGTCGGAGCTGCAGGCGGCCTCGCAGGGCGACAAGGGTGTCGCGGTCGTGATCTCCGCCGACGCCGCGGCCACGCACCAAAGCGTCGTCAACGTGATGGAGGCGAGCCAGCGCACCGGCCTGGGCCCGCTGCTGTTCTCGATCCGCAACACCACCGGCTCCGAGGGCGGCGACACGGCGCCCTGAGGCCGTGACGCCCCGGGCTTCACGCTGCGGCACCTTGCCTGCCGACGGCCACACCGCCCCACCCGCCCGCGACTGGCGCACTCGCGTGGTCCGCGCCTGGAACACGCGCGGGCCGCTGGCCGTCGCCCTGCTGCCCTTGTCCTGGATCTTCGGTGGGCTTGCCGGGCTGCGCCGCGCGCTGTGGCGCGCCGGCGTGTTCAAGCCTCAGCGCCTGCCTTGTCCGGTGGTGGTGGTCGGCAACCGCATCGCCGGCGGCGCCGGCAAGACCCCCACCACGATCGCCGTCGTCTCGCACCTGCAAAGGCGCGGCTGGCAGGTGGGCGTGGTCTCGCGCGGGCACGGGCGCGACGGCAGCGCGCCGGTGTGCATCGATGCGCGCACCCCGGCCGCGGTGGCCGGCGACGAGCCGCTGCTGATCGCCCGCCGCTGCGGCGTGCCGGTCGCGGTGGGCCGCGATCGCTCGGCCGCGGGCCGCCTGCTGTTGAGCCGGCATCCGCAGGTCGACCTGATCGTCGCCGACGACGGCCTGCAGCACCTGGCCCTGGCGCGCGACGTGGAAATCGTCGTCTTCGACGAACGCGGCGCCGGCAACGGCTGGCTGCTGCCGGCGGGCCCTCTGCGCGAGGCCATCGACGCGCCGAGCATGGCGCGCTCGCAGCTCGTCCTCTACAACGCGGGGTCGCCGTCGACCACCCTGCCCGGCTGGCTGGGAACAAGGCGGCCCGGAGGCTTCGTGCTGCTGCAAGACTGGTGGGAAGGCCGTCCCTCCGCCCCGCGACCCGCCGCCCTCTTCGACGGCCGAGGCGTGCTGGCCGCGGCGGGCATCGCCGTGCCCGGCCGCTTCTTCGATGCACTGCGCGCCGCCGGGCTGCGTGTCGAGGAGCTCGCGCTGCCCGACCACCACGACTTCGCCACCTTGCCCTGGCCCGCAGACACGCCGCGCGTCGTGCTCACCGAGAAGGACGCCGTCAAGCTCGCCCCTGATCGCGCCGGCCTGGCCGCAATGGAGATCTGGGTCGCGCAGCTAGACTTCGAGCTCGAGGCCGGCTTCCTTGCCGCACTCGATGCAGGCCTGCCGCGCCCGCCCTCACCGAACTGAACGCCCCCATGGACACCCGATTGATCGAACTGCTGGTCTGCCCGGTCTGCAAGGGCCCGCTGCAGCACGACCGCCACGCGCGCCTGCTGGTGTGCCCCGGCGAACGCCTGGCCTATCCCGTGCGCGACGGCATCCCCTTCCTGCTCGAGAACGAGGCCAAGCCGCTGCCGGCCGGCGCAGACGCCGATCGTCCGGCATGAGCTTCACCGTCCTCATCCCGGCCCGCCTGGCCTCCACGCGCCTGCCCGACAAGCCGCTGGCCGACATCGCCGGATTGCCGATGGTGGTGCGCGTGGCCCGGCGCGCCGCGGACAGCTCGGCCAGGCGCGTCGTCGTCGCCACCGATGCGCCGCGCATCCTGGACGCCTGCCGCGCGCACGACGTCGATGCCGTGCTCACGCGCGAGGACCACGCCACCGGCAGCGACCGGCTGGCCCAGGCCTGCGAGCTGCTGGGCCTGGACGGCGAGAACCTCGTCGTCAACGTGCAGGGCGACGAGCCGCTGATCGAGCCCGCGCTGATCGACGCCACCGCGGCCTTGCTGGAGCAGCGCCCGGATTGCCCCATGGGCACCGCGGCGCATCCGCTGCACGAGGTCGCCGACCTGGCCAACCCGAACGTGGTCAAGGTGGTGCTCGACCGCGAAAGCCGTGCGCTGTACTTCTCGCGTGCGCCCATCCCGTGGTGGCGCGACGGCCATGCGGGTGGCATCACCGCCCTGCCCGATCCCGCGCCGCTGCGCCACATCGGCATCTATGCCTATCGCGCGGGCTTCCTGCGCGGCTTCCCGCGGCTGAACGCGTCGCCGCTGGAGGGCATCGAGAGCCTGGAGCAACTGCGCGTGCTGTGGCACGGACATCGCATCGCCGTGCACGTCAGCGCCGACGCCCCTGCGGCGGGCGTCGATACGCCGTCCGACCTGGAACGCGTGCGCGCCCTGTTTCGCACCGGCCGCACCGGCTTGAACACAAACTGAACGATCCCCGCGCGTGCAGCGGATGCTGCGGCGCAAACCCAGTCGTGGCGGGGCTTGCGAGGGCATGATCCCCTGGGATCGCGTGGTATTCTCGCCGGCCGCCGTGGCAGCGCAGGCAACGCGTACGGCCCGGCTCTTCAGCGTATTCCAGCGTCGTATTCCAGCGTGGCAGGACCGCCCCTTTTCCGAGGAGACACATGAGACTGATTCTGTTGGGGGCGCCCGGCGCCGGCAAAGGCACGCAGGCGAACTTCCTCTGCAAGAAGTTCGACATCCCCCAGATCTCGACCGGCGACATGCTGCGCGCCGCCGTGAAGGCCGGCACCCCGCTGGGCCTGGAAGCGAAGAAGGTGATGGACGCGGGCGGCCTGGTCAGCGACGACATCGTGATCGGCGTGGTCAAGGAACGCATCGCCCAGCCCGATTGCGCCAAGGGCTTCCTGCTCGACGGTTTCCCTCGCACGCTGCCCCAGGCCGATGCGATGAAGGCCAGCGGCGTGCATATCGACGTCGTGCTGGAGATCGACGTACCCGACGAGATCGTGCGCGAGCGGGTCACCGGCCGTCGCGTGCACCCGGCCTCGGGCCGCGTCTACCACGTGCGCTTCAACCCGCCCAAGACCGAAGGCCGCGACGACGTGACCGGCGAGGATCTGGTGCAGCGCCCCGACGACACCGAAGAGACCGTCAACAAGCGCCTGCAGAAGTACCACGCTGAGACCGAGCCGCTGGTGGCCTACTACTCGGACTGGGCCAAGTCCGGCCAGCCCGGCTCGCCGCGCTACGCCAAGATCACCGGCATCGGCTCCGTCGAGGAGATCACCGCCAGCGCGCTGAAGGCCGTGCAGGGCTGACCGGCCCCGCTCCTGGCGCAGACAGCCGGCCCGCGGGCCGGCTGTTTCGTTTGCCGGGCTGCTACGCTCGCTCCAACCCGCCCCGCTGTCGCATCCGACGTCGTCACCGTGATTCCCGCCGGCTTCATCCAGGACCTGCTCGCCCGCGTCGACATCGTCGAGATCGTCGGCCGCCACGTGCAGCTGCGCCGCGGCGGCGCCAACTACATGGGGCTGTGCCCCTTCCACGGCGAGAAGTCGCCCAGCTTCAGCGTCAGCCCGTCCAAGCAGTTCTATCACTGCTTCGGCTGCGGAGCCCATGGCAACGCGATCGGCTTCCTGATGGAGCACACCGGAGCAGGCTTCGTCGAGGCAGTCGAGGACCTGGCGCAGCAGTGCGGCCTGCAAGTGCCGCAGGATGAACGCACGGCCGCCCAGCGCGAACGCGAGCGCGAGCAAAAGGACCGTCGCGCCACGCTCAGCGAGGTGCTGGCGCGCGCATCGGCGCACTACCGCAAGCAGCTCAAGGCCAGCCCGAAGGCCATCGACTACCTCAAAGGCCGGGGCCTGACCGGCGAGATCGCCGCGCACTTCGGCATCGGCTACGCGCCCGACGGCTGGCGCAGCCTGGCCGGCGTCTTCCCGCAGTACGACGACCCGCTGCTGGCAGAGTCCGGCCTGGTCATCGTGCAGGAGGAGGACGGCCAGGAAGCCAAGCGCTACGACCGCTTCCGCGACCGCATCACCTTCCCCATCCGCTCGGTGCAGGGCCAGGTGATCGGCTTCGGCGGGCGCGTCATCGGCAAGGGCGAGCCGAAATACCTGAACTCGCCGGAGACGCCGGTCTTCGTCAAGGGCCACGAGCTCTACGGCCTGTACGAGGCCCGCACGGCCATGCGCGAGAAGGGCTACGCGCTGGTCGTCGAGGGCTACATGGACGTCGTCGCACTGGCCCAATGGGGCTTCCCGAACGCGGTGGCCACGCTGGGCACGGCCTGCACCGAGGAGCACGTGCACAAGCTCTTCCGCTTCACCGAACGCGTGGTCTTCAGCTTCGACGGCGACGCCGCCGGCCGGCGCGCGGCAGCACGCGCGCTGGAGGCCGCCCTGCCGCATGCGCGCGACACGCGGCGCATCTCCTTCCTCTTCCTGCCGCCCGAGCACGACCCGGACTCCTACATCCGCGAGTTCGGCCCCGAGGCCTTCGAGGAGCAGGTGACCAAGGCCGTGCCCCTGTCGCGCCAGCTGCTGGAGCAGGCCGCGCACGACTGCGACCTCGAATTGCCCGAGGGCCGCGCCACGCTGGTGGCCGCCGCCAAACCGCTGATCGCCCGGCTGCCCGAGGGCAACCTGCGCACCCAGATCACGATGGAGCTGGCCACACTGGCCCGCCTCCCCGCGGAGGAACTGCAACGTAGCGTGGGAGCCGCACCGTCCGGTGACGAGCCGGCGGGCTACGACGCGCCACCGGACGACAGCTACGCGGGGTACACGGGGTACGAGGACTATTCCGCCGGCGCGGAGCACGACGGCGGGCAGCGCCAGCGGGGTCCGCGCTGGGAACGCGGCAACGGGCGCAGCCAGCGTGGGGGCAAGGGCGACTGGAAGGACTGGAAGAACCGCAAGGACCGCCCGCCCGTCCAGCCGCCCATGCCCATGGCCGCCAGCCTGTTGGACCGCGCGGCCTGGATGCTGATCCAGCAATCCGACCTCTGGGACGGGCTGTCCGACGCCGAGCACGAAATGCTCGTCGGCCAGGGCGAGCCCTATGGCAGCTTCTTCACCTGGCTGGACCGGCTGGTGCACGACCAGGGGGCGATGGCGCGCGAAGCCATGCTGGAGGCCCTGCAGCGCGGCGCGGCGGACGAAGCCGCCGACCCGGTCGAGCGCGAGGCCCTGGCCGGGCTGCGCTCGCGCGTGGCCGGCTTCCTGCCGATGGACATCCAGGCGGCCGCCCAGCTTGAAATCCGCCGCGTGCTGACCAATCTGGAGCTCAATGCCACCGACGAGGAACTCGGCCGGCTCACCGGCATGTCGGAGCATTCGCCCGACATGAAAGCCAGGCTGAGGGAGTTGCTCGGTCTGCGCCAGCAGTTGAAGACGCGGCTGGACGAACTGCGGGCGCAGGCCCCGGGTGGCGCCGCAAACGGCTAGGTGTTGAGTTGCAGGACGTTGTTCACAGCCGGGATCCGGATCATGGGTGGCTGGTGGGCAAGGGCTGAGTGTGGTCGATGCCAGTTGTAGTGGTGGAT
>SCTQ01000202.1 GCA_004322345.1 Aquabacterium sp. | reverse complement strand
GCTCTTCCGATCTTCACCGGCAGCGAGATCAGCCCCATCGCGATCACGCTGGCGGCCACCGTGCCGGTGATCGCGCCCAGGATGGCGCCGACGACGATCACCGCGAAGCCCAGGCCGCCGGGCACCTTGCCGAAGAGCTGGCCGGTGCCCTCGAGCAGGTCCTCCGCCAGGCCGCAGCGCTCCAATATCGCGCCCATCAAGGTGAAGAAGGGTATGGCCAGCAGCAGCTCGTTGGACAAGGTGCCGAACATGCGCAGCCAGACGTTGCCCATGAAGGCATCGTTGAAGAAGCCCGCGTGCACGCCGTAGAAGAAGAAGCCCAGCCCCAGGGCCGACAGCGAGAAGGCCACCGGGAAGCCCAGCAGCATCACCACGATCAGCGCCGTGAACATCAACGGCGGCATCCACTCGATGGGGATCACTGCAGCGGCCTTTCGTAGTTGGTGTCCAGGGCCTCGCTGCCGGCGAGGAAGCCGATGCGGCGGAAGATCTCGGCCAGCGTCTGCAGGCCCAGCAGCACGAAGCCCACCGGCAGCACGGCCTTCACCGGCCAGCGCAGCAGGCCGCCCGCGCTGGGCGACAGCTCATGCTGGGCCCAGGACTCCTGCACGAAGGGGATCGACACCCGGGTCATCACCCAGCACAGGGGCAGCAGGAAGCACACCAGGCCGAGCAGGTCGATCCAGGCCTTGGTGCGCGCGCTGCGCCCGCCGTAGACGATGTCCACGCGCACGTGCTCGTTGAGCTTGAGCAGGATGGGTGCGCCCAGCATCACGGCCAGCGCGAACAGGTACCACTGCGCCTCCAGCCAGGAATTGGAGCCCACGTTGAAGGCGTAGCGCAGGATGGCGACGCCCGCGCTGAGCGCGCAGGACGCCGCGATGCTCCAGGCTGCAACGCGGCCGAAGAAGCCGGACACGGCATCGGCCACGCGGATGTAGCCGTGCATCAGCGCGGCGGGGGAAAGACTCATGCCGTCTCCTTGGAACCTCGAACCCCGGGTCCTTCAATCCAGCGCCTGCGGCCGGCGCGTCGGGGCCGCAAGTGTAGGCAGGCTGCGGCTCAGCTTTCGTTCAGCGACTGCGCCAGCGCGTACAAACGCCCGCTGCGCGCGCCGCTGCGGCAATAAGCCAACACCGGCTTGGGCAGGGTTTGCAGCAGATGGGCCATCTGGCGGGCCTCGTCCTCGGTCTGGAAGCCGCCGTTGACCGGCAGGTAGGCCCAGGCCAGGCCGGCGGCCTTTGCGGCGGCGGCCACTGCTTCGGCGGTGGGTTGCTCGGGGCCGCCTTCGAAGTCGGGGCGGTTGCAGATCACGCTCTTGAAGCCGGCGGCGGCGACTTCGGCCATCGCTTCGGGGCCGAGCTGGGGAGAAACGGCGAAATCTTCGGCAAGGGGTTGGGCGGGCAGGCTCATGGTGGATCTCGGTGTCGCGGACAATGCGCGCCGGTATCGGCGGTGCGAAGGCGCGATTCTCCTGCCGCCGGCACCCGATGCAAACACCCCGCGCCACACGCGCGTTCCCTGCCCACCGGATGAGCACTTCCACCCCTTACGACCTGATCGGCGGCGAAGCCGGCGTGCGTCGCCTCGTGCAGCGCTTCTACGCGCTGATGGACGAACTGCCCGAGGCCGCCGCCGTGCGCGCGGTGCACCCGCCCAGCCTGGCCGGCAGCGAGCAGAAGCTCTTCGAATACTTCAGCGGCTGGCTCGGCGGCCCGCCGCTGTTCGAGGCCAAGTACGGCCACCCGCGCCTGCGCGCGCGCCACCTGCCCTTCTCCATCGGCACCCGGGAGCGCGACGAGTGGCTGCTGTGCATGCGCCGTGCGCTGGACGAGACGGTGGAGCACGAACAGCTGCGCGAGCTGCTGTTCGAGAAGATGGCGGGGCTGGCGGATCACATGCGCAACCGAGAGGACGAATAGGCCCGAGCATGGTTGATCGCATCAGGCGCCTGCTCATGGTGCTGGCAATCCTGTGCGGCGGCGCTGCGGGACTGTGCTTCGCCGCCTTCGTGGTCGTCGTCATCACGGCCATCGCGTTCAGCGGATCGACCGGCTCGGCCTGGCAGGGCTTCCTGCCCAGGCTCTCGCCCTTGGCGCGCTTCGCCGCGGGGGCTTTCCTGGCAGCTGGAACGGCCGGCGTGATCAACGCCATCGCAGACGCACACGGATGGGCGACCAGGACCATCTTCAATGCTGCCTTGCTGGGCGGTCTGGCGGCCATGCTCATCCCACCGATCGGAGACCTCGCCCTGTCGGCAGCCGCTGCGGCGTTCCACCTGTTCGGCCAGCTCTACGCAGGCCGGTAGGCGAAGGGGACCACCGCCCAGGACGCGGGCCCTACTTCGCCAGCGCCTGCTTCACCGCCGCCGACACCAGCCCCATGTCCGCCTTGCCCGCCAGGCGCTGCTTGACCGCGCCCATCACCTTGCCCATGTCGCCGGGGCCGGCGGCGCCCAGCTCGGCCACGATGGCGGCCACCTCGGCGGCGATCTCGGCCTCGCCCAGGCGTGCGGGCAGGTAGGCCTGCAGCACCACGACCTCGGCGCTTTCCTTGTCGGCCAGGTCGGTGCGGCCGGCCTGGGTGAACTGCTCGATGGAGTCCTTGCGCTGCTTCAGCAGCTTGTCGACCACGGCGATGACGGCGGCGTCGTCCAGCACGATGCGCTCGTCCACTTCCTTCTGCTTGATGGCCGCCAGCAGCAGGCGGATCGTCGACAGGCGATCGGCCTCCTTGGCGCGCATGGCGCTCTTCATGTCCTCGGTGATGCGGTCCTTCAGGCTCATCTCGTGTTCTCCTGGTTCTCTTTCGGGCAAGGCACAAACGACAAAGCCCGCATGGGCGTCCCCGCGCGGGCTTGTTGGGCTGGAACCCGACGATTCCAGCTCAGGACGGCTGACGACCGGCGATCAGTACAGCTTCTTCGGCAGCTGCATGCTGCGAACGCGCTTGTAGTGACGCTTCACGGCGGCGGCCTTCTTGCGCTTGCGCTCGGCGGTGGGCTTCTCGTAGAACTCGCGGGCGCGCAGTTCGGTCAGCAGGCCCAGTTTCTCGATCGTGCGCTTGAAGCGGCGCAGGGCCACGTCGAACGGCTCGTTTTCCTTGACTCGGATGGTCGTCATGTAGAAATCGCTTGGTTACCTTCGAAGGATCGGCCGGTCCAGCTGTCCCGTGCTGCGGATGACTGCGGCAAGAAACCTTGCCACCGTACCCCGCCACTGTTCACGCCTAGGTTCGTGTCAGCGGCGAACTCAGAGCTCCTGCTCTGAACCCACTCCACGAGGACGCACGAGGACGCACGAGGATGCACGAGGACGCAATTCGGCCGCGCTAGAAAACCGGCGAGTATAGCGTGGCGAATCCATTTGGCAAGCTACCCGCGAGTAGCCGATTTTTCGCCCGCCGGCCACCACTGCCCAGGGGCCTCCCCTGCACGGATCGCCTGGCCGGCCACCGCCGGCAACAGGCTGGCCACCGCGCCTTGGCCCGGAATCAGCAGGCCGGGATCCAGTTCGGCCAGCGGCAGCAGCACGAAGGCGCGCTGGGCCATGCGCGGATGGGGCAGGCTCAGCGCCGGCTCCTCCAGTTCGGACTGGCCGTGCAGCAGCAGGTCCAGGTCCAGCGTGCGCGGGGCGTTGCGGTAGGACCGCTCGCGCCCGTGGCCGGCCTCGATGGCCTGCAGGGCAGCCAGGGTCTGCCAGGGCGTGGCCTGGGTGCGCAGCCGGGCCACGGCGTTCAGGAAGGTGGGGCCGCTGGCCTCGACCGGCGCGCTCCAGTAGAGCGAGGACACCGCGTCGACGCGGGTGCCGGGCAAGGCGTCCAGCGCGGCGACCGCGGCCTGGAGCCGCGCGCGCAGTTCGTCTTCGCTGCCAAGGTTGCCGCCCAGGCCCACGTAGGCCACGACACCGGCCGTGCCGCCGGCGGGCGGCTGGGTCACTCGGCTGCCCCTGCGCCCTCGCCGCCGGAGGCACCACCGGCCCCGGCAGGCTTGCGGCGACGGCGGCGGCGCTTCTTCGCCGCGGGACCGGCGCCCTCTTCAGGCACCGGCAGCTCGGATTCGTCCATCAGCGGCAACTGCAGGTCGATGTCGGCGGACTCCTCGACCGGTTCGGCAGCGGGAGCGGACGCGGCCCGCACAGGACGGGGCGGGCGTGGTTCACGTGGTTCACGTGGTTCGCGGGGCGGCTTGGGTGCCGCGGTGCCCTCGCCCGCCGGCGGCCGCTTGGCCACGACACGCTTGGGGCCCTGGCTGCTGCGCACCTGGGACAGCAGGTCGCGCCGCCCTTCGGCATCGGCCAGCGAGAAGCCCTCCCACCAGCGCGCCAGTTCCTCCGGCGCCTCGCCCGCCTCCGCGCGCAGGCGCAGGAAGTCGAAGCCGGCGCGGAAGCGCGGCTGCTCGGCCAGGGTGTAGGGCCCGTTGCCCGTGCGACGGTCGAAGCGCGGCTGCATCATCCAGATCTCGCGCATGTCCGCGGCCAGCTTGCCGCGGCCGGAGATGTCGCCGATGCGGGCGTCGAAGGCCGCGTCGATCGCGTGCTGCAGCGCCGGGATGGGCGCCGCGCCGCTGGTCTGGTTGCGCTCCCAGATGTCCAGCACGTCGTGCCACAGCAGGCAGGACAGCATGAAGCTGGGCGCCACCGACTTGTCCTCGTTGACGCGGCGGTCGGTGTCGGCCAGGGCCAGGCGGATGAACTTCTCGCGCTGGGGGTTGGCGCCGGGCGCGCCGCCGAAGGCGGCCTCGATGATCGGGAACACGCCGTGGATCAGGCCCTGCTTGCGAAGCTCCTCGATCGAGGCCAGCGCGTGGCCGGTCTGCAGCAGCTTGATCATCTCGTCGAACATGCGCGAGGCCGGCACGTTCTCCAGCAGCGGGATGGCCTCGGGCATCTGGGCGCGCGTCTTGGGCTCGATGTCGAAGCCCAGCTTGGCGGCGAAGCGCACCACGCGCAGCACGCGCACCGGGTCCTCGCGGAAGCGCGTCAGCGGGTCGCCGATCATGCGCAGCACACGCTTCTTCACGTCGCGGATGCCGTGGTGGTAGTCCACCACCGTCTGCGTGCGCGGGTCGTAGTACATCGCGTTGACGGTGAAGTCGCGGCGCGTGGCGTCCTCGTCCTGCGGGCCCCAGACGTTGTCGCGCAGCACGCGGCCGCTGGCGTCGACCACGTGGCTCTTGCCAGCGAGTTCGTTCTTCGAGGTCTTCTCGTTGCCCTCGACCTGGTCGGCCTGCGAGGCGTCCAGGTAGGCGCGGAAGGTCGAGACCTCGATCACCTCGTGCTCGCGCCCGCGGCCGTAGACCACGTGGACGATGCGAAAGCGCCGCCCGATGATGAAGGCACGGCGGAACAGGCCCTTGACCTGCTCGGGCGTCGCGTTGGTGGCGACGTCGAAGTCCTTGGGCCGCCGGCCGACCAGCAGGTCGCGCACCGCGCCGCCGACGATGTAGGCCTCGTAGCCGGCGTCCTGCAGCGTCTCCACGACCTTGATCGCGCGCTCGTCCAGCAGCGAGGGATCGATGCCGTGCTCCGCCGCTGGCACGTCCACGCGCTTGCCGAATCTGGGCGCGGGGGCCGCCTTGCGCGGCTTGGCCGTGGCCTCGCGTGCCTTGTCCAGCAGGTTGCTGATGAATTTCTTGATCATGCGAACAGGTTCAGGATGCGCCAGCCGCGGGCCCTGGCCAGGGCCTCCAACGGCAGGCTGGGATTGGTCGCGACCGGGTCGCTCGCGCGCTCCAGCAGCGGCAGGTCGTTCATCGAATCGCTGTAGAAGCTGACGCCGGGGAAATCGCTCCAGCGGTGGCCCAGGTCGGCCAGCCATTCGTCGACACGGGTGACCTTGCCCTCGCGGAAGGACGGCGTGCCGCGGATGTGGCCGGTGACGCGGCCGTGCAGGTCGCGCTCCAGCTGCACGGCCAGCAGGTGCTCGATGCCGAAGGCCTCGGCGATGGGCGAGGTGATGAAGTCGTTGGTCGCCGTCACCAGCGCGATCAGGTCGCCGCGCTCGCGGTGCTGCTCCACCAGGCTGCGCGCCTGGGGCTGCAGCGCGGGCTCGATGACCTCGCGCATGAAGCGCTGGCGGGCCTTCTCCTGCTCCTCGGGCGGGCGGCTGCGCCATACGCCGGTGGCGAACTCGATGTAGGCGTGCGGGTCCAGCACGCCTTCCTGGTAGTGACGGTAGAACTCGTCGTTGCGGCGCTTGAACTCGCCCGCGTCGGCCCAGCCGATGCGCACCATGAACTGGCCCCATTCGTGGTCGGAGTCCAGCGGCAGCAGGGTGTGGTCGAGATCGAAGAGGCAGAGATTCATGGCGACAGCTTTTCTTCCTCGACCATCTGCTTGAGCAGCGGCACCGTCAGCGCGCGGCGGCGGGCCAGCGCGAAGCTGTCCAGCCGCTGCAGCAGCGCCATCAGCGATTTCAGGTCGCGCGCGAAGCGCGTCAGCAGGTAATGGGTGACCTCGTCGGACAGCGGCAGGCCGCGGCGCCTGGCCTCGGCCGCCAGCGCTTGGCGCATGCCGGCGTCGTCCAGGGCTTCCAGCCGGAACACCAGGCCCTGGGCCAGGCGGGTGCGCAGGTCCTCGCGCAGGGGAAGGTCGACCAGCGGGCGCGGCCCCGCTGCCAGCACCGCGGCGGGCAGCGTGGGTGCCTGGGCCAGCAGTGCGAAGGCGGCGTGCTGCTGGTCGGCGTCCAGGCTGTCGACGTCGTCGATCACCAGCACCTGGCCTGCCCCGCCTGGGCCCGCCGCGCCGAACTGCGGCCATGGTGCCCGGCTGCGCGGCCCCAGCCAGACGACGTGGCCGCCGGCCGCGGCCACGCGGTTGGCCGCCGCGCTCAGCAAGTGGGTCTTGCCGGTGCCGCTGTCGCCCCAGAGGTAGGCCGGCGCGGCCAGCAGCGCGCCGCGGGCGAGGTGCTCGTGGGCCTGGGCATTGCCCGAGGCGGGGTCGCCGGCGATGAAGTTGGAGAATTCCTGCGCCGGGTCCGGGCCCAGCGGCAAGGGGATCTGGCGCATGGAGGACGGCATGGGCTTGGCCACGGCGGATGCGGTTGTCAGGACGGACTGCGACATCCCCGCCTCACCCGGTGTAGAGCCGGCTGAGCTGGTAGACCGCCACCAGCCGCCTGAGGGCCACCAGGCTCACCGCGCTCAGCGGCAGGGCCAGCAGCACGCCGACGAACCCGAAGAGCTGACCGAAGGCCAGCAGCGCGAAGATCACCGCGATGGGATGCAGGCCGATGCGGTCACCCACAAGGAAAGGCGTGAGGAAGAAGCTCTCGACGATCTGCCCCAGACCGTAGACCACGGCCACGCCGGTCAGCGCATAGATCAGCTGGCCGTGAGGCCCGAACTGCAGCACGCCGGCCAGCAGCGCCAGCACCAGCCCCAGCCCGAAGCCGACATAGGGAATGAAGACCGCCAGCCCGGTGAACACCCCCACCGGCACGGCGAGGTCGAAGCCGAACAGCGCCAACCCGACGCTGTAGAGGACGGCCAGGATCAGCATCACCAGCAGCTGGCCGCGCAGGTACTGGCCCAGCAGGTGGTCGCATTCCTGCAGGAAGCCGCTGAAGCCCGGCAGCAGGCGCGGCGGCACCAGGCGGGCCATGCGCGCGACGATGCTGTCCCAGTCCAGCAGCAGGTAGAAGGCCGCGATGGGCACCAGGGTCATCCAGCCCAGCGTGGTCAGGGCGACGCTGCCGCCGATGCGCGCCGAGTTCAGCACGCTGGCGATCCAGCTCTGGCTGTTGGTGCCCAGCGCCTTGATCACCAGGGCACGGAAATCGGCGAAGTCGTGCGGGATGCGCACGCCCAGCTGCTCCAGGCGCGGCGCGACGGTGTCGTAGAGACGGGTCAGCAGGTCGGGCAGCTGGTCGCGCAGCAGGGGCAGCTGCTGCCACAGGATGGGCGCCACCAGCAGCAGCGCCGCCAGCACCAGCAGCAAGGCGCCCAGCAGCACCACCACGATGGCCAGCACGCGCGGCATGCGGGTGGACTGTGTGAGGCGGCGCACCGCGGGCTCCAGCGCATAGGCGAGCACCCAGGCGCCCGCGAAGGGTGCCACGACGGGGGCGAGCAACCAGATCAGCAGGCCCAGCCCCAGGGCGAGGCCGAGCCAGGTCAGCGCTTGTTGACGTGCAGGACTCAAGGCGATTCAGTGGAGCCGCCCGCGGGCGGCAAGGCCGCGCGGCCAAGGCCGGCGGCGCGGTCACCCAAGACGGGCGACGGTTGAGGGAGGCTCGCCAGCCGTCCCTTCCCTGGGGCCGGACGCGCGGCTTGCATGGGGCAGGATTCTAAGTGGGGATTTCGACCGCCTCCCCCGACCCGCGCCTTCAGCCGCCGAAGACCGACACCCGCGCTGCCTGCATCTCGGCTTCCAGCGCACGCTGGTCGCACACGCCGCCGGGCTGGGACTGGCACTTGCGGATGATCTCGGCCTGCCGGCGCTGCAGCTCCTGCACCTGGCGTGCGCGGGTGGCGTCGTCGGCCGCGCCCATGTCGCCCTGGTCACGCACCATGCCCTCGATCTGCGTACGCGCCTGCTGCTGCAAGGCCTGGCGGCGGGCGGGATCGGGCTCGGCGTCCTCCAGCAGCGCGGTCTGCACCAGCAGGGCCTCGCCGGCCATCATCTCCTGGCGCTTGAGGTGCTCGGGCACGGCGGCCAGCAGCTCGCGGGCCAGCTCGCGGCGCTGCTCTTCGGTCTTGGGCTGCTCGCGCAGGTTCTGCCAGCGCTCGAAGCCCTTCTGGAAGCGGGCGTACTCCACCAGGCGCTGCAGCTCGCCTTGGCCGTTGGGCTGGCCCTGTGTGGCCTCGCGCAGTGCGGCCCACTCCTCGTTGCTCAGCTCGGGGAAGAGCGTCGGCTTGGACGCCGCGTCGCTGCCGGCGGACAGCCAGGCCGGCGCGGCTTCAGGCTCCGTGCGCATGCCGGGCTGGACCTTGCCGAAGGGATTCGCGCTCGTGCCGCTGGACGACGGCTGCTCGGGTGTGCGGGCACCCTCGGCTGCCGGCCGCATCGCCCACCAGGCGCCCGCGGCGACGACCAGCACGGCCGCGGCGATGCCCACGGCCAGGCGGTGCCGGGGGCGGTCGATGGAGATGGTCTGCTTCTTTTGCATGGAACTAAGGCTCGCTCGGAAGGCCAGCATTGTGTGCGCCCCGCCGCGGGCGCAGGCGCATGGGCCCTCAATTGCGCTACAGGCTTTCCCGCAGCCCGCGCCGGCCACCGCCCCGGCGGGCGGGCGAGCGGTCCAGGTTTCATACACTGTCGGCCCTTTCGATACGCTTACCCGCACGCCTGCCGATGTCCGACCTCGACCTGCCCCTGCTCGCCGCCGCCGTCGTGGCGTCCTATCTGCTGGGCTCGCTGTCCTTCGCCGTCGTCGTCAGCCGGATGTTCGGGCTGGCGGACCCGCGGACCTACGGCTCGGGCAATCCGGGGGCCACCAACGTGCTGCGCTCGGGCAACAAGGCGGCCGCCGCGCTGACGCTGGTGCTGGATGCGTTCAAGGGCTGGCTGCCCGCCTTCCTGGCGGCCCATTGGTGGCCGCAGCCGCAGCACGTGCAACTGGCCGCGATGGCCGTCGGCGTGGCCGCCTTCCTGGGCCACCTGTGGCCCGTGTTCTTCCGCTTCGAAGGCGGCAAGGGCGTGGCCACCGCGGCCGGCGTGCTGCTGGGCATGGATCCGATGCTGGGGCTGCTGTCGCTGGGCTGCTGGCTGGCCGTGGCCCTCGTCTTCCGCTATTCGTCGCTGGCCGCGATGGTGACCGCGGCCGCCGCCCCGGTCATCGTGCTGGTGCGCGGCGGCGGCCCGCTGACCGCGGCCGGCCTGGCGCTGATGGCCGCGCTGCTGATCTGGCGCCACGACGCCAACATCCGCAAGCTGCTGGCCGGCACCGAGAGCAAGATCGGCCAGCGTGCCAAGGCGGCCGGCGGGCCGTCGGGGAACTGAGGCACCGTGCGGCGGCACCAAGCTGCATGAAGCCGCCCATCTCCCGCCGCGACGGGCTCGTCCTGGCCGCCATCGCGGTCCTCGCGCTGGGCCTGCCGCCCCTGCTGCGCGAATACAGCGCGCGCTCCGAGGATGCCCTGGGCCCGCGCATCGCCGCCGCCGCGCTCGCCGGCGACATCGTCATGTTCACCACCACCGACTGCCCCTACTGCGCCCAGGCGCGCGACTGGCTGCGTCGCCACCGCGTGGCCCACGCCGAGTGCCCCACCGACACCCGCGCCGACTGCGCCGAACGCTTCGCCGCGCTGGGCGGGCGCGGCGTGCCGACCCTGCAGGTGCGCGGCCAGGTGCAGATGGGCTTCTCCGCCGCGCGGGTGGCCGCGGCGCTGGGCGTCGAAGGCTCCTAGGGCCTGTTAACACTACCGGAGGATGCGCGTGATTCAGGAAACGGGCGCCATCGAGGCGCGAAGCGCAGCCGTAGCGGTGGCTACGGCGAGCATTTGCAACGCGGAGGGCGCCGGTTTCCTGAAGGCACCCGAAGGGCTGGAGCCTGGCAAGGCGCTGGGC
>SCTQ01000201.1 GCA_004322345.1 Aquabacterium sp. | reverse complement strand
CGCGAGGTCCTCGTAGGCGTGCGCCTCGACCAGCTGCTGCGGCACCGCCTGTGCGAAACGCGCGCAGGCCCGCCAGTCCACCAGCTTGTCGATGCGCGAATAGAGCATCAGCGTCGGCACCGTCCAGCCCGGCGCGCGCTCGAAGACCGTGCGGCCGGCGTCCAGCATCCACAGCGTCAGGCGCGGCGTGATGCGCTGGTGCAGGTCGGGATCGGTGTCGAAGGAGGCGATGACCTCCGGGTTGGAGCTGGCCCATTCGGGCTTCAGGCCCACCGGCACGTTGAGGTCCGGCGCGAGCCGCCCGAACGACGACAGCAGCGCACGCTGCGTGATCGTCATATGGGGCTGCAACGCCGGCGCGGACATCACCACCGCGTCGGGCGCACGCACCCAGGGCGCCCGCTCGCGCGGATCGGCCTGGGCGGCGGCGATGCGCGCGGCCAGCAGGCCGCCCATGCTGCTGCCCATCAGCACCCAGGGCAGGCCGGCGTAGGCCGGCGCCAGCGCATCGCGCAGCGTGGCCTGGTCCCACAGCAGGTCGTCGTCACGCACCAGCGCGCCGCGCACGCCGGCGGAGCGCCCATGGCCGCGGTGGTCGATCGCGGCCACGGCCCAGCCTGCAGCATTGAGTTCGCGGATCAGGTGGGGATAGCGCCCCGCGTGCTCGCACAGGCCGTGCAGGTACTGCACGACGCCGCGCGGCTGGGCGACGGGCCAATGGCGCAGGTGGAGCTGCAGGCCGTCGCGGGCGGCCAGAGCGGCTGGGAGGACAGGGAACGACATCGGTCGGGCAGTGTAGGCGGGCGGTTGCACGCCCCGGATGGCGCGCGGGCCCCGAAACGCATGCCGTCTTCTCCCCGGATGCAGGACTGCGATCCCGGTCGGTCGCGTTCGATCGGCATGATCATATTTAGATCGGCGCCGCCGCCGACACGAATTTCAGAGGAGGACTCCCTGACCTTTGCCGCATTCACGCCACCCGCCGGTCCGGCAGGCGCGGCGTCGACCGCCCAGCGCCCGCTCACGGACCGGGCGGCGCCGCAACCCGGAGCCCGGCCCGTGTGCCGATGAACAGCGGACCTTCACACCGGCCACCTCCGGGTGGCTTTTTTCATGTCCGCGCACGGCGGCCGCCGCGGCGCATGCACTATCCTCGCCGGCCGCCCCGTCGTCCGCCGCTTTCCCGCTTTCGCGCAGTCCGCCATGAACGCCCCCGCCAGCCTCAACGCCGCCCAGATGGAAGCGGTGCAACACCTGACGGGGCCCTGTCTAGTGCTGGCCGGCGCGGGATCGGGCAAGACGCGCGTGATCACGCACAAGATCGCACGGCTGCTGCTGTCGGGTCCCGGTGCGGACCTGGCGCCCTCGCAGATCGCCGCCATCACCTTCACCAACAAGGCCGCCGCGGAAATGCGCGAGCGCGCCAAGGCCCTGATCGGCGCGCGCTCGGCCAACAAGCTGCTGATCTGCACCTTCCACGCGCTGGGCGTGAAGCTGCTGCGCGAGGACGGCGAGCGCCTGGGCCTCAAGCCCCAGTTCTCCATCCTCGACAGCGACGACGTGCTGGGCATCCTGCGCGAGGCCGGCGCGACCTCGGACGCGCAGCTGGCGCGCCGCTGGCAGTGGACCATCAGCCTGTGGAAGAACCAGGGCCTGAACAGCGCCCAGGCCGAGGGCGCGGCGCAGAACGACGACGAGCGCGTGGCCGCGCGCGTGATGGCACGTTATGAGGAGCGCCTGGCCGCCTACCAGGCCGTGGACTTCGACGACCTGATCAGCCTGCCGGCCAAGCTGCTGGAGCGCGACCTCGAGACGCGCAGCAAGTGGCAGAACCAGCTGCGCCACGTGCTGGTCGACGAATACCAGGACACCAACGCCCAGCAGTACGACCTGCTCAAGCTGCTGGTGGGCGAACGCGCGATGTTCACCGCGGTGGGCGACGACGACCAGTCCATCTACGGTTGGCGCGGCGCCACGCTGGACAACCTCAAGCGCCTGCCGCAGGACTACCCGCAGCTCAAGGTGATCCCGCTGGAGCAGAACTACCGCTCCACCAGCGCCATCCTGCGGGCGGCCAACAACGTCATCTCGCTCAATCCCAAGCTCTACCAGAAGACGCTGTGGAGCGACCTGGGCGAGGGCGAGCCCGTGCGCGTGGTCGACTGCGACAACGAGGAGCACGAGGCCGAGCGCGCGGTGGCGCGCATCCAGGGCATACGCGGCGGCACCACGGGATCCGGCGCGCCGGCCGAGTGGAGCGACTTCGCCATCCTGTATCGCGCCAACCACCAGGCCCGCATCTTCGAGCAGGCCCTGCGCAAGGCGAACATCCCGTACAAGGTCTCCGGCGGCCAGAGCTTCTTCGACCGCGCCGAGATCAAGGACCTGTGTGCCTGGATGCGCCTGCTGGTCAACCAGGACGACGACCCCGCCTTCCTGCGCGCCATCACCACGCCCAAGCGCGGCATCGGCCACACCACGCTGGGCGCCCTGGGCGAGTTCGCCAGCAAGTGGAAGGTCAGCATGTTCGAGGCGCTGTTCGCCGACTCGCTGTCGGCCACGCTGAACGCGCGCGCCATCGGCTCGCTGCACGAGTTCGGCCGCTACCTCAATGACTTCGAGCACCGCGCCCGCCACACCATGGGCGCCGAGGACGTGAAGCCGTTGCTGATGGAATGGCTGAAGGACATCGGCTACGAGCAGCACCTGTACGACGGCGAGGACAACGAGAAGCTCGCCGCCTCGCGCTGGACCAATGTGATGGACTTCGTCGACTGGATCGCCAAGCGCAGCGGCGGCGTCATCGACGCCACCGGCGGCATGACCGAGGAGACCGAGAAGAAGAGCCTGCTCGACGTGGCCCAGACCATCTCGCTGATCACCAGCCTGGCCGAGCGCGGCGGCGACACCAACGTGGTGACGCTGTCCACGCTGCACGCGGCCAAGGGCCTGGAGTGGCCGCACGTGGTGCTGGCCGGCGTCAACGAGGGCCTGCTGCCCTTCAAGAGCGAGGACGAGGAGATGACCGCCGCGCGCCTGGAGGAGGAGCGCCGCCTGATGTACGTGGGCATCACGCGCGCGCGGCTGACGCTGGCCGTCAACGTGCTCAAGCGCCGCAAGCGCGGGCGCGAATTCGTCGCCGGCATCCCCAGCCGCTTCATCGGCGAGATGAAGCTGGAGGAAAGCACGATGCGCGAGGACCCGCGCGAGAAGCTGAAGAAGCTGCGCGCCGAGTTCGCCGCGCGGGCGCAGAGCGCGCCCAAGGACGCGCCCCAGGCCTGAGTCCTTCTTCGCCGCTCAGGCGGAAGTCGCGCGGCGGCAGCGGGCCCGCCAGCGCGCTGAGGGTGCTGCCTAGCTGGGTGCGGAACGGCTCGTGCCGCAGCCGATGCCGTAGCTGCCGCCGCCCCGGCGTCGATGCCCCCTCGATCCGAGGCCGTACCCACCCTCGACCTCCCCGCGTCATGCACGATGCTGGATACCGCCTGCCGCATCTTGGACAATGCAGGCCGCCACGCCAGCCCGCCATGCACGACCAGCCCCTGATCGACACCGACACCGCCGCCTTCATGCAGGCCGGCGTCTCCGTCATCGCCGCGTCCGCCAGCGCGGCGGGCGTGCCCAGCATCATGCGGGCCGTGGGTTGCCGCGTCGGCGAGGACCGGCGCAGCGTGACGGTGCTGCTCAACGCACCGCAGTCGCAGCAGCTGATCGCCGACATCGGCGCCACGCGGCGCATCGCCGTCGTGTTCAGCCAGCCGACCACGCACCGCTCGCTGCAGCTCAAGGCCATGGACGCCGAGATGGTGCCGACCACGCCGCTGGACTGGGCCTTGGCCTCGCAATACCAGCAGGCCCTTTCGCGCGAGCTGGAGACCATCGGCTTCCCGCGCGAGTTCACGATGACCTTCATCGCCTGGCGCCCAGGCGAGCTGGCCGCCGTGCGCTTCTCGCCCGTCGAGGCCTACGACCAGACGCCGGGCCCGCGCGCCGGCATGCCGCTGGGAGCCCAGGCATGACAGCCGAGGCCGGCAAGCCGCTGACCCTGCAGGCCCTGCGCGGCGCGATGGAGGGCATCGTTCCGGCCGTGATGGCCACGGCCTCGGCCGACGGCGTGCCCAACGTGGCCTACCTGTCGCAGGTGGAGTACGTGGACGACCGCCACGTCGCGCTGTCCCACCAGTTCTTCAACACCACGCGGCGCAACGTGCTGGCCACGCGCCGTGCGACGCTGCTGATGGTGGACCCGGCGACCGCGATGATGGTGCGGCTGTCGGTGCGCTACCTGCGCACCGAGGAGAACGGCGCGCTGTTCGAGCGCATGAAGGCACGCCTGGCCGGCATCGCGTCCTACAGCGGCATGGACGGCGTGTTCCGCCTGCTGGGCTCCGACATCTACGAGGTGGAAGCCATCGAGACCGTCGACGGCCGCCAGCTGCCGGCCACGCTGCCACAAGGCCGCTCGGTGTCCGCGGTGCGCGAGCTCAGCCAGCGCCTGTCCGGCTGCACCGACCTGGCCCAGCTCCTCGACGAAGCCCTGTCCGGCATCGGCTCGACGCTGGGCCTGAGCCCCGCGATGCTGCTGCTGATGGACGAGACCGGCCGGCGGCTCTACACCGTGGCCAGCCACGGCTACGCGGCCTCGGGCATCGGCTCGGAGATCGAGCTGGGCCAGGGCTTGATCGGCGTGGCCGCGCGCGAGGGCACGCCCATCCGCCTGGGGCATTTCGCCTCCGCCTACGCCTATGCGCGGGCCCTGCGCGACACCGCGGCCGACCAGGGCCTGCCTGCCGCCACCGAGATCCCCTTCCCCGGCCTGGAGCAGCCGCGCAGCCAGCTCGCCGTGCCGCTGCGCGTGGCCGGGCGCACGCTGGGCGTGCTCTTCGCCGAGAGCGCCCGGGACCACCACTTCAGCCACCACGACGAGGATGCGCTGGCCGTCGTCGCCGCCCAGCTGGCCGGCTGCATCGCCGCGCTGCACGAGGGCGGCTTCGAGGCCGGCGAGGCCGCCGCGGTGCGCAACCGCACGCCGCAGCCCGCCGAACCCGCGGCCCAAGCGGACACCGCGCCGCTGCTGGTGCGCCGCTTCCCGGCCAACGACAGCGTCTTTCTCGGCGAGGACTACCTGATCAAGGGCGTGGCAGGCGCGATCTTCTGGAAGCTGCTGCGCGACCACCAGCAGGGCCGCACCCAGTTCAGCAACCGCGAGCTGCGCCTGGATCCCACCCTGCGCCTGCCCGAGGTCAGCGACAACCTGGAGGCGCGCCTGATCCTGCTGCAGCGCCGGCTGGAAGAGCGCCAGGCGCCGGTGCGCATCGTCAAGACGGGACGCGGGCGCTTTGCGCTGGAAGTGCGACGGGCACTGGAGCTGGCGGAGATGCCGGGCTGACCCCGGCCGCGCGAGCCTCAGGCGGTCCAGCCCACCTGGTGTGCCGTCAGGGAGCGTGGGCCACGCCCGCGCCGACACGTCCCGCGATGACACGCATGGCGTCGTCCAGGGCCGTGCACAGCGCCTGCAGCGCGGCCTGCGTCGGCTCGCCCTGCTTCAGCACGGTCTCCAGGTTCAGGCAGGCCTCTGCCACGCGCACCGCGCCGACGTTGGCGGCCACGCCCTTGAGCTGGTGCACGCAGGCGCGCGCCTGGGCGGCATGGCCGCCGGCGATCAGCTGGGCCAGGGCTTCGCCCGTGCCGGCCTCGTCCTCGGCGAACTTGCCCAGCACCGCCTGCGCCACCGTCTCGTTGCCAATCACGCGCGCGAGCAGTCCCTGGTAGTCGAAGCCCGGCATGCCGTCGGGTGCCGGCTGCCGGTCCTGCTCGGCCGCACGCGGACGCACCCACTTGAGCAGCACGTCGACCAGGCGCTCGGGGATCACCGGCTTGGAGATGTGGTCCACCATGCCAGCGTCGAAGCAACGCTGTCGGTCCTCCTCCAGCGCGGCGGCGGACATCGCGATCACCGGCAGCTCGGCCAGGTGGCCCATGCCGTGGATGCGCCGCGTGGCCTCGAAGCCGTCCATCAGCGGCATGTGCAGGTCCATCAGCACGGCGTCGAAGCGACCGGGCTCGGCAGTGCGCATGACCTCCACCGCATCGACGCCGTCGGGCACGACGACGACGGTGATGCCCAGGCGGCCGAGGAATTCGGTGGCGACGATCTGGTTCACCGCGTTGTCCTCGGCCAGCAGCAGGCGTGCGCCGCGCAGCGGCAGGGCACGCTCGAGCCAGGCGCGCGACTGCGTGGCCGTCACCGGCTCGGCGGGTGCGCGGTTGCCGCGCACGCTCTGCAACGCGTCCAGCAGCGGCGGCATCAGCAGCGGCTTGACCAGCACGGCCTCGGGCGCGACCTCCGCCGGCAGCGCGGCCACGACATCGCGTGCGGCCGAAGTCACCAGCATCACCAGCGGCGTGCGCGGGTGGCCGCTGGCAGCCTCGCGCTCGCGCAGTTCGCACAGCAGGTCGATGGCCGCCGTGCCGTCGCCCTTGGCCTCCAGCAGGATCGCCTCGTACGGGCGGCCGTTGCGGCGCGCGCGGTCCAGTTCCTCCTGCGCGGTGCGCCCGTCGGCGACGACGATGGCCGCCACGTCGCGGCCGGTTAGCTGGCGCGCCATGAGTTCGCTGCTGAGCACAGAGTCGTCGATCACCAGCACGCGCAGCCCGCCCAGGCGCTGGACCTGGGGCTCGCTGCCGGCCGGCGCACGGCCCAGCTTGGCGGTGAAATGGAACTCGCTGCCGCGCCCCGGCTGGCTGTGGACGCCGATCTCGCCGCCCAGCCCCTGCACCAGGCGCTTGCAGATCGCCAGTCCCAGGCCGCTGCCGCCGAAACGGCGGGTGATGGAACTGTCGGCCTGGGTGAAGGCGTCGAAGAGCAGGGGCTGCTGGGCCGCGGCGATCCCCACGCCGGTGTCGCGCACCGACAGGCGCAGGTGCCAGCCGCCGTGCTCGCCGGCCTCGGGCTCCTCATTGAGCAGCGTGACGGCGAGGTGGATCACGCCGCTGGCGGTGAACTTCACCGCATTGCCCACCAGGTTGCCCAGCACCTGCGACAGCCGCAGCGGGTCGCCAACCAGGCGCGCGGGCACCTCGGGCGCCACCTCGAACAGCAGCTCCAGGCCCTTTTGCTCGATGCGCGCGGCGAAGAGATCGCCCACGCGTCCGAGCAGTTCGTCGACGCTGAACTCGATGGCCTCGAAGCGCAGCTGGCCGGCCTCGATCTTGGAGTAGTCCAGCACGTCGTCCAGGATGCCCATCAGCGCCAGCGCGGCGCCGTGCACCTTGTCCAGGTATTCGCGGGCACGCGGCGTGAGTTCGCCTTCGAGCGCGACACGCGACAGGCCGACGATGGCATTCATCGGCGTGCGGATCTCGTGGCTCATGTTGGCCAGGAAGGCGCTCTTGGCCGTGGCCGCGGCCTCGGCCGCATCGCGCGCCTTGGCGATGGCGGCCTGGTCGCGGTGGCGGGCGCTGACGTCGTTGGCGCTGAGCAGCAGATGACGCTCGCCGTTGCGGTCCACCGCTGCGAAGGCGCAGTCCAGCCACAGGTCGCGGCCGAAGGAGGTGATGGCATGCGCCTCGCGCCGGCGCGGCAGGCCGTCGGCCAGCGTGGCCTCGGCGTCGAGCAGCAGGCCGGACTCGCGCCAGGAGCGCAGCTTGCGGAAGTTCTGGTGGCGCACCTTCTCCGGCTCGCCGCCGATGATGGCAGCCAGCGTGTTGTTGGCCAGTACGCATTCGCCGTCGCGGCGATAGACCGCCATGCCCATCGGCGACTGCTCGATCACCGCCTCGTTGAAGGCGAGCGCCTCCTCGGCCGCGGCCTTGGCCTGCTTCAGCGGCGTGATGTCGGTGACCAGTGCATAGAAGCCCTGCACGCTGCCGTCCTCGCCGCGGTCCGGCTGGTAGTGCACCTGCGCATGGCGCACGCTGCCGTCGGGCTGGGTCATCGCGCGCTCGAAGGTCTGCTCCTGCCCTGCCAGCACGGCCTGCAGGTGGGGTTCGGTGGCGGGATAGTGGAAATCGCCCAGCACCTCGCGGATGTGCATGCCGGGCAGGCACTGCGGGTCGAGCCCGAACCACTCGCGATAGGCCTGGTTGCCGAAGCGGTTGCGCAGGTCGGCGCCCCAGTAGCTGATCAGCGAGGGCATGTTGTCCAGGATGGACTTCAGGTCGCGCTCGCGCTGGCGCAGCGTGACGGCCTGCTCGGCCACCTGGCGCTGCAGCTCGGTGTTCAGGCGGCGCAGCTCGGCGTCGGCGACGTGGCGCTCGCCGATGTCGATGGCGCAGAAGACGAGGAAGCTGTTCTCCGAGCCCGGCGCCGGCAGCGACATCGAGTACAGCACGTGCAGGGGCTCGCCGCGTGCGGTCTTCACCGTCATCTCGCCGCGGACCTCGGAGTGGCCGTCGATCAGGGCCTGAAGCACCGCGATGAACTCGCGCCGCACGTCGGGCGTGTCCATCACCACCGGCAGGCGGCTGGCCAGTTCGTCCTTGGAGCCGGCCTGGAACATCTCCAGCGTCAGCGGGTTGACGTCCAGCACGCGCAGGCTGGTCATCAGCTGCTGCAGAGACTCGGGGTGCTCGGAGAAGTGGCTGCGCGCATCGAAGATGCCGCGCCCGCGCAGGCCGCGCAACGTCGCGACGATCTCGCTCCAGTCTTCCTGCCAGATGGACACCGGCGCACCGGCGTAGGTGGCCTGCAGACGTCGCTGCGCCTCGGCGGGCGTGGCCTGGAGCTCGTCCTGAGGATGGCCCTGCGGGGCGATGCCGGCAGGCAGCTCGCGTGCGCTGCGCTGGCGCCGCTTGGATGTGCTTGCGTCGACGGGCATGGAAGCGGACCCTTGTTGCCGCGGCATCCCCGGAACGCGCATGGTGCGAGGGCTCCGCGGAAGCCCCTCGCGCGCGTCGATCGCGCGGTGAACGGTTTGTAGCCTACCGGCTACCCGCTGTCCACCGTGTGCCCATCGCCTTCCACGCCCGCCAGCCCAGCAGTACGGCGAGGAGCGCGGCATAGAGAGCCACCTCCCCGAAGCGATGCTTGGACGCCCGCATCCAGAAGAAGTGCAGGATGCCCAGCAGCGCCACCCCATACACCAGCCTGTGCAGCGCCCGCCAGCGCGCCGCGCCCAGCGCGCGGATCGCGCGATTGAAGGACGTGGCCGCCAGCGGCAGCATCAGCACGAGGGCGCAGAAGCCCACGAGGATGAAAGGCCGTTTGGCAATGTCTGTGGCGATATCAGGCCACACGAATCCCATGTCGAAAGCCGAATAAGCCAGGAAATGCAGCGACGCATAGAAGAAAGCGAACAGGCCCAGCATTCGGCGGAACCGGGCCCATGCCGGCTGGGCAAACCAGGTGCGCAGCGGCGTGACGGCCAGCGTCAGGCACAGCAGACGCAAGGTCCAGTCGCCGGTGTTGCGGATGATGGACTCGGCTGGATTGGCGCCCAGCTGCTCGGCCAGGGTGCGGGCGACCAGGAGCCCGAAGGGAACCAGGCAGGCGACGAACAGCAGCGGCTTGGCCAGCGGGTGCAGCCAGGGCGAACGGGCACCGGCCATCAGTAGAACTTGCGCAGGTCCATGCCGGCGTAGAGCTGCCCGACCTGAGGCTCGTAGCCGTTGAACATCAGCGTGGGCCGGCGCTTGGCGATCAGCCCGCCCAGGCCGCCCTCGCCGATGCGGCGCTCGCTGGCCTGGCTCCAGCGCGGGTGGTCGACCTTCGGATTCACGTTGGAATAGAAGCCGTACTCGCGCGGGATGGCGAGGTTCCAGGACGTGGGCGGCTCGGCGTCCACCAGGCGGATGCGCACGATGGACTTGGCGCTCTTGAAGCCGTACTTCCAGGGCACCACCAAGCGCACCGGCGCGCCGTTCTGCTTGGGCAGGATCTCGCCGTAGAGGCCGAAGGCCAGCAGGGTCAGCGGGTGCATGGCCTCGTCGATGCGCAGGCCCTCGCGGTAGGGCCACTCCAGCACCGCGCGGCTGACGCCGGGCATCTGGCGCTTGTCGGCCAGCGACTCGAAGGCCACGTACTTCGCGCGGCTGGTGGGCTCCACCTGCCTGAGCAGCGCGGCCAGCGGCCAGCCGTTCCACGGGATCACCATGGACCAGCCCTCGACGCAGCGCAGCCGGTAGATGCGCTCCTCCATCGGCGCGAGCTTGAGCAGGTCGTCGATGCCGAAGGTGCGCGGCTTGGCGCATTCGCCTTCGACGCTGACGGTCCACGGCCGGGTCTTCAGCGTGCCGGCGTTGTCGTGCGGGTCGGACTTGTCGGTGCCGAACTCGTAGAAGTTGTTGTACCCGGTGACGTCGTCGTAGCGGGTCAGGGCCTCGGCGCCAGCGCCGCCAAGCGCGCTGGGCACCGACGGCAGCGCCGGGTTCTTGCCGGGCAAGGGCGCGGCTGCCAGCGCGTCGCGCGCGGCCCAGCCGGCCAGGGCGCTGCCGGCCGCGCCGGCGGCCAGCATGCGCAGCCAGTCGCGGCGGCCCTCGTAGACGGCACGCGGGGTGATCTCGGAGGGCAGGGGAAGGTCGAAACGGGGGCGCGGGACGGGCATGCTGGACTCCGGTGGAACGCTGGGGCGGATCCGGCTGGGATCCTTGAGCGGTCAGTCGGTTCGCGGGCCGTAAACCTTACATGCGGGCGGGGCTCCGTGCCGGCGCAGGGGCACCGCCTGCGGGCGGCACCGGCGTCAGAGCGTGTCCCCGAAGTCCGTCGGCACCACCTCGTCGGCCGGCGTGGCCACGCTGTCGTTGCCGAAGAGCTTGAGCGCGTGCTGCTGCATGCGGTCGCGGAAATGCTTGCGGTCGAAGAGCTTCTGCTGGGCTTCGGCCGGCAGGTCCGTGATGCGGATCACGTTGCGCACGATCAGCACATCGACCAGGTCTTCCAGCACGCGGACCAGGTCGGCGTCCATGCTGGCGAACCTTTGCAGGTGCTCCTCGCGACCGAGGAAGGCCAGCACTTCGGGATGGTCCGGCGGCAGGAAGCTCGCGCCCGCCTCCGGCTCTCGGTGCAGGCTGTCGATCAGACCTTCTCGGTTGCGCAGGACGTAGGGCATGGCGGGCATGCTGGCGGAGGAGCCCCGATTATCGAAGCCTCGCACCAGGACCAGCCTCGGAAAACGACTGGAAATCCGGACGAAAGGCCGATCCGGTCTGCCCGCGGGTTCGCCTGCCGCAGGGTGTGCGGGCGCACTGTGGAAACAGTGCGGCAAAGTCTGGGTCCATGCTCTTTGCAAGGGCAACGGCCTGTGAGACAGTGCCCCGACCTACCCTGGCGACAGCCGCCTCACCCGCGCCGCCGCAGGGCCATCGACAACAACGAACGCGGTCAACGAACGCCCCCCAGAATCCTGGCAAGGCCTCCTCCGTGCAGCAGACCCAAACCTCCCTCGGCACCCCGGAACCGGACGGCAGCGACTCCCGCAGCCTGCAGGAACGCATCCTGCGCGACTGCCTCAATGCATTCGACCCCGACGAGGACGGCCGCGGCCTGTTGCGCCAGCTGGTCGCCGCTCTGGGTGGCGATGCCGGCTTCCTGGCCGCGCGCCACAGCCGTACGTCCGACGGCGACTCCTGGGTCGTCACAGTGGAGCCCGAGGGCGCCGCGCCGGACGGCGCGCCGTCGTGGAACCAGTGGGACGCCGTGGTCAATGCCGAGATCGCCGCGCAGCTCGACCAGGGCGGCGGCTGGATCGTGGATGCCCGCGCGCCGCATGCGCTCAGCCTGGTGCGGGGCCTGCTGCCCAAGGCCGAACGCGCACTGCTGGCCCGGCTGCACCATCGCGGCGAGCGCCTGGGCCTGGTCGGCCTGAGCCTGCCAGCGGCCCTCAGCGACGAGCATTGCACCGCTGCCCGCACCAGCCTCGCCGACCTGCTGCCCACGGTGGCCGCCGCCGTCGGCTCGGCCATGCTGCGCCGCCAGCGCGACGCCGCGCTGCATGCGCTGCACGACCAGCGCGAGGGCTACCGGGCCGTCTTCGAGATGGCCGCTGTCGGCATCGCGCTGATCGCACCCAGCGGGCGCCTGCTCGACGTCAACCCGCGCTACTGCGAGATCATCGGCCGCAGCCAGGCCGAGCTGCTGGAGCTCAGCTTCGCCGACTTCACCCATCCCGACGACCTGGCCCAGGACCTGGCCCTGGTGGAGGCCGCCGTCAGCGGCCACGTGCCGGGCTCGCGCTTCACGCGCGAGAAGCGCTACCTGCGCCCCGATGGCAGCACGGTATGGGCCGTGGCCCGGGCGGTGCTGGTGCGCGATGCGCACGGCCGGCCGGCGCACTTCGTGACCACGGTCGAGGACATCACCGAGCGCAAGCGCTACCAGGACGCGATGATCTCGGCCCAGGCCGCCGAGCGCGCCACGCGGGCCAAGAGCGAGTTCCTCTCGCGCATGAGCCACGAGCTGCGCACGCCGCTCAATGCGATGCTGGGCTTCGCCCAGCTGCTGCGCGTGGACAGCAGCCAGCCCTTGTCCTCGGCCCAGCGCCAGAAGATCGAGCACATCGAGCGCGCCGGCGCCCATCTGCTTGCGATGATCAACGACGTGCTGGACCTCTCGCGCGTGGAGTCCGGCGTCGTGCCCATGGTTGCGGAGACGCTGCGCGTGGGCGCGGTGGTCGAGGACGCGCTGCATCTGCTGGGTTCGGCCGCGCGCGAGGCCGATGTGCGGCTCATCTACGCCCCCCCTGTGCAGGAGCTGCACGTGCGCGCCGACCGCGTGCGGCTGCGCCAGGTGCTGTCCAACCTGCTGTCCAACGCGGTCAAGTACAACTATCCGGGCGGGCGCGTCAGCGTGGTCGTCGGCCGCGAGCAGCGGCGCGACGGTCCTTGCGTCAGTGTTGCCATCACCGACACCGGGCCGGGCCTGACACCCGAGCAGATCGGCCGCCTCTTCGAGCCCTTCAACCGCCTGGGCGCGGAGCGCAGCGGCGTGGAAGGCACGGGCATCGGCCTGGTCATCACGCGGCGGCTGCTGGACCTGATGCAAGGCGAGGTGGACGTCGACAGCCGCCCCGGCCGCGGCTCCACCTTCATCGTGCGCCTGCCGCTGGCCGACACGCCGTCCCACGAGGCCCCCGCCGCCGGCGAGCCGGCCGCACGCTACGCGGCCCGGCCCGATGCCGGCAGCAGCGTCGACGACGCAGAGGAGTTCCTCACCTCGCCCTCGCCGCTGGAGCTGGAGGACCAGGAGGCCTCGCAGACCAAGCGCTCCTTCACCGTGCTCTATGCCGAGGACAACGAGGTGAACGTGGAGCTGGTGCGCCAGGTGATGCGCATGCGCCCGGCCTACCGCCTGCTGGTGGCCCACAGCGGCGGCCAGGCCATCGAGCTGGCGCGCTCGATGCGCCCGGACATGCTGCTGCTGGACATGCACCTGGGCGACATGAGCGGCCTGGACGTGGTCGCCGTGCTGGACCGCGAGGCCGCCACCGCCGGCATCCCGCGCATCGCGCTGTCGGCCGACGCGCTGCCCGACCAGATCCGCGCGGCGCGCGAACGCGGCTTCAAGATCTACCTGACCAAGCCGCTGGACGTCGGCGCCCTGCTGCGGGCGCTGGACGACCAGGCACAGGCCGTCGTGCAGCCCGCCTGAGGCCGGGCGTCAGCCGCCCAGCTCCTCGAAGAACCGCCCGCCCCAGAACACCAGGGGCGCCGCGCCCAGACGGCGCGAGCAGTGCAGCACCTCGCCGACGTAGATCACGTGGTCGCCTTCGGGATAGCGGCTGCGCACCTTGCATTCGAAGACCGAGGCCACGCCCTCCAGCACCGGCGAGCCGCCGGCGCCCACGCGCCATTCGACGCCGCTGAAGCGATCCGCCGCCTTGCTGGCAAAGCGCTCGGCCAGCAGGCGCTGCTCGCCCGACAGCACGTTGACCGCGAAGCTGGCGCAGGCCTCGAAGGCCGGCATGGAGTTGGAGCTGCTCTTGACGCTCCACAGGATCAGCGGCGGATCCAGCGAGACCGAGTTGAAGGAGTTGGCCGTGAAGCCGATGGGCTGCCCTTTGCCGTCCAGCGTGGTGATGATGGTCACGCCGGTGGCGAACTGCGACAGGGCCGCTCGGAGCTCGAGGGAGGTGAAGGCGGCGTTGGACAAGGCAGGGGTGGGAAGCTGGAGAGGACCGGTCGGAGCGCAGGAAGCCGCGGTGCAAGACCCGATTGTCGCCGCAGGCGCGCGAATCACCGGCTTTCGGCGCGCTTTCAGCCGGCTTGAGGGGGTCGGCCGGCAAGGCATGATGGCGGCATGCCGCAACCGATATTTGTCTCGCCGCGCGCCGCGGCATCGCGTGTGACCCGCCTCGCTCGCCTCTTGCGCCTCCTGTCCGTCCTCCTGCCGGCCGCGGCCCTGGCCGCCCCGCCCGCCGCCGTCCCGCCCGCGCCGCGCCCCGGCCCCGCCGCAGCAGGTGCCGCCATCGCCCCTGCCCTGCCCCCGATGACCAGCCCGGCCGCCTTCTGCGCCGAGGCCGTCAAGCGCCTGCCCAACCTGACGCCCGTGCTGTGCCAGCGCGCCGGCCTGATCGACGGCGGCGGCCGCTCGGTGCGCCAGCAGCCGCTGTGGGTGCGCGACGTGCTGCCGCCGGATGCCAAGTACCGCGTGCTGGTGATCGGCGGCATCCACGGCGATGAGCCGTCCTCCAGCTCGCTGGTGATGCACTGGATCCAGCAGGCCGTGGCCACGCCGGCGGAGATTCACTGGCGCTTCGTGCCGATGGCCAATCCCGACGGCCTGCTGCAGGCCCGGCCGACGCGGGCCAACGCCAACGGGGTGGACCTGAACCGCAACTTCCCGACGCCCAACTGGGACAAGGAAGCCATCGATTACTGGAAGCGCCGCACCAACCGCGACCCGCGCCGCTGGCCTGGCGCCAAGGCCCTGTCCGAACCCGAGACGCGCTGGGTGCACGACGAGATGGAGCGCTTCAAGCCGCACCTGATCGTCTCGGTCCACGCGCCCTACGGCATCCTGGACTTCGACGGCCCCAGCGTGCCGCCGCAGCGCCTGGGCCGGCTCTACCTGGACCAGATCGGCATCTTCCCCGGCAGCCTGGGCAACTGGGGCGGCCTGCACAAGAAGGTGCCGGTGGTCACCATCGAGCTGCCCAGCGCCGTGCGCACGCCGCTGGACGCCGAGACGCGGCAGATGTGGCTGGACCTGCTGCGCTGGATGAGCGAGCGGCTGCCGCAGCCGCCGGCCGCATGACGCAGGCCGCAGCCGCACGGCCCGCCCAGGCCTGGTGGGTGCTGCTCACCGTCGCGCTGGCCGGCTTCGCCTCCGGCCTGCCGCTGGCGCTGACCGGCCAGGCCATGCAGGCCTGGCTGAGCCTGGAAGGCATCGACGTCGCCACCATCGGCTTCCTCAGCCTGGTCGGCCTGCCCTACACCTTCAAGTTCCTGTGGGCTCCGCTGATGGATCGCTTCGAGCCCCTGCCCGGCCTGCTGGGCAGGCGGCGAGGCTGGCTGGTGATCACGCAGCTGGCACTGGCCGGCGCGCTGCTGGCCTTGAGCACGACCGCGCCGAAGACGCAGACGCTGGGCTTCGCACTGCTGGCGGTGATGGTCGCCTTCCTTTCGGCCTCGCAGGACGTGGTGATCGATGCCTGGCGCACCGACGTGCTGGACCCGGCCCACCGCGGCCTGGGCGCCTCGCTGACCGTGCTGGGCTACCGGCTGGCGATGATCCTGTCGGGCGGCGTGGCCCTGATCTGGACCGACCCGGCCAACGCCGGCAGCGGGGGCTGGACCTGGCCCGAGGTGTACCGCTTCATGGCCATGCTGATGCTGGGCGCGGCCGCGCTGTCGGCCTTCGTGCTGCCGCGCGTGGAGCCGCTGCAAGGCCCGCGCAGCCAGGCCGCGAACGACCTGCGCGGCTTCCTGGCGGTGCTGGTCGCCGTCGCGCTGGGGGTGTGGGCCAGCAATCGCTGGGGCGCGCAGGCGGCCCAGCTGCTGGCCGGCCCGGCCCTGGCCTCGACCGCGCTGACACCGGCGCTGCAGAAGAAGTGGCTGGACCTCGTCGCCCTGCTGCTGGGCGTGGGCCTGACGCTGCCGCTGGCTGCCTGGACCGCCCGCGCCGCGCGCTTCGAGACCCTGCTGGGCGGCTTGCGCAACTATTTCGCCCAGCCGGGGGCGGCGGCTTTCCTCCTCTTCATCGTGCTCTACAAGCTGGGCGACGCCTTCGCCGGCTCGCTGCTGACGCCCTTCCTGCTGCAGGGCATGGCCTACAGCCAGGCCGAAGTGGGCGTGGTCAACAAGCTGATCGGCCTGTGGCTGACCATCGCCGGCGCGCTGCTGGGCGGCGCGCTGATGCTGCGCCTGGGGTTGTGGCGCTCGCTGCTGTTCTTCGGCGTGCTGCAGATGGCCAGCAACCTGGGCTTCTGGTGGCTGGCCCAGGCCGGGCGCGACGCCCTGCCGGGCCTGGTGCTGCCGGCCTTCGACTGGGGCTTCGTGCACCTGGCCCAGCCCACGCCGGTGGACGGCGGGCTGCTGATGGCCATCGCGTTCGAGAACATCACCGGCGGCATGGGCACGGCGGCCTTCGTTGCCTTCCTGATGAACCTGACCAGCCAGCGCTTCACGGCCACGCAGTTCGCGCTGCTGTCGGCCTTCGCCTCGGTCGGGCGCGTATGGGTCGGCCCGCTGGCCGGCGTGTTGGCCGAGACCATAGGCTGGCCGCGCTTCTTCGTCGTGTCCACGCTCGCGGCCGTGCCGGCGTTGTGGATGCTGTGGCGCTTGCGAGGACCCATCAGCGCCCTCGACCAACGTTGAGCCACCCCGTAACGGACGGGGCACCCGGCCTTCCTAGAATGCAACGGCCTCGACCCGGAAACGGGCCCCGTCCCCGACCCGCAGGACCATGAACAAGCCTTACGACCCCCACGCCGACTTCCAGCCCTCCGCCGCCTTGCAGGAGGAACTGGGCCCGCTGCTGAACCACCGCTGGGGCTGCCGCTGCACGCTGCACGGCCGCCGGCTGTTCGGTGCGGCCCTGGCAGCAGGCGGCGCGGTGGCGGCCGTGCCCGCCCTGGCACGCGACGGCGTGGACGTGGGCGAGCAGTCGAGCCTGTCCAAGCTGGTGTCGGCCGAGGACGTCGAGAACGCCGCCCAGATGCAATACGGCAAGCTGATGTCCGAGGCCGCCAAGCAGGGCGCGCTGGCCTCGGCCCAGCATCCGCAGCTGGTGCGCCTTCGTGCGATCGCCGAGCGCCTGATCCCGCTGGCCACGCAGTGGAACCCGCGCGCCAAGGACTGGCGCTGGGAGATCAACCTGATCAACTCCAAGCAGATCAACGCCTTCTGCATGCCCGGCGGCAAGATCGCCTTCTACACCGCCATCCTGGACCAGCTGCAGCTCACCGACGACGAGGTCGCGATGGTGATGGGCCACGAGATGGCCCACGCGCTGCGCGAGCACGCGCGCGCGCAGATGGGCAAGAACGCCGCCACCGGCCTGCTGGCCGGCCTGATGTCCAACCTGCTGGGGCTGGGCAACGCCGGCAACGCGCTGCTGAACATGGGCCGCCAGTTGCTGACGCTGAAGTTCAGCCGCGGCGACGAGACCGAGGCCGACCTCGTCGGCATGGACCTGGCCGCGCGTGCGGGCTACGACCCGCGCGCCGGCATCTCGCTATGGCAGAAGATGGCCCAGGCGAGCAAGGGCGCGCCGCCGCAGTTCATGTCCACCCACCCCTCGGGCAAGTCGCGGATCCAGGAGATCCAGGCCAACCTGCCCAAGGTGATGCCGCTGTACGAACGCGCCGCGAAGCCGCCGCGACGCTTCGACGCCGACGTCAAGCGCTGACGCCACCATGGCAGCCGACCCGCGCCCCGGCACCGACGAGCCCTCCGGCGACGCGGCGCCGCCGCTGTGGCGCCGCCGCGCGCCGGCCCAGGCCGGCATGGCCAGCAGCCGGCCCATGCCGCCCAACCGTCCCTCGTCCGACGAGGCACAGGAAGCCGAGCACCGCCGCCTGGCCATCGTCGAGGCGCAGGCCAACCTGCTGGTGCGGCAGACGCGCTCGGGCACCATCGCCGCCGCGGTCACCGCGGTGTCCATCGCGCTGGCGCTGGGCCAGGGCGGCACGCTGCGCACCTCGCTGGCCTGGTGGGCGGTGGCCGTGGTGGTGGGCTTCCTGGGCCGCGACGCCGCGGTGCGCTGGATCCGCCGCACCACCAACGAGGCCCAGCGCATCCTGGAGTTCACGGGCTGGATCTCGGCCTCGCTGGCCATCATCGTCGTGCTGCCGGCGCCGCTGCTCTTCCCCGAGATGACGCCCACCCAGCGCGGCGTGTTCTTCGGCGTGTCGATGAGCTGGCTGGCGGTCGCCGCGCTGGTCAACGGCATCCATCCGCAGACCTATCGGGTCTACCTGGGGATCTGCCTCAGCGGCCTGGTCGTCGGCTGGTTCCGCACCGGCGACTTCTGGCTGGCCGGCTGGCTCACGGTGATGATCGCCGCCGGCGGCTTCGTGCTGGCGCACTTCTCGCAGCGGCTGTCGGGCGTGCTGATCGAGTCCATCAGCATCCGTGAGGAGAACACCCGCCTGGTCCACCAGCTGGAGCAGGCGCTGGAGGACACCGAGTCCGCCCAGCGCGCGCGCTCGCGCTTCCTGGCAGCTGCCAGCCACGACCTGCTGCAGCCGGTGCATGCACTGCTGCTGCTCACGGGCCTCATCCGCCGCGTGCCCGAGCACAAGCGCGACGAGGTGGCCCAGCGCATCGAAGTCACCGCGGAGGCGGTGGACGCGATGTTCCGCGGCCTGCTGGATCTGGCGCGCATCGACGCCGGCACGCTGGCCGCGCAGCGCGTGTCCGTGCCGCTGCCCGCGCTGTGCGAGGGCGTGCGTGCCGCCTACGAGGCGCGCTGCGCCGAGCTGGGCCTGTCGCTGACCACCGCCTGCTTCGGCGGCCTGAACGTCTGGGGCGATGCCACGCTGCTGGACCGCGTGGTGCGCAACCTGGTGGACAACGCCGTGAAGTTCACGCGCCAAGGCGGCGTGCGCCTGACCTGCACCACCCAGGGCCCGCATGCGGTGCTCACGGTGTCCGACACCGGCGAGGGCATCGACTCCGAGGACCTGCCGCAGATCTGCGCGCCCTTCTTCCGCGGCCGCGGCGCGCGCGAAGGCGGGGTGGAAGGCCTGGGCCTGGGCCTGGCGATCACCGCGCACATGGTCCACCTGATGCAAGGCACGATCAGCATCGACTCGCAGAAGGGCCGTGGCACCAGCGTGCGCGTGCAGCTGCCGCTGGCACCGTCCTCCTCCGTCACCCAGCACACCGACGTGCCGGTGTTCCGCGCGCTGCGCTACCACCGCATCGTCGTCATCGAGGATGACCGGCTGGCCAGCGAGGCCACCCAGCTGTGGCTGGGCGAGCACGAGGCCGACGTGATCGCCGCCACCACGGTGGACGCCGCGCTGGCTGCCTGCCGGGAGCGCGGCTGGACGCCGCCGGACTTCATCCTGGCCGACTTCCTGCTGGCCGACGACACCGACGGCCTGCAGGGCATCGCGCAATTACGTGAACAACTGGGCTGGTGCCCGGCGGCCCTGGTCAGCGGCGAGAACCTGGCTCCCGCCCTGCTGCCGGGCGACGTGAGCTTCCTGAGCAAGCCACTGCGGACCGAAAAACTGGAAGCATTGCTCACCCAGCCCGACTGACCCCCGCAGAGGCCCCCGTCAAGCCGGCGCCCCGCGCAGCCGATAGCCGTCGGATGCGGCCACGTTCCGAGAGCCGCGTCCGCTTGCGGGGGCACCATATGAAACGCTGGATCCTGGGCCTGGGGCTGATGCTGGGCAGCCTGTGCGCATACGCCGAACAGGTCGTCGACCTCGAAGGCACGCTGCTGCCGGCCACGGCCCGCGTGGGAGGCGCCGACCTGCAGCTCAACGGCGCGAGCGTGCGCAAGCGCGGCTACTTCAAGGCCGAGGTCCTGGGGCTTTACCTGCCGGGCAAGGCCAACTCGGTGGAAGCCGCCGTCAAGCTCAAGGGCCCCAAGCGCCTGCACATCGTGATCCTGCGTGACCTCGACGGCGCGACGATCTCGCGCTACTTCGTCAACGACTTCAAGCTCTCGTCGACCGAGGCCGAGTTCAAGCAGCTGATCAACGAGATCGGCCAGATCGGCGCCATCTACGGCAACCTGCACCGGGTCAACAAGGGCGACGTCGTCACCATCGACTGGATCCCGGGCAAGGGCATGGTGCCTTCGCTCAATGGCAAGGTGCTCAGCGCGCCCATCCCCAACGAGCTGATGTTCGACATCTCGCTGCGCATCAGCGCCGGCGCCAACGCGCCGGCCGACAGCCGCGAGGGCCTGATGGGCCAGCGCCCGCTGAAGTTCGTCGAGGCGACCACCACCGCCGACGCCGGCAAGCCCTGAGGAGCCGCCCCATGAAGATCACCTTCCGACGCGCGCTGCTGGCCTGCTGCCTGGCCGCCGCCTTCCCCGCGCTGGCCGAGCAGGTGGCCGACCT
Source organism: Aquabacterium sp. (assembly GCA_004322345.1). Lineage (GTDB taxonomy): Bacteria > Pseudomonadota > Gammaproteobacteria > Burkholderiales > Burkholderiaceae_C > Aquabacterium. Next base: position 2,115 of record SCTQ01000201.1, on the reverse strand, counting down.
CGACGGCCAGGCGCAGTTCCCGACGACGGCCATGGTGGCCGGCACCAGGCTGCAGCTCAACGGCGCGGCGGTGCGCAAGCGCGGCTACTTCAAGCCCGACGCGGTGGCCATCTACCTGCCGGCCAAGGCCACGACGCTGGACGGCGTGGTCGGCATGAAGGGCCCCAAGCGCATGCAGGTCCACGTGCTGCGCGAACTCGACGGCGCGACCATCTCGCGCTACTTCGTCAACGACTTCAAGCTCGTCTCCACCGAAGAGGAGTTCAAGCAGCTGATCAACGAGGTCGCACAGGTGGGCAAGGTCTACGGCAGCCTGCACCGCGTCTACAAGGGCGACGTGATCCTCATCGACTGGATCCCGGGCAAGGGCATCGTCTCGACGATGAACGGCAAGCCGCTGGGCACACCCATCCAGAGCGAGCTGCTGTTCGAGATCTCGCTGCGCATGGGCATGGGCGCCAATGCCCCGGCCGACATGCGCGATCAGCTGCTGGGCAACCGCCCGCTGAAGATCATCGAGGCCGATGCCGCGCCGCTGCCGCAGCGCACGGCTCAGGTGCCGCCGACGTAAGGGTTGTCGGCGCGCTCGTCGCCGAAGCTGCTCTGCGGCCCGTGGCCGGGGATGAAGACCACATCGTCGCCCATCGGCCACAGGCGCTGCGTGATCGACTCGATCAGCGTCTGGTAGTCGCCGCCGGGGAAGTCCGTGCGGCCGATGCCGCCGGCGAACAGCACGTCGCCGACGAAGGCGCGCTTGCTGGTGGGCTCGAAGAAGACCACGTGGCCCGGCGTGTGGCCGGGGCAGTGGCGCACCTGCAGCGGGTACTTCCCGATCTGCACCGTGTCGCCGTCCTCCAGCCAGCGCGTGGGCGTGAAGGGCGGCGCGGGCGGGAAGCCGAACATCGCGCCCTGCTGGGGCAGCGCATCGATCCAGAACTTGTCGCCAATGTGCGGGCCGATGATGGGCAGCTCGTGGTCCTGAGCGAGCTTGGCGGTGCCGCCCGCGTGGTCGATGTGGGCGTGCGTGAGCCAGATGGCCTGCAGCTTCAGCCCCAGGCGCTCGACCTCGGCCAGCAGCCGCGGCAGGTCGCCGCCGGGATCGATGACGGCCGCCTCCAGGGTCTCGTCGTCCCAGACGAGGGAGCAGTTCTGGGCGAAGGCGGTGACGGGGATGGTCAGGTAGCGGAACATGGCTGGGTCGAAGGAGGCGTCCCCACGATTGTCGAATACGCCCCGGGTCCACCCTTGCGAGCAAGACCCAGGCGCGCCTCGACAGATGCACAGCACGTGCCCGACGCAAACCCCGTTGGAGCCACCGGTCCGACTGTTCAGCATCCCTGGACCGGGCGCGCAGCCGCCCGAATGACTGACATCGAGGATCCAGGCATGTCGCAATCGAAGAAGCTGACGGTAGCCGTCATCGGGGCAGCGTCCATGATCGGCGCCGTCTGCGCCGTGCTGGTCTGGTGGGCTTCCGACCACCCCGGCCACGCGCCCGCGGTCGCCCAGGCCGACGTGACGCAGGTCCAGGTCGCCGCACAGCCCGCTGCACACTGAAGACGCGCGGGGCTGCACGCTTCAGTGCAGCTTCACCGTCGGCCGCGCATGCCGGCCCAGCCACTGGCTCAGCAGGAGCAATAGCGTGCGCACGATGCCGTACAGCGCCACCAGGTGGCTGCGGTACAGCATGCGATAGGCCACCAGCGCGGTCCAGCCTTCGAAGGTGTAGCGGCGCCCCGTCAGCACACCCGCCACGCTGCCCACGGCCGTGTAGCCGGCCAGCGAGATGATCGACCCGCGGTCGCGAAAGACGAAGGGCCGCAGGGGCAGGCCGCGCAGGCGGCGTTGCAGGTTCTCCGCCAGCAGGGCGCCTTGCTGGTGGGCCGCCTGGGCCAGCGGCGGCACGGTGCGCGGCTTGCCGTCGGCCGCAGCGGGCATCGGCACCGCGGCACAGTCGCCGAAGGCGAAGATGTCCGCGTCCTGCGTGGCCTGCAGCCGGTCGGTCACGACGAGCTGGCCGAGCTTGCCGGTCTCCAACCCCTCCAGCCGGGCCAGGAAGCCCGGCGCACGTATGCCCACGGCCCACACCGTCAAGGTGGACGGCAGCTCGCGACC
>SCTQ01000200.1 GCA_004322345.1 Aquabacterium sp. | reverse complement strand
GCTGGAGCTGGAGCTCCAAGGCGGGGTCGCGCGCCTGCCTGGCCAGCTGTTCCAGCGCTGCGCACGCGCCTGAGCACGAGCCTCGTCGCGACGGGGCTTCTCCTGGCACGCGAGACAATCCCGGCATGTCCGTCCTACTGAAGAACCTCGGCCGCGTGCCCTACGAGCCGACGGCATTGGCGATGCAACAGCATGCCGAATCCCGCGGCAGCGACGCCGACGACGAGATCTGGCTGTGCGAGCACCCGCCGGTCTTCACCCAGGGCCTGGCCGGCCGCGCCGACCACCTGCTGATGCCGGGCGACATCCCCGTCGTGCAGACCAACCGCGGCGGCCAGGTGACCTACCACGGGCCCGGCCAGGTGGTGGCCTATCCGTTGATCGACCTGCGGCGCGCAGGCTATTTCGTCAAGGAATACGTCTTCCGCCTGGAGCAGGCGCTGCTGAAGACGCTGGAGGTCTACGGCGTGACGGGCCATCGCGTCAGCGGCGCGCCCGGCATTTACGTGCGCCTGGACGATCCCGGCTCGCACGCGGCCTTGCCGCCGCCCCAGCCGGGGACCGATCCATTCGCCGGCCTGGGCAAGATCGCCGCCCTGGGCATCAAGGTGACGCGCCACTGCACCTACCACGGCGTGGCGCTGAACGTGACCATGGACCTGGAGCCCTACCGCCGCATCAACCCCTGCGGCTACGCCGGCCTGGCGACGGTGGACCTGGCCAGCGTCGGCGTGCAGGCCGAGCGCGACGAAGTGGCGAGGCTGCTGGGTGACAAACTCGCGACCTGGCTGGCGAGCTAGCCCCTCGGACCTGTCGCGCCGGCCGGCTTCCTACAATGGCGCCACCAACGCGCCGTGCCATGAATCCAGACCGCCCCGCCTCCCCCGTCCCCGCCTACGACCCCACGGCCAAGCAGAAGGCCGAGGCCAAGACCGCACGCATCCCGATCAAGATCGTGCCGGCCGAGGTGCTGAAGAAGCCCGACTGGATCCGCGTGAAGGCCGGCTCGCCCAACACGCGCTACTACGAGATCAAGCAGATCCTGCGTGAGCACAAGCTGCACACCGTCTGCGAGGAAGCCTCCTGCCCCAACATCGGCGAGTGCTTTGGCCACGGTACGGCCACCTTCATGATCATGGGCGACAAGTGCACGCGGCGCTGCCCCTTCTGCGACGTGGGCCATGGCCGCCCGGACCCGCTGGACGCCCACGAGCCGCAGAACCTGGCGCGCACCATCGCCGCGCTGAAGCTCAAGTACGTGGTCATCACCAGCGTGGACCGCGACGACCTGCGCGATGGCGGCGCCGCTCACTTCGTCGAGTGCATCCAGCAGGTCCGCGAGCTGTCGCCCTCGACCACCATCGAGATCCTCACGCCCGACTTCCGCGGCCGCATGGACCGTGCGCTGGAGATCCTCAAGGCCGCGCCGCCCGACGTGATGAACCACAACCTGGAGACCGCGCCGCGCCTGTACAAGGAGGCCCGCCCGGGCTCCGACTACGCCTACAGCCTGAACCTGCTCAAGCGCTTCAAGGCGCTGTTCCCGCAGGTGCCGACCAAGAGCGGGATCATGGTCGGCCTAGGCGAGACCGACGAGGAAGTGCTGCAGGTCATGCGCGACATGCGAGAGCACGACATCGACATGCTCACCATCGGCCAGTACCTGGCTCCCTCCAGCCACCACCTGCCGGTGCGCCGCTACGTGCACCCCGATGTCTTCCGCATGTACGAGGAAGAGGCCAAGGCCATGGGCTTCACCCACGCCGCCGTCGGTGCGCTGGTGCGCAGCAGCTACCACGCGGACCGGCAGGCGCGCGAGGCCGGCGTGCCGGTCTGACCGCTGCGTTTCAGGCTGCGATCGCTACGGTGATGCTGCCGGTGAAGCCCGCGGCCACGCTGCCGGAGAGGCTGGTCATCTGCAGCGAGGTGCCGTCGCTGAAGACCGTGTCGCTGGAGAAGGTCGTGCGGTTGAGGTTGGTCAGGCTGCTGCCGTATCCGCTGGCGTTGGTGTAGATCGTCGAGCAGATGTCGCGCGGAAAGGCCAGCTGCGAGGTGCGCAGCTTGTTGGCGTAGCTCGTCGCGGTGGTGGTGCTGCGGTAGACCTCGAAGTGCATGTGCGGCACGCGGCCGTCGTAGCAGCCGGGGAAGATGGTCTGGAAGCTGACCTGGCCGGCGCTGTCGGTGGCCTGCACGCCGCGCAGGTAGTTCTCGCCCGTGACGCCCGACGAGTAGAGCGAGTACTTGCCATCGCGGTCGCAGTGCCACAGGTAGATCGCATAGCCCGACAGCGCCCCGCAGCTCGACGAATTGCTGTTGGCCAGGGTGATCGTCAGGCTCAGCGGCACGCCGGCGGCGGTGGCCGATGCGCCGTTGAAGCTGGAGCGGATGTCGCTGCGCACGATGCCGCTGAGAGACAGTGCGTTCGCGCCGTTGGAGCCGTCTCCCGGATAAGGGCCGGCCGTTTCCTCGGGCACGGCCGAGCACGCGCCGGCGCCCGCCGTGGTGGTCGTGCCCGTGCTGGACAGCGTGGTCGTCGACGAGGCTGACGACGCGTCGCCGCCGCCTCCGCAACCCGTGCCCACCAGTGGCACCGCACCGGCCGCCGCCAACCAGCGCAGCATCTGTCGTCGTCGCAGCTGCTCGCGCAGCGCTTGCAGGTCGAACTGCAGGCCGTGAGGGGGGGCGTGGGGTGCGATGGAGGGCAGGGGATGCTTCATGGCCGGCGAGTATGTGAAGCGACTGCTTCCGGCTTGCGTTCGATTTGTGTCGGCGGGGCTACATCGGCAGCCCGATGGCGCCGGCGCGGCGAAAGTCACACCGGCGCCGGGGGCCGCTCGTTCATGATCCGGCCACGGCTTCCTTCGTCCCGCCCGCCCATGTCCGACTCCGCGCTCGCCTGTACGCACTGCCGCCAGCCCATGCGGCCGCTGCGCCTGGCCGGCCACTATGGCCAACAGGTGGACATCGACCTGTGCGAGCGTTGCCACCTGGTGTGGTTCGACTCGCTGGAATCTGTGCGCCTGTCCGGCCTGGGCTGGCTGCAGATGCTGCGGGCGATGGAGGCAGCCCACCACGTGGAGCACCTGCGGCCCGAGGAGAACCTGGGCTGCGCGCGCTGCGGGCTGCAGTTGAAGACGGTCCACAACCAGACCGCCTTCGGCCGCAGCACGGCGCGCGAGTGCCCCAAGGGGCATGGGCAGAGCCAGTCCTTCAACCTGCTGCTGGCCGAGCGCGGCCTGATCCGGCCCCTGCTTCCGGCGGACCTCGCCGCCGTGCGCGCGTCCGGCGAACCCTTCTGCTGCGTCAACTGCGGGGGTGACGTGCGCTGCGCGCGCGAGCCCGAGTGCAGTTGGTGCGGCAGCGCGATCGCCTTGCTCGACGTGGCAAGACTGGTCCGTGCGCTGACACCGGGCCTGGTGTTGCCGGGCCAACCGGAACGTGACGACGAGGCGGGGGTGGCGCGACACCTGGCCTGGCCCTGCCGCGGATGCGGGGCGCCGGTCGATCCCAGCCGCGATGACGCCTGCTCCGGTTGCGGCTGTGCGGTGCTGGCGCCGGCCCTGGGGAGGATCCTGCCCCTGCTCGACGGGCTCGAGCCGCAGCTCAGTGCGCTGGGCGGCAGGCTGCGCGCGCAGGACGCGCCGGCCCTGCCGGTGGACCTGATGCGCCAGCGGCTGGATGCGCTGGAGCGCTCGCGTGTCCGTGTGCCTTGGCAGGAGCCGCCGCAGGCCGACCAGCCGGACCTGGAGGCGCCGGCGTGGCGCCGCTACCTGCCCGCCGCGGTCATGTTGGGCCTGCTGTGCTGGATGGCCCTGGGGCGTCGCTGAGCCCTGCGGTTCAGCCGCCGGGGCCGTCGGCAGCAGGGGCTTCTTCGGACCAATCGCGCCTGCGCAGCGCGGCGGGCGTGCTGGCCAGCGCGGCCTCGGCCCATTGCGGCAGTCCCAGCGCGGAGAACCAAAGCCAGCACATGTGCGGCAGGCGTTGCGGCAGGCGTGCAGCGCGTCCTGCGCGGATCTCCGTGCTGAGGAACTCGTACATGCCGTGCATGGCCATCTCGAAGACCTCCAGCGGCAGCCGTGCGCGCGCGCGCTGGCCACGCGGCACGCGGGCGTCGATCTCGCGCAGCACGCGGATGATCCGCGCCTTGTGGTCGAGCAGGGCCTCCAGCGCATTCGGGCCGACGGTGGTGGCCTGGCCGATGAAGGCGTGGGCGTAGATGGGCTCGGCGGCCGCGGCGTCGAGCATGGCAGCCAGGGCCTGCACGAACTGGCCCGCGGGTGTCGCCTGCGTGGCGATGGCCGCGTGCACGCGATTGATCAGGTAGCGGATCTGGTCCTCGAAGCAAGCCAGATAGCAGGCCTCCTTGTCGCGGAACTGCTCGTAGAAGGTGGTGCGCGAGACGCCGGCCAGGCCCGTGATGTCGGTCACGGTGGTCGCGGCATAGCCCTTGGCGGCCACGCTGCCGGCCATGGCCTCGTTGATGCGCGCGCGCTGCGAGCGCTGCACTACATCGCGGGGCAGCATGTTGTGCCCGCGGGGCAGGGCCTGCGGCAGGCCTGCCTGCTCCAGTCGGCGGGAGATCGTCGGATCGAGTGTGCGGGCCGGCCGGCGGGAGGCCGTCTTGTTCTTGCGTGGGGTGGCCATCTTGATGTGGATTGCTGCCGGCATTGTCGCCGTGCCGCGTGCCCGAGTTCACGGGCAGGCCGGCCCATTCAAGGCTTTGCACCGCGGGGCCGAAAAGCAGCTGTCATTCCTTCGGCCAGACCATGACTACACCACTTCGATTGGTCAGCACGGGGGGGCAGCCTGCAGCGGGGCCTGAACCAGCTGCCGCTGCCGCCTCCGCCGCTGATGCCGGCCGACCCATTTCCAGTCGGGCCGAAGCCCGCCCTCGACTCGACGGCCGTCCCGGCACGCTGGACTCCTGGCTCTTGGGCATCGCCTGGAAGCAGCGCTTGCGGACCCTGCGCAGCCTGGGCGCCACGGCTTTCTATTCGCTGGCCATCGTGCTGCTGCACCTGGGCGGCAACTGGGGGCTGCTGTCCAAGGAGGGCATCACGCCCATCAGCATCGCCATCGGCAGCAGCTGCGTGATGTTCTACCTGGCGCTGCGCAGTGGCTTCAACCTGCGGTTCAAGGACGCTTCGCTGACCATGCCGCAGATGACCGCGGCGGTCACCTATGCTGCTCTGGTCTACACCCTGGGCGGTGCCGCACGTAACGTGCTGCTACTGATCATGGTGCCGCTGCTGGTCTTCGGCTTCCATCACCTGCGCGCGCTGCAGATCCGCCTGCTGAGCGGCTATACGCTGGGCGCGATGGGGCTGGCGATGGTGTGGCTGGTCCACGACCAGCCGCAGCGCTACGACATGGCCGCCGAGATGGTGCGTTTCATGATCATGGCCGTGGTCGTCGTGACGCTGTGGCAGCTGACCAACCACGACGTCGAGGAGGCATCCGGCCTGACCAAGGAGCTGATGCGCCTGGTCTTCACCGACGATCCGAAGCAACGCCTGCGTATCCAGCGCTCGATGGTGGCGGCGACCAACTTCGTCATCTTCACCACCGTGGTCGGTTATGCCGTCAGTGCGGGCGCCGTCGACCGGCGTGAGGGGCTGCTGCTGGGCAGCTACATGATCACGCAGTCGCTGGTGTTC
>SCTQ01000199.1 GCA_004322345.1 Aquabacterium sp. | reverse complement strand
CTCAGGCCCACCAGCACGATCAGCCCGATCTGGGTGAACACGTTGTTGTCGCCCTGGCTCAGCCACACGCCGGTCATCGCCGCCATCAGGCCCATCGGGACGATCAGGATGATGGCCACCGGCAAGGTCAGGCTCTCGTACTGCGCGGCCAGCACCAGGAAGACCAGCAGGATGGCCAGCGGGAAGACCCACACCGCGGAGTTGCCGGCCAGGATCTCCTGGTAGGTCAGCTCGGTCCATTCGTAGCTGATGCCCGGGGGCAGCGTTTCCGCGGCGATGCGCTCGACGGCCTCGCGTGCCTGGCCGGACGAGTAGCCCGGCGCCGGGCCGCCGTTGATGTCGGCCGACAGGAAGCCGTTGTAGTGCATCGCACGCTCGGGGCCGAAGCTGGGCGTGACCTTCATCAGCGCCGACAGCGGCACCATCTCGCCGGTGGCCGAGCGCACCTTCAGCAGGCCCACGTCCTCGGCGCGCGCACGGTAGGCGGCGTCGGCCTGCACGCGCACGGTGTAGGTCCGGCCGAACTTGTTGAAGTCGTTGACGTACTGGCTGCCGAGGTAGATCTGCATGGTGTCGAACACGTCGGTCACGGCCACGCCCAGCTGCTGGGCCTTCGTGCGGTCGATGTCGGCATACAGCTGCGGCACGTTGACCTGGAAGCTGGAGAACAGCCCCGTGAGTTCCGGCGCCTGTGAGGCACGGGCCATGAAGGCCTTCACCGCGCGGTCCAGCTCCGCATAGCCCAGCGAGGCGCGGTCCTCGATCTGGAACTTGAAGCCGCCCGTGGTGCCCAGCCCCTGCACCGGCGGCGGCGGGAACATCACGACGAAGGCGTCCTGGATCTGCGCGAACTGCGCGTTCAGCTTGCCGGCGATGGCGCCGGCGCTCAGCTCGGCGCCCTTGCGCTCCTCGAAGGGCTTCAGCGGCGTGAAGACGATGCCGGAGTTGGAGCTGTTGGTGAACCCGTTGATCGACAGGCCGGGGAAGGACACGGCGTGCTCGACGCCGGGCGTCTTCATCGCGATGTCGCTCATGCGGCGGATCACTTCCTCGGTGCGATCCAGCGTGGCGCCGTCGGGCAGCTGGGCGAAGCCGATCAGGTACTGCTTGTCCTGGGCCGGCACGAAACCGCCGGGCACGGCCTTGAACAGGCCCACGGTCAGGGCCACCAGGCCGGCGTAGACGGCCAGCATCAGCAGCTTGTGCGTGATCGCGCGCTGCACGCCGCCGCTGTAGCCCTGGGCGCCGCGCTTGAACAGGCGATTGAAGCCGCGGAAGAAGCCGCCGAATACGGCGTCCATGCCGCGCGTCAGCGCGTCCTTGGGTTCGTCGTGGCCCTTGAGCAGCAGGGCCGACAGCGCCGGCGACAGCGTCAGCGAGTTCACCGCCGAGATCACCGTGGACATCGCGATGGTCAGCGCGAACTGCTTGTAGAACTGCCCCGTCAGCCCGCTGATGAAGGCCAGCGGCACGAACACGGCGCACAGCACCAGGGCGATGGCGATGATGGGGCCAGACACCTCGCGCATGGCGCGGTAGGTGGCCTCGCGCGGCGTCAGCCCGGCCTCGATGTTGCGCTCGACGTTCTCCACCACCACGATCGCGTCGTCCACCACGATGCCGATGGCCAGCACCAGGCCGAAGAGGCTCAGTGCGTTGATCGAGAAGCCGAAGACGTGCATCACCGCGAAGGTTCCGATGACCGAGATGGGCACGGCCAGCAGCGGGATGATGGAGGCGCGCCAGGTCTGCAGGAAGAGGATGACGACCAGCACCACCAGGGCGACGGCCTCCAGCAGCGTGTGGATCACCGACTCGATGGAGGCACGCACGAACTGCGTCGGGTCGTAGACGATCTCGTAGTCCACGCCCTCGGGCATGTTCTTCTTGATCTCGGCCATGGTGGCGCGCACGTGGTCGGAGATCTCGATGGCGTTGGACCCCGGGGCCTGGAACACCGGCACCGCGACGGCGGACTTGTTGTCCAGCAGCGAGCGCAGCGCGTACTCGGCCGCGCCCAGCTCGATGCGGCCCAGGTCCTTCAGGCGCGTGACCGCGCCGTCGGCGCCGGTCTTGACGACGATGTTGCCGAACTCCTCCTCGTTCTCCAGCCGGCCCTGCGCGTTGATGGACAGCTGCAGGTCCACGCCGGCCAGCCCGGGCGAGGCGCCGACCACACCGGCCGCCGCCTGGATGTTCTGGCCGCGGATGGCGGCCACCACGTCGGCTGCCGACAGGCCGTGCTCGGCCACCTTCTGCGGATCCAGCCACACGCGCATGGAGTAGTCGCCGGAGCCGAAGAGCTGCACCTGGCCCACGCCCTCGATGCGCGCCAGGCGGTCCTTGACGTTGAGCACCGCGTAGTTGCGCAGGTAGGTCATGTCGTAGCGGCCGTTGGGCGACAGCAGGTGGACCACCAGCGTCAGGTCGGGTGAGCTCTTGACCGTCGTCACGCCCAGGCGGCGCACCTCCTCGGGCAGGCGCGGCTCGGCCTGCGAGACGCGGTTCTGGACCAGCTGCTGGGCCTTGTCGGGGTCGGTGCCGAGCTTGAAGGTCACCGTGAGCGTCATCAGGCCGTCGGTCGTCGCCTGGCTGCCCATGTAGAGCATGCCCTCGACGCCGTTGATGGCCTCCTCCAGCGGCGTGGCCACGGTCTGGGCGATCACCTTGGGGTTGGCGCCGGGGTATTGCGCACGCACGACCACCTGCGGCGGCACGACCTCCGGGTATTCGGAGATGGGCAGCCCCCCCATGGCGAGCAGGCCGCCGATGAGCATCAGCAGGGACAGCACGCCGGCGAAGATGGGCCGGTCGATGAAGAATTTGGACAAATTCATGGCGTCCTCCTCCCCTTTACGGGAGTTGGTGGGTATCGGAAGCGGGGCTGGCTAAGGGGTCAGGCGCTGGTCAGGACTTCGGGCCCGTGTCCCGCTGCGCGGTCTGCACGGGCTTGGCCTCCATCGCCACGGCCTGCGGTGCCAGCAGCGAGCCCGGGCGCACGCGCTGCAGGCCGTTGACGACGATGCGCTCGCCGGCTTTCAGGCCCGCGGAGACGATGCGCAGCCCGTTGACCGTGCCGCCCAGCGTGACCTCGCGGTAGACCGCCTTGTTGTCGGCGCCGACGACGAAGACGAACTGCTTGTCCTGGTCGGTGCCCACCGCGCGCTCGTTGATCAGCAGCGCACTGTCGGTCTTGGCCTGGCCCATGCGCAGCCGCGCGAACTGGCCGGGGATCAGCCGCCCGTCGGCGTTGTCGAAGACGGCGCGCACGCGCACGGTGCCGCTCCTGGCGTCGACCTGGTTGTCGATCAGCTGCAGCCGGCCGGCCACGGGCTCGGTGCCGGCGGTGTCCAGGCTCATCTGCACGGGGATGCTGTCGAGCTGCGCCGCGGTGCGGCCGGCCGGCAGGTCATGCAGCGCGCGCGTGACCACGCGCTCGTCGGCGTCGAAGCTGGCGTAGATCGGATTGACCGAGACCAGCGTGGTCAGCACCGGCGCGCCGGGGCCGGCGGCCACGAGGTTGCCCACCGTGACCAGCAGCTTGCCGACACGGCCCGAAACCGGCGCGCGCACTTGCGTGTAGCCCAGGTTGAGCCTGGCGGACTGCAGCGCGGCCTGGGCGGCGCGCAGGTTGGCGTCGGCCTCGCGTTGCGCGTTGATGCGTTCGTCCAGCTCGCGCTGGGCGATGGCGCGTTCGTCCCACAGGCGCTGGGCGCGCTCGTGTTCGCTCTTGAGATAGGTGACGCGTGCCTGCGCGGCGACCACCTGGGCCTCGGCACGCTCGACCTCGGCCGCATAGGGCGCGGGGTCGATGCTGACCAGCAGGTCGCCCTGCTTGACGAGTGCGCCTTCGCGGAAGTGCACGGCGGAGACGGCGCCCGCCACACGCGAGCGCAGGTCTACGCGGTCCACGGCTTCGAGGCGGCCGGAGAACTCGTTCCAGACCGACACCTGGCTGCCGGCGACGGTGGCCACCGAGACCGGCGTGCCTTGCGCAGCGGCTGCGGCCTGGGGGCTGTCGGCATGGCTGGATTGCACATGGAAGATGGCCGCGCCGATCGCCAGTGCGGCGGTGACGGCCGTGACCGTCGCGCGCGTGGCCCACTTGCGTGCTGGGGCGTTGCCAAGAGAGATGCGGGTCATGGAGGGCTCCCGGTGAAGGTTGGATTCGGATCTGTCGAAGGGCTCTGGCCGCATGCGGTGGACGCATGTCGGACCGTTGCGGAAAGTCTAGGAATGCGGGGCCTGCAGCCGGTAGCCGGATCCGCGCACCTTCTTGCCTGATTCCGCAAGTTCGCAGCTGCAGCAAATGCACAAGGCTGCAAACGGCGCACGCGTCACACCGCCGTCACGCAGGCGGCGGCTTCGCACGCGCGCACGAACGCGCGCACAAAAGAACAAGGGCGCACGAGGCGCCCTTGCAGGATCAGCGCGATGCGCGGATCAGTGGCGCAGCTCCACGTCGTTGGACGCCTGCATGCCGCCGTGCATCGAGCGCAGGCGCTTGAGGTCGCGCGCCGGCGGCTCGCCGAACATGCGGCTGTACTCGCGGCTGAACTGCGAGGGGCTCTCGTAGCCCACGCGATGGCCAGCGGTGGCCGCATCGATGCCGTTGGCCAGCATCAGACGCCGCGCCTCCTGCAGCCGCAGCTGCTTCTGGAACTGCAGCGGGCTCATCGCGGTGACGGCCTTGAAGTGGTGGTGCAGCGACGAGGCGCTCATGTGCACCTCGCGCGCCAGGTGCTCGATGCGCAGCGGCTCGGCGTAGTTGTCGCGCAGCCAGGCAATGGCGCTGGAGATGCGCTTGCAGCGCCCCTCTGTCGAGCAGACCTGGGCCAGGCGCCAACCGTCCTCGCTGGTCAGCAGGCGGTAGAGGATCTCGCGCGAGATCAGCGGCGCCAGCGTCGGGATGTCCTGCGGCGTCTCCAGCAGCCGCATCATGCGCAGCACCGGCTCCAGCAGGATGTGGCAGGCGTGGCCGACGAACATGCCGCGCGACGTGGGCTTGGCCGCCGTCACCGGGCAGCTGTCCATCTTCAGCGCCATCGACATCTCGGTGATGGCGGCCGGGTCGAAGTCCAGCCGGAAGGCCAGGTAGGGCGCCTCGGCCGAGGCCTCGATCACCTGGCCGGTGACCGGCAGGTCCTGGGTCACGACCAGGTAGTTGGAGGCGTCGTAGACGTAGCGCTCGCCGCCCAGCAGCACCTGCTTGCGGCCTTGTGCGATCACGCACAGGGCCGGCTCGGCCACCGCATGGCCGGGCGCCTGCGGCCCGCTGGCGCGGAACAATGTCAGGCGGGGCACCTCGGTCTTGTGCAAGCCGTCGGCCGGCGCGAAGCGCTCGATCCAGGCGGCCAGCTCGGCCAGGCGCACCACCGTCTGAACGCGGGTGCGGTCGTCTTCCTGCTGGGCAGGGGAGGTCAGGGTGGTGTCGGGCGTCATGGGGGTGCAGCTTATAGACGCCCGCCAGCCCTTGGGCGCCGTGGGGAAAGGCTTTTGCCGGTTTCGGCAGGATCAGGCAATCGAAACCGAGGAATGGGCAAAGCCGGCCGCGGGAACGGGCAGGATCCGTCAGCGCTGCAACGTGCAGCGGTCGCCGCTGGCCTCGCGGCCCACGGTGACGCGCACCAGGCCGGGGAAGACGGTCGCGAACTCGGCCCACAGGAAGCTGCACAGGCCTTCCAGCGTCGGCACGGCCAGGCCGGGGACGTCGTCCAGGAAGTGGTGGTCCAGCTTGTCGCGGATGACGGCGATCTCGCGCCGCAGGTGGCCCAGGTCCACCACCATGCCGCTGGTGGCGTCGGGCGTGCCGGCGATGGCCACCTCGGCCGTGTAGGTGTGGCCGTGCACGCGGCGGCTGGAGGCGGCCTCGATCTCGCGGCGCAGGGTGTGGGCGGCGTCGAAGTGGAAGCGCTGGCTCAGCTCGTGGCGCGCGGGGAGGGGTGGGACGGGGGTGTTCATGATGGCCTTCAGCGAATCCCGATGACTTTGTGCGTCTGCACGCTGAGGCGCCAGCGGGGGTCGCTCATGCACCGGGCGATGGCCCAGGCGGTGTTCTCGCGGACGGCGGGGCCGTCCATGGGTTGCAGCAGGTGATGGGTGAAGGGCAGGGCCGCCAGCGCGTCCAGGTCCTGGCCGTCCTGGGGCACGACGACCTTCAGCTCCTGGCCGGCCTTGAGCACCAGCGTGGCGCCGGCCTTGGGGCTGACGCAGATCCAGTCCAGGCCCGGCGGCGGCTCGACGGTGCCGTTGGTCTCCACGGCGATCTCGAAGCCGCGCGCGTGCAGGGCATCGACCAGGGCGGTGTCCACCTGCAGCAGGGGCTCACCGCCGGTCAGCACGCAGAAGGGCGACACGCCCGTGGCAGCTTGCTTCGGCCATTGCGCAAGAACGAGGTCGGCCAGCGCATCGGCCGTGGCGTACTTGCCGCCCAAGGTGCCGTCGGTGCCGACGAAGTCGGTGTCGCAGAAGCGGCAGACGGCGCCGGCGCGGTCCTGCTCGCGGCCGCTCCACAGGTTGCAGCCGGCGAAGCGGCAGAACACGGCCGGGCGCCCGGCATTGGCGCCTTCGCCTTGCAGCGTGTAGAAGATTTCCTTGACCGAGTAGGTCATGACGTCGGGTCCTGCGGGTTCGGGTGGGAGCAGGCCGCCAAGTTACAGCGGCCAGGGGAGCATCTTGCGGTTGCGGTCATCGGCGGCGCCGAAGGCCAGGCCCTGCCGGGCCGGGGCCCAGTGCATGGGGCCGCCGGTGAAGGGGTCGGCGTAGCCGGCACCGGCCTGCTGGATCCGGCGCTCGATGTCGGCCGGCGGGGTCTGCGGCGTGACGCCCTCGTCGCGCAGATGGATCTGCAGGGCCAGCAGGCGCTGGAAGCCTTGCAGGTCGCACAGGCGGCCGATGTAGGGAGGGTAGAGGGCGCCGCTGCCGACGACGAAGAGCAAAAGCTTGCCGGACGGGTTGTACGGCAGGCGCCACCAATCGACCTCAGCGGCGTCCTCCAGCGCGCGCCTGTCCTCCTCGAAGTGCCGGCAATCATGGCCCTCGATGGCCGCCAGCCGTGCCAGGGCGCGGTGGTGCTCGTTCACCGTCGAGCGACGCTGGAAGAAGTAGTCGCCGATGCGCAACAGCACGCGCCGCAGGAGCGGCGGGGCGTCTGGCCCGTCTTCGCGCGTCCCGTCGACGAGCCAGCGCGCAATGTCCTGCTCGCGCAGGATGGCGTCGGCTGCGAGGCGGAATTCGTAGCCCAGCGTGCCGGCCATGGAGCGTTCCGCCAGCGTCAGCGGCACCGCCGCCTCGGCCAGCATCTGGCGCTGTCTCGTCGTGAGGCCGTGCGCGTGCACCAGGTCCGAGGCGCTGCGCAAGCCCTGCAGCACCCAGGCCGTGAACACCATCTTGTCGATCAGGTGCGCCCCGGACTGGGCCAGCATGCGGCGCCAGAACAGCGTGTCGTCGCGCAATTCGCGCACGGCGGCGTCGACGTCGCCCTTCGCGACCATGCCGGCAAGGGACAGGAGCCAGACCTTGCGGGCTTGGCTTGCGCCCGCCATGGGCGGCACGGCGGACGGCTCGACGCGAGCCGACGTGTCGTTGTCAAACCGGGGGAACCGGCGCAGCGAGCGATAGCGGTCCAGCAGCTCCCGGTTGGCCGCCACGACTACGTCGCCATCGACGCGCCCCGCCTGGATGGCAGCCAGCGCCTCGCCCACGCTGGAGCCCGTTGCGTTCAGCTGGTCCTCGTCGTCCTGTACGCGCAGGCCGCCCGGTACACCTTCACGCTGGCGGCGCAGGTTCGCCTCGAGCGCCTCGACCATGCCCGCGGACGCCGACAGCTCCAGCCGGCGCCATTCCTCCAGGCCGGCCCGCACGATGTCGTCCGCAGGCCGCGAGTCGAAGCCCAGCAGGGCGTAGAAAAGGTTGTCCTGCGGTGGCACGGCCCGCGCCGTCGGCTGCAGCGCAGCCTTCGCCTCGGGCCGCAGCGGCTCGTCGAAGGCATTGATGGCCGCGACCATCAGCACCGCCGCCAGCAGGGCCAGCAAGGTCCACTTCAGGACTCGCCAGATCATTCGCATCGTGCTGCCTCCCAGCAGCGTCGGCAGGGTCCGCGCCGGCTCAAGAAAAAAGTCCGTCGCCACCCGGCGACGGACTTTGCGATGAGGCGTCCGACGGCTCAGAAGGGGATGTCGTCATCCATGTCGTCGAAGCCGCTGGACGACTTCGGAGCCGGCTTGGGCGCCGGGGCCTGGCGCTGGGGCGCAGCCGCGCGCGGGGCCGCCGGGGCGGATTCGCGGGAGAAGCCGCCGCCACCACC
>SCTQ01000198.1 GCA_004322345.1 Aquabacterium sp. | reverse complement strand
AAGGCGCTGGGCGTCGTTGCAGCCTCGTTGTGTGCCGAAGGCACACGGCCTTGGCTGCGCCTAGCCCAGCGCCTTGCCAGGCTCCAGCGCGCGTCCTCCGGTAGTGTTAACAGGCCCTAGCCAGGCCAGCTGAGCAGCGGCGCGGCATGCGCATCCTCATCGTCAAGACCAGCTCCATGGGCGACGTCGTCCATGCGCTGCCGGCCGTGTCCGATCTGGCCGCGGCCCTGCCCGAGGCCCGCATCGATTGGCTGGTCGAACGCGCCTTTGCCGCCATTCCCCAGCAGCATCGCGCGGTGCGCCGCGTGATCCCGCTGGCCTGGCGCAAGTGGCGCCGAAGCCTGCTCAAGCCCTCGGGCACGCAGGCACGGGCGGAGTTCGGCGCCTGGTGGTCCGAGCTGCGCGGCGAACGCTATGACCTCGTCATTGACCTGCAGGGGCTGGTGAAGAGCGCACTCTTCGCCAGCTGCGCACATGGCCCGCGCGCCGGCTACGACCGCGACAGCATCCGCGAGCCGCTGGCCAGCCTGTTCTATGGGCGCAGCTTCGCCGTGCCGCGCAACCTGCAGGCGGTGGTGCGCTGCCGCCGGCTGGTGGCAGCCATCCTGGGCCGGCCGCAGCCCGTCGATGCGCCCGACTTCGGCCTGCGCGGCCGCGAGGCGCCGGCCGATGCCATCGCGGCGGCCGCGGTGCCCGAGGGCGACTACGGCGTGCTGATTCCCTGCGCCAGCCGTGCGGAGAAGCTCTGGCCCGAGGACGCCTGGATCGCGCTGGGCCGACAGTGGCTGGCCCGCGGCCGCCGGCCGGTGATCCTCTGGGGCAGCCCGGAGGAAGAGGCGCGGGCGCGGCGCATCGCCCAGAGTTGCGAAGGCAGCGTGCCGCCCTTCCTGAGCGTGGGCCAGACCATGCCGCTGCTGGCCGGCGCGCAGGAGGTGATCGGCCTGGACACCGGCCTCACCCATCTCGCCGCTGCCTTCGGCCCGCCCACGCTGGGCATCTACTGCGACCACGATCCCGGCCTGGCCGGCGTCACCGGCCCGGGCCGCGTGGCCAGCGTCGGCGGCAAGGGCGTGGTGCCGGGCCTGGAGCAGGTGCAGCGGGCGCTGGCGGATCTGCAACACGGCCCCTGACCCTGCCCGGCGACAATGGCCGCCCTGTCCGCCGAGTCGTCGAACGAGCACTCCATCCACCCATGAATCTGCGTGAATCCGGCCGCGTGCTGGCCGCCTATGCGAAGCCGCGCTGGCGCATGCTGTCGCTGTCGATCCTGTTCTTCGTCCTCGGCTCGGCCGTCGAGCCGCTGCTGCCCGCGCTGTTCAAGAAGCTGCTGGACTCGGGCTTCCAGGAGGGCCTGAAGTACCCGATCTGGGTCGTGCCGCTGATCATCATCGGCATGTTCGTGGTGCGCGGCGGCTTCAACTTCAGCGGCGCCTACATGCTGAACTCGGCCAGCTCGCTGGTGGTGCTGGACCTGCGGCGCGACCTGATGAAAGCCGTGCTGCGCGCCGACGCCAAGCTCTTCACCCATATGAGCCCCGGCATCGCCGTCACCCGCATCATCAACGATCCGCAGTTCGCCGCCGGTGCCGTGGGTGGTGCACTGACCACGCTGCTGCGCGACGCGACCACGCTGCTCTTCCTGATGGGCTACCTGGTCTACCTGAACTGGCAGCTCACGCTGGTGTCCATGGTCACCGCGCCGCTGCTGGCCTTTGCCGTGCGCACGATCCAGAAGCGACTCAAGCATGTGGGCGAGGCCTCCTACCTGTCGCACCAGCGCCTGGTCAACATCGTCGACGACAACGCCCGTGCCTGGCGCGTGGTGCGCACCTTCGACGCGATGGATTTCGAATCCCAGCGCTTCGAGGCCGAGGCCACGGTGCAGCGGCGCATGCAGCTCAAGCATGCCGCCGCCGCCGCGCTCGCCACCCCCACCACGCAGCTGGTGGCCTCCATCGGCGTGGCCATCATCGTCACCTTGGCGCTCTGGCAGGCCAGCCACGGCGCGGCCACGGTGGGCGAGTTCGTCTCCTTCATCACCGCGCTGCTGATGGCCATGTCGCCGATGCGCCACCTGACCGACGTCTACCAGCCGATCACCCAGGCCATGATCGTGATGCAGGGCTGCCGCGACCTGATCGATGCGCCCAAGGAGCCCGACCTGGGCACGCGCGAGATCGCCACCTGCCGTGGCGAGATCGAGTTCGACCGCGTGCTGCTGACCTACGAGGGCGCCCCGCGCCCGGCGCTGGACGGCCTGGACCTGCACATCCGCCCCGGCGAGACCGTGGCCCTGGTGGGCGCCTCCGGTGCCGGCAAGACCACGGTGGTCAGTGCGCTGCTGCGCTTCGCGGTGCCCGAGGGCGGCGAGATCCGCCTCGACGGCGTGCCGATCAACGACCTCAAGCTGGCCAACCTGCGCCGCCACTTCGCGGTGGTGTCGCAGGACATCGTGCTCTTCGACGGATCGATCGCGCAGAACGTGGCCTATGCCAGCGGCGAGGTCGACCGCGCCAAGGTCGAGTCCTGCCTGCGCGCGGCCAACCTGATGGCGCACGTGCAGACGCTGCCCGAGGGCATTGACACGCCCATCGGCACCAACGGCAGCAAGTTCTCCGGCGGCCAGCGCCAGCGCCTGGCGATCGCCCGCGCCCTCTACCGCGATGCGGCGGTGTGGATCTTCGACGAGGCGACCTCGGCGCTGGATTCCGAATCCGAGGCTGTCGTGCAGCGCTCCATCGAGGACATGCGCCACACCAAGACGCTGATCCTCATCGCCCACCGGCTGAGCACGGTGCGCAATGCCGACCGCATCTACGCAATGTCCGACGGGCGCGTCGTGGAGTCGGGCTCCCATGAGGAGCTGCTCGAAAGCGGCGGGGTCTACGCCAGCATGGTCAGGCTGCAGTCCGCAGGCTGAACCGGCGACCTCGGGCTCAGAGGTCTTCCAGCCGCCGCGGCGGATAGCTGTCCCAGCTCTGGCAGCCGGGGCATTGCCAGAAATACGCCTGGGACTCGAAGCCGCAGGCCGCGCAGCGGAAGCGCTGCAGCGGACGCGCGGCTTCGGCGATGGCGCGCTCGATGGGCTCTGCCGCGGTGGCGGCCAGCGCCTCGCCCTGGCCGCTGCGCTGCTGCATCAGGTTGAGCGCGGCGGTCAGCGAGCGGTGTTCGCGCACGTGGGCCAGCAGGGCCTGCTCGCGCTGCTGCACGTCGGCCTCCAGGCGCACCAGCGCCAGCAGCAGGTCGGTGGACGGCGCGCGGGCATAGAGCTCGCGCAGGGCCGTGGCGGCCTGTGCCTGGGCGCCGCTGGCGGCAGCACTCGCCGCGTAGTCGCGCGCGACCAGCGAGAAGCTGCCCGGCTGCGCGGCCAGCAGTTCGCCCCAGGCTGCCAGGGCCTCGGCATGCCTGCCGGCGCGCGCCAGGCGCTGGCCGGCCAGCACCTGGGGGCGCGCGGCCGTGGGCGCGGCCTCGCGGGCCTTGGCCAGGGCGTCGTCGGCTTCCTCGGTGCGGCCCTTGGCGTCGGCTTCCTGGGTGATTTCGCACCAGTGGTGCGAGATGCGGGTGGAGAAGGAGCCCGCGCCGGCCGCCTCGATGCGACGCGCGATCTCGATCGCCTTGTGCCAGTCGCGGGCGCGTTCGTGCAGGGTCAGCAGGGCCAGCCGGGCGTCGGTGGCGAAGGCGGTGCCTTCCAGCGCGCGGAAGGCCTCCTCGGCGCGGTCGAACAGGCCGGCCTTCAGGAAATCCTGGGCCAGCGCGTGCTGGGCTCGTTCACGCTCGGCGCGCGGCAGATCGCCCCGGCCCAGCAGGTGCTGGTGCACGCGCACGGCGCGTTCGTACTCGCCGCGGCGGCGGAACAGGTTGCCCAGCGCGAAGTGCAGGTCGGAGGTGTCGGGGTCGTGCTGGACGGCCTCGATGAAGGCGTCGATGGCCTTGTCCTGCTGTTCGTTTAGCAGCAGGTTCAGGCCCTTGAAATAGGCGCGCGGCGAGGGCTGCTCCTCGCGCTTCATCTGCCGCACGTCCAGCCGTGAGGCCAGCCAGCCCAGGAAGAAGGCCACCGGCAGGGCCAGCAGCAACCACTGCAGGTCGAAGTCCAAGGTCGGGGTGCTCCGGGAAGGGGGCTTCTACAGGCCGTCGCGCGGCGGATGCGGGGGGGCTTCGGTGGCAGGCGCCGCGGGCGAGATGTCCGCGGCCAGGGTGTCGGGTGCGGCGTTCGCGTTGCCGGGGGCCAGAGCCTGGCGCATCGCGCTGCGGCGATGGCGCCACCAGCTGGGCACCATGGCCAGCACGCCGATCGAGCAACCCAGCGCGAAGGCGGCGAGCACGATGAACACCATGGGCGCGCGCCATTGCGCGCCGAAGAACCAGTTCACCTGGGCTTCGTTCTGGTTGTTGAGCGCGAACGCGAAGAGCACGAAGAAGACCGCGGCGCGCCACAACCAGGTGAAGGTTCGCATGGGCTGGATGAGGATCAGGAGGGGCTGGGTTCGGAGGAGGAGCTGCCGTCGGCAGCCTCGGTTTTACCAGCAGCCTGCGCTTCGCGTGCGTCCACGGCCTGGCGCAGGGCCTTGCCTGGCTTGAAGTGCGGGACGCGCTTCTCGGGAATCATCACCTGCTCGCCGGAGCGCGGGTTGCGTCCCACGCGGGGCGGACGGCGGTTGACCGAGAAGCTGCCGAAGCCGCGGATCTCGATGCGGTGCCCGCGGGCCAGTGCGTCGGACATGGCGTCGAGCATGGTCTTGACGGCGAACTCGGCGTCGCGGTGCGTCAGCTGGCTGAATTGCTCGGCCAGGCGCGCCACCAGGTCGGAACGGGTCATGTTGCTTGCTTCGAAAAGTGGCGCGTTGAAAAGGAGAAGGTCCGCAAAGCCGATGTCGGCTCGGCGGACCTGATCGCTGCAGGACCAGCGGCGGTGCGCTCGCGCGCGCCGCCGCGAACAACATCAGCCGTTGTTCTGGTTGTCCAGCTTGGCCTTGAGCAGGGCGCCCAGGCTGGTGGTGCCGGCGGTGCCGCTGCTCTCGGCAGACAGGCGCTGCATGGCTTCTTGCTGCTCGGCGGAGTCCTTGGCCTTGATCGACAGCTGCAGGCCGCGCGTCTTGCGGTCCACGTTGATGATCAGGGCGGTGACTTCGTCGCCTTCCTTCAGCACGTTGCGGGCGTCTTCCACGCGCTCACGGCTGATTTCCGAGGCGCGCAGGTAGCCGATGACGTCGTCGGCCAGCTGGATCTCGGCGCCACGGGCATCGACGGTCTTGACGGTACCGGTGACGGTAGCGCCCTTGTCGTTGATGGCCGTGTAGTTGGTGAAGGGATCCGAATCCAGCTGCTTGATGCCCAGCGAGATGCGCTCGCGCTCGATGTCGATGCCCAGGACCACGGCCTCGACTTCCTGGCCCTTCTTGAAGTTGCGCACGGCAGCTTCGCCGGTCTCGTTCCAGGACAGGTCGGACAGGTGCACCAGGCCGTCGATGCCGGCAGCCAGGCCGACGAACACGCCGAAGTCGGTGATCGACTTGACGGGGCCCTTGACCTTGTCGCCGCGCTTGAAGTTCTCGGCGAACTCTTCCCACGGGTTGGCGCGGCACTGCTTCATGCCCAGGCTGATGCGGCGCTTGTCTTCGTCGATCTCCAGGACCATGACTTCGACCTCGTCGCCCAGGGAGACGATCTTGGACGGGGCAACGTTCTTGTTGGTCCAGTCCATTTCGGAGACGTGCACCAGGCCTTCGATGCCGGGCTCGATCTCGACGAACGCACCGTAGTCGGCGATGTTGGTGACCTTGCCGAACAGGCGGGTGCCCGACGGATAGCGGCGGGACACGCCGACCCAGGGGTCGTCGCCCATTTGCTTCAGGCCCAGCGAGACGCGGTTCTTCTCGGCGTCGAACTTCAGGACCTTGGCGGTCAGCTCCTGGCCGACCTGAACGACTTCGCTCGGGTGGCGGACACGGCGCCATGCCATGTCGGTGATGTGCAGCAGGCCGTCGATCCCGCCCAGGTCCACGAACGCACCGTATTCGGTGATGTTCTTGACCACGCCGTTGACGATGGCGCCTTCGCGCAGCGTCTCCAGCAGCTTGGCGCGCTCTTCGCCCATGGAAGCCTCGACCACGGCACGGCGCGACAGCACGACGTTGTTGCGCTTGCGGTCGAGCTTGATGACCTTGAACTCCATGGTCTTGCCCTCGAACGGGCTCATGTCCTTGACCGGGCGCGTGTCCAGCAGCGAGCCGGGCAGGAAGGCGCGGATGCCGTTGACCAGCACCGTCAGGCCGCCCTTGACCTTGCCGTTCACCGTGCCGGAGACGAAGTCGCCGGACTCCAGCGAGTTCTCCAGGGACAGCCAGGAGGCCAGGCGCTTGGCCTTGTCGCGCGACAGGATGGTGTCGCCGTAGCCGTTCTCGATGGCGTCGATCGCCACGGAGACGAAGTCGCCGACCTGCACTTCGAGGCCGCCTTGGTCGTTGCGGAACTCTTCGATGGGCACGTAAGCCTCGGACTTGAGGCCGGCGTTGACGACGACGAAGTTGTGCTCGACGGCCACCACTTCGGCCGTGATCACTTCACCGGCGCGCATGTTGGCGCGCTTGAGGGAGTCCTCGAACAGGGCGGCGAAGGATTCGGAGCCGGAAGAGGCGGTTTGGGTTTGGGACATGAGGGTTTCCTGAGGGCCGGTTCGTGCAGCGAGCTGCGCCGGCGGGCTATGCCATTCGCATGGCGGTTAGGTTGAACAACCGAGGCTCGCCACCTTGGCGCGGATGGGATCCGCAGCTTCCGGCGGGCTGCGCCTTGCCGGGCGGCAAGGCGTGAGCACGGGGCTTTCCGATTTCCAGTCTGTTGCCGGTACTACCGGCCCGGCCCATCCTGGAAAGGCCGGCTCGCTTCCCACCAACCGAGCACCAGATCGACGGATTCGTCCACCGTCATCTGGGAGTTGTCGAGCATGCGGGCGTCTTGCGCAGGTTTCAGAGGGGAGATCGCGCGGGTCTTGTCCCGCAGGTCTCGCGCTTCCAGGTCCGCGCAAAGGTCGGGCAGGTTAGCCGAAAACCCTTTGGAAATCAACTGGTTATATCTTCTCTCGGCGCGGGTTTCGACGCTGGCCGTGAGAAAGACCTTCAGTTGCGCTCCGGGGAAGAGCACCGTGCCCATGTCGCGGCCGTCGGCCACCAGGCCGGGGAGCTGGCGGAAGCTCAACTGCAGTTCGAACAGCGCGCGGCGCACGGCCGGCAGGGCGGAGATGCGGGAGGCCAGCGAGCCGACCTGCTCCTCGCGCAGCGCGAGGGTCTCGTCCTCGCCGTCCATCTGCACCTGGTCGGCGTTGAAGCGCAGGTTGAGGCCGGCGGCCAGTTCCGCGAGCCCGGCCTCGTCGTCCGGCCCGACCTGGCGGCGGATGGCGGCCAGCGCGGTCGCGCGGTAGAGGACGCCGGAGTCCAGCAGGTGATAGCCCAGGCGCTGCGCCAGCACGGCGGCCAGCGTGCCCTTGCCGGAGGCGGTCGGGCCGTCCACGGTCAGCACCGGGATGTCCTCGGTGCGGGCGCGGCTGACGTCGAACAGGCTTTCGAAGAAATCCGGGAAGGTCTTGGCGACGCAGCGCGGATCCTCGATGCGCACCGGGACGGGCTGCTGCGTGATGAGCGGGTTGAAGGCGGCCAGCGCGAAGCACATGGCCATGCGGTGGTCGTCGTAGGTCTCGATCGATGCGGCCCGCCATTGCGCCGGCGGGGTGACGGCGATGCTGTCGGGCTGCTCGTCCACCGTGGCGCCGAGCTTGCGCAGTTCCTTGGCCATCGCCGCGATGCGGTCGGTCTCCTTGACGCGCCAGCTGGCGATGTTGGTCAGCCGCGTCGTGCCCTGGGCGTAGAGCGCCATCACCGCCAGCGTCATCGCCGCGTCGGGGATGTGGTTGGCGTCCAGCTCGATGGCCTTCAGCGGCCACTCGCCGCGGCTGATTTCCAGCCAGTTGGGGCCGCTGGCGACCTTGGCGCCCATCGCGCGGGCGGCCTCGACGAAGCGGATGTCGCCCTGGATGGAGTCGTGGCCTACGCCTTCGATGCGCACCGGCGCATCCACCGCGGCCAGGGCGCCGGCGGCGATGAAGTAGGAGGCCGAGGACGCGTCGCCTTCGACGTGCACGTCGCCCGGCGTGCGGTAGCGGCTGTCCTGGGGGATCGTGAAACGCAGCCAGCCCTCGCGCTGCACCTCGATGCCGAAGCGGCGCAGCAGGTTCAGCGTGATCTCGACATAGGGCTTGGAGATCAGTTCGCCCTCGACCTCGATGACCAGTGCGCGGCCCTCGGACACCAGCGGCAGCGCCAGCAGCAGGGCGGTGAGGAACTGGCTGGAGACGTCGCCGCGCACGCGGATGGGCGCATCGAGCTTGAGCTTGCCGCCGTCCAGGCGCAGCGGCGGGTAGCCCTCCTGGCCCAGGCAGTCGATGCGGCAGCCCAGCGGACGCAGGGCATCGACCAGGTCGCCGATCGGGCGCTCGTGCATGCGCGGGATGCCGCTGAGCTCGAAGCTGCCGCCCTGGTCGGCGGCCAGCAGGGCGAGCGCTGCGGTCAACGGGCGCATGGCCGTGCCGGCGTTGCCGAGGAAGAGCTTGGCCTCGCGTGTCTTCAGGCGGCCGCCCAGGCCGGTGATCTCCAGCACCTCGCCGTGGCGGGTGACCTGGCAGCCCAGCGTGCGCAGGGCCTCCAGCATCACCCGGGTGTCGTCGGAGGCCAGCAGGTCGTGCACGCGCGTCGTGCCCTCGCTCAGGCCGGCCAGCAGCAGCACGCGGTTGGAGATGCTCTTGGAACCCGGAAGTCGCACCAGCCCCCGTGCGTGGACGAGGGGCGGCAGGTCGAGGTGGGCTGTGGCGTACATGGGACGGACTGGAAACCGGCAGGCGCTGCCGGGGCAGCGCCTGCTGCGGCGAGGTTAGCGCGGCTTCGTGGCGTTGGGTGCCGGTGCGGCGTCGTCGCCGCGGGTGGAGCGCGCTTCTGCGCGCGAGCCGGTGGACAGCGCGCCCATCTGCCACTTCGCGCGGATCTGCGAAAGGTGCCTGATCTTGGCGCTCAGCGCCTCGGCGTCGCCGGCCTGCATCAGCGCCTCGAACTCGTCCAGCGCAGTGCGGAAGGACGCGGACTGGCGCAGCACTTCCTCGCGGTTGGCGATCAGGATGTCGCGCCAGACCGTGGGGTCGCTGGCGGCGATGCGGGTGAAGTCGCGGAAGCCGGGGCCGGCCAGGGACAGGAAGTCCTTACCCGCCGGGTGCGCGGCGATGCCCTCGAAGTAGGCGAAGGCCAGCAGGTGCGGCAGGTGGCTCACGGCGGCGAAGGCCGCGTCGTGGTTGTGTGCGCGCATCTTCAGCACCTGGCAGCCCACGGCGGCCCAGACGTCGGTGGCGCGCTGGACCATCGCGGCATCCGTCTGCGCGGTGGGCGTGAGGATCACCTGGCGGCCGGCATAGAGCTGGGCGTCGGCGTGTTCGATGCCGGCAGACTCCTTGCCGGCGATCGGATGCGCCGGCACGAAGGACACGGCGCGCTCCTTGAGCACGCGCTCGGCCGCCTCCACCACGTCGACCTTGGTGCTGCCCACGTCCATGAAGAGCGTGGTCGGCTCGACCAGGTGGCGGATGGCGCGGAAGGTGGCCTCGCTGGCGGACACCGGCACGGCGATCAGCACGATGTCCGAGCCGGAGACGGCCAGCAGCGCGGATTCGGCGCCCTCGTCGATCACGCCCATGCGGCGCGCCTTCTCGACCGTGGACGGCGACTTGCTGTAGCCGACGACGCGCTTGACCAGGCCCGCGCGTTTCAACGCGAGCGCGAAGGAGCCGCCCATCAGGCCGCAGCCGATCACGCCGAGCTGATTGAAACCTTTGGTCGCCATGGTCCCCGTCTTGTCTTGTGTCGAAGGTCCGGCCGGTCGTTTCACGGCCATCAATGCGTGTCCAGCGGGTACGCGCCCAGCAGTTTGAACAGCGAAACCTGGGCGCGCAACTCGTCCAGCGCGGCCGCCACCGGCGCGTCTTCCGGATGTCCTGCCAGGTCGATGTAGAAAACATATTCCCACTGGCCCGAGCGTGCCGGGCGCGACTCCAGGCGCGTCATCGACACGCCGTGGCGCTTCAAGGGCACCAGCAGGTCGTGGACGGCCCCGGGCTGGTTGGCCACGGCCACCACCAGGCTGGTGCAGTCGTGGCCTGTGGGCTTGGGCCGCGGATGGACCGAAGGCAGCGCGACGACGCCGAAGCGCGTGCGGTTGTTCGGATCGTCCTGGATGGCCTGGGCCACAGCGTGCAGGCCGTAGTTGGAGCCCGCGCGCAGGCTGGCGATGGCCGCCAGGCTTTCGTCGGCGGCGGCCAGGCGGGCGCCCTCGGCATTGCTGGAGACCGCGCGGCGCTCGGCGTCGGGCAGGTTGGTCGACAGCCAGCCGTGGCACTGGGCCAGGGCCTGCGGATGGGCGCACACCGCCTGCACGCCGGCGGCGCTGGGCGCGCGGCGCAGCAGGTTGTGCTGCACCGGCAGGCTGGTCTCGCCGACGATGAAGACGGGCGAAGTCAGCAGCAGGTCCAGTGTCCGGGCGACGACGCCCTCGGTGGAGTTCTCCAGCGGCACGACGCCGAAGTCCACGGCACCGGCCGCGGTCGCGCGGAAGACCTCGTCGATGGTGCTGCTGGGTTGCCCTGCGATCGAACTGCCGAAGTAGCCGAAGGCGGCTTCCTCGCTGAAGGTGCCGGCGGGGCCCAGGTAGGCGACGCGGGTCGGCGCTTCCAGCGAGCGGCAGGCCGACATGATCTCGCGCCAGATCGGCGCGACGCTGGCCGCGCGCAGCGGGCCGTCGTTGATCTGCTTGAGGCGGTCGATGACCTGGGCCTCGCGCTCCGGGCGGAACACCGGCGAGCCGTCGAGTTTCTTCAGCTCGCCGACTTCAAGCGCCCAGCCGGCGCGCTCGTTGAGCAGGCCCAGGATGCGCGCGTCGACGTCGTCGATGCGCTCGCGCAGCTCGGCCAGGGTGTGTTTGGGCGCTGGGGTGTCAGCCATGGCTACGGGCGAAGTCCTGCAGGTAGGCGACCAGAGCCTGCACGCCTTCCAGCGGCATGGCGTTGTAGATGCTGGCGCGCAGGCCGCCGACGGACTTGTGTCCCTTCAACGCAAGCAATCCGCGTTCCTCCGCGCCGGCCAGGAAGGGCGCGTACAGGCGCTCGTCCGGCAGGTAGAAGGGGACGTTCATGCGCGAGCGGCAGTCGGCCGCGACGCGATTGGCGTAGAAGCCGGCGGACGCATCCAGGCAGCCGTAAAGCAGCTTCGCCTTCTCGATGTTGCGCCGCTCGATGCCGGCCACGCCGTGCGCGCCCTGGTACTCGAAGCGCTTGAGCCACTGGAACACCAGCCCGGACACGTAGATCGCGTAGGCCGGCGGCGTGTTGTACATCGAGTCGTTGTCGGCCACGATCTTGTAGTCGAAGGCCGAAGGGCAGATCGGCAGCGCGTGGCCCAGCAGGTCCTCGCGCACGATCACGATCGTCAGCCCGGCGGGGCCGACGTTCTTCTGCGCGCCCCCGTAGGCCATCGCCACGCGTGACCAGTCCACGGGCCGCGAGGCGGCGTGCGAGGAGAAGTCGATCACCAGCGGGGCATCGCTGCCCAGGGCCTTGAGGTCGGGCAACTCGTGGAACTCGACGCCGTTGACGGTCTCGTTGCTGCACAGGTGCAGGTAGGCCGCGTTCGCCCGCAGCTTCCAGCCGGACGGATGCGGGATCGTCGTGTGGCCGTCGGCCTCGTTGCTGGCGGCCACCTGCACGTCGGCGTACTTGCGGCCTTCCTTCTGCGACTTGGCCGACCACGAGCCCGTGACCACGTAGTCCACCGGGCCGCCGCGCGACAGGTTCATCGCCAGGATGGCGTTCTCGGCCAGCGCGCCGCCCTGCATGAACAGGATGCGGTAGTTCGGAGGCACGGCCAGCAGCTCGCGCAGATCGGCGATCGCCTGCTCGTGGATGGAGAGGAAGGCCTTGCCGCGATGGCTCATCTCCATCACGGACGTGCCGGTGCCGCGCCAGTCCAGCATCTCCGCGGCCGCCTGCTCCAGGACTTCCTGGGGCAGGGTGGCCGGGCCGGGAGCGAAGTTGTAGGGGCGCTGGCTCATCGGACTACCCTGGGCGCGAAGCATTCGCCGTTCGGGCGACCGTGCGGGCTCATGCAGGCAGTCTTATTGCGCCTTCGAAGCGGCCTTGGACGCCGGCTTGCCGGCAGGCTTGGCTTCCTTCGGACGCTCGACCACGCCGTCGAGGATCTTCTGCGTCGCCTGCAGGGTGGCCTGCAGCTTGGGGTCGATCTTCTCGCGGATGTCGTCCAGCGACTTCTTGGCCAGGGCTTGGTAGAGCTCGGGGTTGGCCTGCTCGAACTTCTTGCGCACGGGCGATTCCAGGAAGGTCACCAGCTGGCGCAGTTCGTCCTCGGTGAACTTCTCCTCGATGGCGGCGCCGTAGACCGTGGGGGCGTTCTTCGTGGTCGCTTCCTTGACCATAGGCACGGCGTCCTCGGCCAGCTTCTTCAGGTAAGGCTCGATCTGGCGCGCGGTGGCTTCGCGCTTTTCCGGCGGCACGGATGCCAGCAGGATGGCCTGCACCTTGTTGCCCAGCTCGGCGATGGGACGCGTCGCGGTCTGCTGGGCCAGGCCGTCGAAGGACGGCTGCTGTACGACGAGCAGGCGCTGGACCAGGTCCTTCTTGGCAGGGCTGGAGGGCGCGCTGCTCTGCGCGGCGGCCCAGCCGGTGGCGGACAGCGCGGCTGCCACGAGGATGCTCTTCATCACGGGTTTGATGGCGATCATTGCGGGTTCTCGTCGGTGGAGTTGTCTTCAGCAGCATCGCTGCCGGGTTCGCCCTGCGCATCGTTCTCGACGATGCGCTGCAGGCCGCTGAGCCGGGTGCCTTCGTCCAGGGCGATCAGCGTCACCCCCTGGGTCGCCCGGCCTAGTTCTCGGATCTCGGATACGCGGGTGCGCACCAGGACGCCGCGATCGGTGATCAGCATGATCTCGTCGTTGGCACGCACCAGCGTGGCCGCGACGACCTTGCCGTTGCGATCGGACTGTTGGATCGCGATCATGCCTTTGGTTCCGCGCCCGTGCCGGGTGTACTCGACGATGGAGGTGCGCTTGCCGTAGCCGTTCTCGGTGGCGGTCAGCACGCTCTGGGTCTCGTCCTCGGCCACCAGCATCGCGATGACGCTCTGGCCTTCCTCCAGCATCATCCCGCGCACGCCGCGCGCCGATCGGCCCATCGGGCGCACGTCGTTCTCGTCGAAGCGCACGGCCTTGCCGCCGTCGGAGAACAGCATCACGTCGTGCTTGCCGTCGGTCAGTGCCGCACCGATCAGATAGTCGCCCTCGTCCAGGTCCACCGCGATGATGCCGGCCTTGCGCGGGTTGCTGAACTCCTGCAGGGCCGTCTTCTTCACCGTGCCTTGCGCGGTGGACATGAAGACGAAATGGTCCTCGGGGAAGCTGCGGAACTCGCCGGTCAGCGGCAGCACGACGTTGATCTTCTCCTCGGGCTGCAGCGGGAACATGTTGACGATGGGGCGGCCGCGCGAGTTGCGCGAGCCTTGCGGCACTTCCCAGACCTTCAGCCAGTAGACCCGGCCGCGGTTGCTGAAGCACAGGATGTAGTCGTGCGTGTTGGCGATGAAGAGCTGGTCGATCCAGTCGTCTTCCTTCGTCTGCGCCGCCTGCTTGCCGCGCCCGCCGCGCTTCTGGGCGCGGTATTCGGACAGGGCCTGGCTCTTGATGTAGCCGGTGTGCGAGAGCGTAACCACCATGTCGGTGGGCGTGATCAGGTCCTCGGTGCCCAGCTCCTGGGCGTTGTGCTCGACCACGCTGCGGCGCGCGCCGACCTTGGTCTGGCCGAACTCCAGCTTCAGCGCGGTGAGTTCCTCGGAGATGATGGTCTTGACGCGGTCGACCTTGGCCAGGATGTCCAGCAGGTCGGCGATCTCCGCCATCACTTCCTTGTATTCGTTGACGACCTTGTCCTGCTCCAGCCCGGTCAGCTTCTGCAGGCGCATCTGCAGGATCTCGGTGGCCTGGTCGTCGGACAGGCGGTACAGGCCGTCGGCCTGCAGGCCGTACTGCGCGGGCAGGCCCTCGGGGCGGTAGGCCTCGCGGCCGCCGGTGGTCTCGTTCTCGGCGCGGGCCAGCATCTCGCGCACCAGCGACGAATCCCAGCTCTTGGCCATCAGCGCGGCCTTGGCCACCGGCGGGGTCGGCGAGGTCTTGATGGTCTCGATGAACTCGTCGATGTTGGCCAGCGCGACGGCCTGGCCTTCCAGCAGGTGGCCGCGGGCGCGCGCCTTGCGCAGCTCGTAGACGGTGCGGCGGGTGACGACCTCGCGGCGGTGCTCCAGGAAGACCTCGACCAGGTCCTTCAGGTTGCACAGCTTGGGCTGGCCGTCGATCAGGGCGACCATGTTGATGCCGAAGGTGTCCTGCAGCTGCGTCTGCTTGTACAGGTTGTTCAGCACCACCTCGGGCACTTCGCCGCGCTTGAGCTCGATCACCACGCGCATGCCGGACTTGTCGGACTCGTCCTGGAGGTGGCTGATGCCTTCGATCTTCTTCTCGTTGACCAGCTCGGCGATGCGCTCGAGCAGGTTCTTCTTGTTCACCTGGTAAGGGATCTCGTCGACGATGATCGCCTGGCGCTCGCCCTTGCCGATATCCTCGAAGTGGCACTTCGCGCGCATGACCACGCGGCCGCGCCCGGTGCGGTAGCCCTCGCGCACGCCCGACAGGCCATAGATGATTCCGGCGGTCGGGAAGTCCGGCGCGGGGATGATCTCCATCAGCTCGTCGACCGAGGCTTCCGGGTTCTTCAGCAGGTGCAGGCAGGCGTCGACCACCTCGTTGAGGTTGTGCGGCGGGATGTTGGTGGCCATGCCCACCGCGATGCCGGCCGAGCCGTTGATCAGCAGGTTGGGCAGGCGGGTCGGCAGGACCAGCGGCTCCTTCTCCGAGCCGTCGTAGTTGGGGCCGAAGTCGACGGTTTCCTTGTCGATGTCGGCCAGCATCTCGTGGGCGATCTTCGACAGGCGGATTTCGGTGTACCGCATGGCCGCGGCGTTGTCGCCATCCACCGAGCCGAAGTTGCCCTGGCCGTCGACCAGCATGTGGCGCAGCGAGAAGTCCTGCGCCATCCGCACGATCGTGTCGTAGACCGCGGAGTCGCCGTGCGGGTGGTACTTGCCGATGACGTCGCCGACGATACGCGCGGACTTTTTGTAGGCGCGGTTCCAGTCGTTGTTCAGCTCGTGCATCGCGAAGAGCACGCGCCGGTGCACCGGCTTCAATCCGTCGCGGGCATCCGGCAGGGCGCGCCCCACGATCACGCTCATCGCGTAATCGAGGTACGAGCGCCGCATCTCCTCTTCGAGGCTGATCGGGAGGGTTTCTTTGGCGAATTGAGTCATCGGAAGTCCGGCGACGCGGTGCAAACGCGGGGATGGCGCCCGCCCCGCGCAGGCGTGCGCGAAGCAAGGATTAACGCAGCGCCCGATTCAGGCGCAATCGCACATTCTATGAAATCGCGCGGACCGTCCTTTTCGGACACGATGCG
Organism: Aquabacterium sp.; assembly: GCA_004322345.1. GTDB lineage: Bacteria > Pseudomonadota > Gammaproteobacteria > Burkholderiales > Burkholderiaceae_C > Aquabacterium. Next base: position 9,654 of record SCTQ01000198.1, on the reverse strand, counting down.
CAGGTCGCGCCACGGCCTTTGGAGCCTGCCCGCAAACGCCTTCTTCCTGTAGCAGGGTCGCAACAATCAGCAGGGTGAATGGAAGCTGCGGGAGCCAAAGGACTGGCGTAAAAGATCGTGTGGCACAATGATTTTCAGTCTTTCGGGACGGGTTTTGTGGACGAGCTTTGGGGCCGTTCTCTTCGTCCGATGCGCGATGTCAGACGCGTTCGGCAACGATCTGATCCAAGCAGCTTGCTGCTGTTTATTGAGAGGAAATCCATGAAGAAACTCAACAAGGCGGCCGTCCTCTTCGCGGCGGTCTCCGCTGTGGCGTCCTCGTCGGTGTTCGCACAAGCCGTCGACAACTGGCGCGGCACCGATGGCACCGTCTGGAAGAACGGCACCGGCGAATACTGCTGGCGCGACAACTACTGGACCCCCGCTACCGGCGTGCAAGGCTGCGACGGCGTGCCGCCCCCGGCCGCACCGCCCGCTCCGGCTCCGGCGCCTGCCCCGGCAGCTCCCGCCCCGGCTCCGGCGCCCGCTCCCGTCGTACCGGCTGCGCCGACGACCGAGAAGGTCAGCTACGCCGCTGACGCCTTCTTCGATTTCGACAAGGCCGTGCTGAAGCCCGAGGGCAAGGCCAAGCTGGACGACCTGGCCGGCAAGATCGGCGGCATCAACCTGGAGGTCATCATCGCCGTGGGTCACACCGACTCCGTCGGCTCCGATGCCTACAACCAGAAGCTGTCGCTCAAGCGCGCCGAAGCCGTCAAGGCCTACCTGACGGGCAAGGGCATCGAAGCCAACCGCGTCTACACCGAAGGCAAGGGTGAAGCCCAGCCGGTGGCCGACAACAAGACCAAGGCCGGCCGCGAGAAGAACCGCCGCGTCGAGATCGAAGTGGTCGGTACGCGCACCAAGAGCTGATCGCCTGATCGGTTCGGCGAGCGCAGGCCTGCGGGCCTCGCTCCACGAAGACCCCGCTGCTTGCAGCGGGGTTTTTTTTGCCCGGCACACGACCGGAGGAGGGCCCCCTTGCGGGCCGGTACTTGCGGGCGATGGTCTCGTCATTGCACTGCCACCAAACTGCGCGGCGTTCACATCGAGGCGAGACCATTGCCATGCCGCCCACAGAACCCGTTTTCGTGTCCTCCGTCTCGCTGCCGGCCGCCGTGCTGCGGCGCCGGTCCTCGGTCGCGCTGCTGGCCGCGATGGCAGCGGCTTCGCTGCTGGGCCTGCTGGCCTGGGGGCCGGTGGGCTTGAGCACGCACACCCATGCCTATGCGGACGAGCGCACCCTGCTCGGCGTGCCGCATGCGATGAACGTGTGGACCCACATGCCGCTGCTGCCCCTGGGCCTGTGGGGGCTGTGGCGCGTGCGTGCGCTGCCGGCGGGCGAAAGCCTGCGCCTGGTCTGGGCGCTGTTTTTCTTCTGCCAGATGCTGGCCACCGTCGGTGGCATGGCCTATCACTGGGCGCCGCACGACGTGATCTACGTCTGGGACCAGATGCCCAAGTCGGCGGCCTGCGCGCTGATGTCCTGCGCCTTCCTGGCCGAGCGCGTGGACGAGCGCTGGGGTGCACCGCCCGCCGTGTTCGGTGCCCTGCTGCTGGCGGGCGCAGGCGGCCTGTGGTGGTGGGCCACCCTGGTACTGGAGGGCGAGGGCGACCTGCGTCCGCTGTTGTGGCTGGAGTTCATGCCCACCGCCCTGGTGGCCACCGGCGCCTGGAATCTCAGCGGCCGGTTGCTGACGCGCGGCGACTGGATGCGCTCGCTGTTCAGTTTCGTCTTCGCGCAGACGGTGGACTGGGCCGACCGCGGCATCTATGCCGCCAGCGGCTGGATCAGCGGCCACTCGATCCGCCACCTGGCGCTGGCCGCCTGCGTGGCCTGGATCGCCTATCGGCTGGGCGCCGGCCTGCCGCGGCAGCAGGCGGTGCATGCCGATGCGGGCGGTGCCGCACCGGCCGAGGGCGTCATGCCAGGACCACGTCCTTGCCGGTCAGGCGCTTGACCAGGCCCGCGCTCATGCGTGCCGTGGTGCCATAGACCGACAGCTGCGGATTGGCGCCGATGCTGGTCGGGAAGACCGAGCCGTCGTGCACCGAGAGGTTCTCCACCTGCCAGTGCTGGCCGTCGGGCTTGACCACCGCGATGTCCTCCTTGCCGCCCATGCGGCAGCCGCCCATCACGTGGGCGCTGCCCACCAGGGCCAGTTGCGGCTTCATCGGCATCGTCGTCAGCGCGGCCTTGGCCTGTTCCCAGCTCGTGTAAAGCTCGCCGTGCTCGTGGCAGGGCAGCACCTTGCGTGCGCCGGCGGCGAACTGCACCTCGGCCATTGTCAGCATGGCGCGGCGCACGCCGTCCATGATGTAGGGCGTCAACGGGTAGTCCAGCTTGGGCGTCGCACCGTCGACGTTCAGGGTCACGATGCCGCCGGCGGCCTCGTCGTGGAAGCCATCGCGCAGCAGGGCCAGCAGGAACTGGGTGTTGGGCAGGTTCTCCATCCGCTCGCGCAGCTTGACGCCGTAGCTGCCCAGCAGCACCGAGATCAGCCCCGGATGGATGGGCGGGGCCTCCAGCTTGTAGCCGATCGGCCCGTCCATGGCCTGGGTGTAGAGGAAGTGGTCCGCATAGATGGACTGCGGTGCGCCGGCCCAGCCTTCGACCTTGTGGTCGAACAGCGCCGCGGTGAAGGCCACCGGGTGCAGGAAGGTGCGCTTGCCCAGCGTGTCGTGCGGGTCCGGCGCCTTCGAGCGCAGCAGGACCGCCGGCGAGTTGATCGCGCCGGCCGACAGCACCACGTGCTTGGCGACCACTTCCATGGTCTTGTCCGAGACGCGGTCGCCGTTGACCTTGACCGCGTGGCAGACCAGGCCCTGCACCTTGTTGCCCTCGATGCGCAGCTTGTCCACCCGCGTGTTGTGGAACAGACGCGCGCCGCCGTCCAGCGCGGTCGGGATGGTCGTCACCAGCATCGACTGCTTGGCGTTGGTCGGGCATCCCATGCCGCAGGAGCCGAGGTTCCAGCAGCCCTTGACGTTGCGCGGAATCACGTGGGCCTCGATGCCCAGCTTGGTCGCGCCGCGGCGCAGGGTCTCGTTGTTCTCGTTCGGAGCGACCTGCCACGGCGCGATGTTCAGGCGCGTTTCGGCCTGGGCGAACCAGGGCGCCATCTCCTGCTCGGTGTAGGTCGACAGGCCGAAGTTCTTCTGCCAGAACTCCAGCGTCTTGGTCGGCGTGTGGAAGGAGCTGGTCCAGTTGACGACGGTGGTGCCACCCACGCAGCGGCCCTGCAGGATGTTGACCGCCTTGTCGGCGCTGCGACGCGCGGCGCTGTCCTGGTAGAGGTCGGCATAGGCCTCGGCCTCGCGCTGGCGGAAGTCGGTGCTGGTGCGCAGCGGGCCTTCCTCGAGGATGACCACGTCCAGGCCGGCCTTGGTCAGCATCTCGGCCGTGATGCCGGCGCCGGCGCCGCTGCCGATGATGGCCACGTCGCAGGTGATGCGCTCGGGCAGGTTCTGTTCGCCGTTGGTGACTTTCCAGCCACGGGCCATGCCGTCGCGGAAGGGATCGGGTAGCTTGCTCATATGTCCAGGGGCCCGGGGTAGCCCACGCTCTTCCAGTTGTCGCTGGCGCTGTAGAAGGTGATCGTGTTGATGTCGCGCAGCGCGTGGTAGACCATCTGCACGGTCTCCAGCGGCGACATCCGCATGCGCTCGAGCGCGCGCTGCACGTCGTGCGGCGTGGCGCTGGACCAGCTGCCGACCATGCCGGTCAGCGCCGTGCGGCCGGCCGTGTTGGCCAGCGCGCCCAGCAGCACCGACAGCTCGGTGCGCAGCATCGGCGGCACGTTGCCGAGGAAGCGGCTCATGTTCTTCACGTGCGCGTCCAGCGCGGCGGTGCGGGCACCGGCCTCGGCCGGCAGCACGTCGTCGAGCACGCCCGCGGCGACCGCGCGGATCACCTCGGCGCCGGGTTCCGTCAGCTTGTTGTCGACGATGCCGCGGCGCCAGAAGACCGTGCCGCCGAACAGCGCGACGGCGCCGCCGACGGCCAGCCCGGCGCGCAGGAACCAGCGTCGCTTGGGAGAGGATGGGGAGGAAGAGGAAGCGTTCATGGGGCGCCTGGGGCGGGCGTTCGTAGGCGTTCTAAGCGTTTTGCCGGCGGTCCGTTGCGGGCGGTTGGGCTAGGCTGCGCCAAACAGAAAACGATGGATGTCAGCAAGCGGCGCAGGATACCGTCAGCGCCACGGCTGACGCAAAGGGGCGGACCCCCGATTTCACCTGCCCGCGTGGCATGTTTTGACAGTGTCGAGGCGTAAACGGCCATACCCGCGACAGCCCTGTCGCCGAATGCTCCCGCTTCCCTGAAAACCGGGGCGGTCAGGCCCTCGAAGGCTCGTTACCTTGGCGCACAATTGCCGCCCGGACGCGGGGTCGATCGGTGTCAACCGTTTCAAACGCCGCACAACCGTCTCACGAACACATAACGGAGCTACCGAGTGGACATGTTGAACAGCAAGCCCTGGTTGTCCCAGTACCCGGCCGGCGTCCCGGCCGAAGTGGACATCACCAAATACCGGTCCTTGGTCGAACTGCTGGACGAGGCCTTCAAGAAGTACGCCGACCGCGACATGTGCGCGTTCATGGACGTGCACGTGAAGTACCGCCAGATCGACGAGCAGGCCAATGCCATCGCGGCGTGGCTGCAGAGCAAGGGCGTGAAGAAGGGTGCGCGCGTCGCGCTGATGATGCCCAACGTGCCGCAGTACATGGCCGCCATCGCCGGCGTGCTGCGCGCCGGCTGCATCGTCGTCAACGTGAACCCGCTGTACACGCCGCGCGAGCTGGAGCACCAGCTCAAGGACTCCGGTGCCGAGGCCATCGTGATCCTGGAGAACTTCGCGGTCACGCTGCAGGAGGTCATCACCCGCACGCCGGTCAAGCACGTGGTGCTGGCCGCGATGGGCGACACCATGCCCTTCATCAAGGGCAAGCTGGTCAACTTCGTCGTGCGCCACGTCAAGAAGATGGTGCCGGCCTTCAGCATCCCGACCACCGGCGGCATCACGGTCACCACCTACAACGACGTGATCTCCAAGGGCCGCTCGCTGAAGCTCAGCCGCCCGGACCTCAAGCCCGACGACGTCGCCTTCCTGCAATACACCGGCGGCACCACCGGCGTGTCCAAGGGCGCGACGCTGCTGCACCGGAACATCGTCGCCAACATCATCCAGGGCGACGCCTGGTTCGAGCCCGTGCTGCAGAAGGTGGGCGGCCAGCAGCTGGTCATCGTCTGCGCGCTGCCGCTGTATCACATCTTCTCGCTGACCATCTGCTACATGATGGGCTCGCGCAAAGGGATGATGAACGTGCTGATCCCGAACCCGCGCGACATCCCCGGCTTCATCGCGACCCTGAAGAAGTACAAGGTCAACATGTTCCCGGCGGTCAACACGCTCTACAACGCGCTGGTCAACCACCCCGACTTCACCACCATCGATTTCTCCGGCCTGGTCGTCTCCAACGGCGGCGGCATGGCCGTGCAACAGGCGACGGCCGACAAATGGCTGAAGGTCACGGGCTGCGTGATCGCCGAAGGCTACGGCCTGTCTGAAACGTCCCCGGTGGCCACCGCCAACCGCACCGACGTCAAGGAGTTCACCGGCACCATCGGCCTGCCCTTCCCGTCCACCGAAGTCACCATCCGCGACGACGATGGCCGCGACCTGCCTTTCGGCGAAGCCGGCGAGATCTGCATCCGCGGCCCGCAGGTGATGGCCGGCTACTGGAACCGCCCGGACGAGACCGCCAAGGTGATGACCGCGGACAATTTCTTCCGCACCGGGGACATCGGCGTGATGGACGAGCGCGGCTACTTCAAGATCGTGGACCGCAAGAAGGACATGATCCTGGTCTCCGGCTTCAACGTGTACCCCACCGAGGTCGAGCAGGTGGTCAACCTCTGCCCCGGCGTCCTCGAATGCGCGGCCATCGGCATCCCCGATGCGCACTCCGGGGAGGCGGTCAAGCTCTTCGTGGTCAAGAAGGACCCGGCCCTGTCCGAGCAGGACGTGGCCGAGTTCTGCAAGGCCAACCTGACGGGCTACAAGCGTCCCAAGAGCATCGAGTTCCGCGACGACCTGCCCAAGTCCAACGTGGGCAAGATCCTGCGCAAGGACCTGCGCCCGGCGGCGAAGTAAGCGTCGCGCCGTGCACGACGAAGGCCGCCTGCGGGCGGCCTCTTTCATGGCCGCCGCTCAGATGCCCATCTTGCCCAGCTTGTCGGCCAGGTCGTTGAGCGTGCTCGACAGGTTCGGGTATTCCGCGTTGAAGCGCACGGACAGCGCCTGGGCGCGATCGCTGATGCTGTGGCTGTCGGGCGCCGCCTCGTGCGAGGCCGCGAAGCGGTGCAGGTCGTCTTCCAGCGTCTTCAGCAGAGAGAGCAGTTCGGCATCCGGCTGGCCGCCGGCGGTGAGATCCTGGTGCAACTGGCGCAGGGCGGTCTTGGCGGCTTGCAGGTCCATGGTGGGCTCCGGGGTGACGCGGGCGTGGGCGGATATTGCACTGTGCCACCGGGCCGTTGCAGGGGTGAGTCCCGCATGGCGGCGTGCCGGCGTGCACGGGGCCACAATGCATCGCGCCACGAGGAGCCCGAACCCATGAACCCCCGATCTTTCCCGGCCGCCCTTGCCCTGTCCGCGGCGCTGCTGGCCGCCTCCCCGGCCTGGGCCGTGCTGAAGGTGGGCGCCACGGCGCCGGACTTCAGCGCCCAGGCCGCGCTGGCCGGCAAGCCCTTCCGCTTCTCTCTGTCCGAGAGCCTGAAGCAGGGCCCGGTGGTGCTGTACTTCTATCCCAAGGCTTTCACCAGCGGCTGCACGGTGGAGGCGCACCTCTTCGCCGAGGCCACCCCGCGCTTCAAGGCGCTGGGCGCGACGGTGCTCGGCGTGTCCAACGACGACATCGAGACGCTGAAGAAGTTCTCCGTCTCCGAGTGCCGCAACGCTTTCGCGGTGGCTGCGGATGCGGACCGCAAGGTGATCGATGCCTACGACGCGGCGCTCTGGTTCAAGCGCGACATGGCCGACCGCGTCACCTACGTGATCACACCTGACGGCAGGGTGGCCCTGGTCTACAGCGCGATGAGCCCGGACGAGCACGTCGACCGTGCCTACAAGGCCGTGCAGCAGTGGAAGGCGCAGCAGGCGCCCGCCAAGCCCTGAAGGCAAAAAGGCCGCGGCACGCTTGTGCGTGCCGCGGCCCTTGGGCCTGCAACGCGTGCCGCGTCAGTCCTGCGGCGTGATGTCTTCCGGGCTGGCCGGTGCCTCGCCCTGCGGCACCGTCACCGGCGGCTGGGTCTGATCGACCTGCGGGGCCGGCGCCAGGATGACCACCGGGGCCGGGCTCTCGATCACCGCCGCGGTGTCGGGGCGGAAACGGCTGCGCTGCGGATCGGAGTTGAGCAGCTGGCCCGATTCCCGGATCTGGCGCACCTCGTCGAGCACCTCGGCGCGGGTCAGCGTGGAAACGGGCTCCCGATCGCTGCGCACGTGCACGAAACGGTCGGTGGTCGCCGCCACAGGCTCGTTGACCGGCTCGGAGCCGGCCGCCCAGACCTGCGTGGTGGCGAGGGAAAGCGCCCCGACGACGGCCAGGGCGTAGCGGTGAGTGGACTTGATGTTGCTGTTCATATGTCTTCTCCTTGTTGAAGTGGATGGACAAGCCCAGGTTAGGCCCATCCACCCCCTCGTGGTTCATCGCAGAAGCACAGCGATACAGCTTTAGCGTCCCGGCAATCCGAAGTCGGAGCCGGCCCACATCCCGGGCAGTGCTGCCCTACGAGGCGCGCAGGGATGGTGCGTTGCCATGCGGCGCAGGCCGCGTGCGCCTGAAGGGCGATGCCCACACGCGCGGTCAGTCGCGATAGCTCGGGTCCTTGCGATCGAGCTTGCGCAGCAGCCCCGGCCAGATCAGGGCGCCGCCCAGCCCGCGCGTGACCTGCCGAGATTGCTCGCCGATGCCCGCCAGGATGGACGGCGGGATCGATACCAGCTCCCCGCCGCCGGCCTGCGCGCGGACCTGGATCATGCAGCTGGCCTCGAACATGTGAAGTGCCAGGAAGGCGTTGGCCACGCTGGCGCCCACCGTCAGCAGGCCATGGTTGCGCAGCATCAGGAAGTTGTTCTCGCCCAGGTCGGCCACCAGGCGCGGCTTCTCGTCGTCGTTGAGTGCCACGCCCTCGTAGTCGTGATAACCCAGCGAGGCCAGCACGAAGAGCGAGTGCTGCGACAGCGGCAGCAGCCCCTGCTTCTGCGCCGACACCGCGATGCCGTTGATCGAATGCGCGTGCATCACGCAGGCGGCGTCGTGGCGTGCGGCATGCACCGCGCTGTGGATGGTGAAGCCGGCCGGGTTGATCTCGTAGGGCGAGGCCATCACCTTGCGGCCTTCGAGATCGATCTTCACCAGGCTGCTCGCGGTGATCTCGTCGAACATGTGGCCGTAGGGGTTGATGAGGAAGTGGTCCTCGGTGCCCGGCACGCGCACGGAGATGTGCGTGAACACCAGATCGTCCCAGCCGAAGAGCGCGAACAGGCGATAGGCCGCGGCGAGGTCGACGCGGGCCTGCCATTCGGCCTCGGATACCTGGGCGCGGACGGTGGAGGGGGCGGCTGCATTCATGTTGGTCTCCTGCTGTGGTGCGGCTGAAGGTGCGGCTGAAGGTGCGAGGGGCATCGTCGGGCGCCGCATGCGCCCCTGCCAGCGTGGCAACCCGCTGTCTTGATGCTTTCTTGATGCCGGTCAGGCGGCTTTTGTTCAAGCCTTGATGCAGTGCTTCCTAGCATGGTTGCACCGAATCCTGAACGGAGAACCACATGGACATCGTCTACCTCCTGACCGCCGCGGCCTTCGCCGCACTGATCGGCGGCATGGCCTGGGGCTGCGCGCGCCTGGGAGCAAAGCCATGAGCGTCCTGCACGTGCTGGCCGGCATCGCCGCGGCGTGCCTGCTGGTCTACCTGGTCGCCGCGCTGCTCAACCCCGAATCCTTCCTCTGAGGCTTCCATGACCACCCATGCCTGGCTGCTGCTCGCGGCCTTCCTCGCCGTCCTGCTGGTGCTCGCCCGCCCGCTGGGCGGCTACATCGCCGGCGTGATGGACGGCACGCCGCCGGCCTTCATGCGCTGGCTGCGGCCCGTCGAGCGGGCGATCCATCGCCTGTGCGGCACCAAGCCCGATGCCGAGACCGGCTGGCTGGCCTATGCGCTGGGCCTGCTGCTGTTCAACCTGGCCGGCGCCGTGTTCGTCTATGCCTTGCAGCGCCTGCAGGGCGGCTTGCCGCTGAACCCGCAGCACCTGGGTGCGGTCAGCCCCGATTCCTCGTTCAACACCGCGATCAGCTTCGTCTCCAACACCAACTGGCAGGGCTACGCGGGCGAATCGACGATGAGCTACCTGACGCAGATGCTGGGCCTGGCGGTGCAGAACTTCCTGTCGGCGGCCAGCGGCATCGCGGTGGTCGTCGCGTTGATCCGCGGCTTCGCCCGCGCCGGCTCCGCCACGGTGGGCAACGTCTGGTCGGACCTCACGCGCAGCACGCTCTACGTCCTGCTGCCCTTGTCCATGCTGCTTGCGGTCTTCCTCGTCGGCCAGGGCGTGATCCAGA
>SCTQ01000197.1 GCA_004322345.1 Aquabacterium sp. | reverse complement strand
TCCTGCACGTCGTTCCGGGGAAGGGCGAACAGCAGCCCCTGCTTGGCAGGCGGCGATTGTTGATGCCGGTCCCGCCCACGTGCTCGTAATGTGTAGACGCCCGGGGGTTTCCTCATCCGCCCGAGTCGATGTCCTGCGGAATCCATCGAACACCTGGGATGGCGCATTGACCGTAAGCAGCCATCAGCATGGTCAGCAAACGTTTTGGCGCGGACGCAGGACCGGCCGCGCGCCGCCCGCATGCGGGGCGCATCGCCCGCATGTCGTGCGTGCAGCCGCTGCGGTCACGCACGTCGCCACGGCACGCACCGGCGTGCGGCGCGGATGCGGCGCGGATGCGGCGCACGGGCCGGGCCGTGCGCAGGCCTGCTCAGGTCCTGCTCAGTACTCGAAGTCGGCGCTGAAGCGCCACCGGCCATCGCCTTCGTCGGCCACGCGGTACATCGCCCGCGCCCAGACACGGGCGCCGGCCTGCTTGAAGCAGTCCACCAGGCGATGAAGCTCCTGCTGGATCTCCTCGCTGGCGGAGACCACCTCCCGGCGTCCATCGGGATTGGAGATCACGATGGACAGCCGCTCCGCCTGGTCTTCGAGGCGCCTTTCCACCGTCATCTCGGCACGGGTCCAGGTGTCGGGCGTGGCCGTGATCAGCGCCTGGGCGATGCGCTGGTCGATAGGGGCCTGGAGCTGTTGCAGCGTGGTCATGGTGCTTCCGTCACTTCCCTGCCGCCTCGGCGGCGAGCCTGGCTGCCGTGGTGATGGTGCCGTCGCTCAGTTCCTTGAAGTAGCCGTTGAGGATGCTCACCGCGCCGAAGACCTCATCGTCCTTGGTGACGTAGTGCGTCACGGCCGAGGGGCGGATCGCGTCGCCGAACCGGATCGGCTCCGAAACGTATTTCACCACGGTGCCCGGGTTCTGGGCCGCGAGCTTGCTGGCCTGGTAGTCCAGCGACTTCTTGAGCCCCAGATTGGACGCCGCGGTCTCGGAGATGATGTTCTCCTCCAGGTTGACGAAGGCCGGGTTGTCGACACCGCCCTCGGGGATCAGGTGGCCGCGATGCTCGCCCGGAACCAGCCCGCCCAGCGGATCGTCCGGCTGGCCCTTGATCCGCAGCCGGTGCGGCCCGGTGATCTGGCCCTCGGCGCGCAGCGTCAGGCCCGTGGCCTCGTCGATGGTGTAGACGGCCTCTCCGTTGTTGAAGTCCAGCCTGCGCACGCCCTCGGTCAATTCGCCCGCCGAGCTCACATCGGCCGCCCTCAGCACGCCGCCGGCCTCATCCTCCAGCTGGCCGATGAAGACCCCGGTCTCGCGCTTGAGCTTGGACTTGACCACGCCGACCACGCCGGACATGAACTCGCCCGCGGAGTCGAAGCCCGCTTTCACCACGTCCACCGCCTCGTCCGCATGGCTGAGGACCTCGGCTGCTTCATCGACGTTCTTCACCACGCCGATGCCCGGCACCAGGCCGATCGCGTCCAGCGCGGTCTGGCCGGCGTGGCCCCAGGTCCACTCCCAGTGGGTCACGTCGTGCGTGAGGTCGCGGATGTCCGCCGGCAGATCCACGCCGACGATGCCCGTTCCGATCTGCATGGCCGTGCCGAGCAGGGTCACGTCCTCGGTGTAGTTGCCCAGGAGCAGTTGGTTGAAGGAGCGGTCCACGTAGTCGGCCGCACCGTCCAGGATGCCGTCCCAGGAGCTGCCCTGCTGCTGCGGCGCCTCGCGGGCCAGCATCGGGGGCGGCTCGTAGCCGCCTTCCAGCGTGTAGAGCAGGACACCCGCGGTATCCGCGTTCGCCAGGTCGTTGCGCACGACGGCCTGGGCAGCTGCCTCGGCGGCGGCTGCGCGCTTGTCCTCCTGCCGCTTGGCGTAGTAGACGGCACCGGCGGCACCGCGCTCGCGGCGGGCGTCGGACACCTGGATGTCCGCCAGCGTGGCCGCGTCCGGGATCACGATGCTCTGTCCGGCGCGGATCTCGTGGCGCGAAGGCAGGCCGTTGTACTCGGCGATCTTGTCCAGGGTCTGCGCGTCGGTGATGCCGGTGACGCCGGACAGGCTCTGGCCGCTCTTGACCGTCACGGTGCGGTCCGGCGCACCCAGGATCTCGTCCATGGTCATGCCGTCCGGATCCAGGCTGAGCTGGAATTCCCCCGGCGCGCCGAGCGACAGCTTGAAGCCGCCCGAGCCGTAGGTGTTCGTGGCCGGGTCGTAGGAGGTCGCGACCTCGCCCACCGCGCGGGGCGCCGTTGCGGCGGCGCGCTGCCCGCCGTTGGCGTCGGCCTGCCTGCGCTTCTCCGCCTGGCGCTGCGCCACGTAGGCGTCCGCGCGCTGCTGCAGGCGGGCGAAGGGCCCGTCGCGCAGGTAGTCCCCCAGTGTGTCGCCGACGACGAAGCCCACCTCGTGGCCCACGCTCTCGGCGAAGTACTGCAGCGCCGCGTTGCGGTCGACCAGGGCGATCGCGCCGGTGGTCAGCGCATTGGAGGCCGTGCGCACGCCGGCCGTGCGCAGGCGGCCGGCGAGGTCGTCGTCGCCACCGCCCAGGTAGTCGCCGGCCGCGTCGGCCAGCGTGTTGCCCGCCGCCGAGATCCAGTCCAGCGCAGTGACCTTGTCCGGATCGCGCACGTAGGACTCGGCCACCTGCACCCAAGGCGTGACGTAGCGGCTGACCGTGGCCACCTTGCCCAGGACGGAAGCCGTGCGCTCGGCCACGGCGATGGCCTGCAGCGCCTTGGACTCCGCCTGCACCGTCGTGGCGGCGATCTCCGCGCCCCGGGCGGCGGCCTTCTCGCCTTGCGAGATCGCGCTGCCGGCGGACACGTAGCCGCCCACGGCCGAGGCCGCCAGGCTGGTCCAGCTGGTGATCTTGCCGCTGCGGATCAGCTGGCCTGTCGCGGCGCTGGTGGCCTCCAGGGCGGCTGCCGCGACCTTGGCCGTCATCGACCCGGCCGCCGACAGCTTGCCCAGCTCCGCCGCCGCGCCGGCGACGGCGCCCACGCCCGAGGCGAGCCCGCTGATGCCACCCACCGCCGCGTCGGCGCCGAGGTCGCGCCAGCTGAACTTGTCCTGCGCGCGGATGCCGATGAGGATGCCCTGGCGCACGAAGGACCCCAGCACCGCCACCGCCGCGCCCACCGCCGCGTAGATCGACAGCGTGATCGTGGTGGCCAGCACCGCGCTGGTGACGGCAGCCGTGCCGGCCGCCGCTGCCGGCGCGGCGATGCCCACGGTCACCACCGACACCACCACCGCGACGATGACGGTGACGATGATGGCCGCGATGGCCGCGCACTTGCTCTTCTTCTTCGGCGGCGGCGACTTCAGGTTGGGCAGCGTGCTGCCGACGATGTTGCCTTCGTTGTAGACGGCATGGTTGTCCGCCGTGATGCTGCCGGTGCGGATCGTGCTGGGGATCTGCAGCGTGCGGCCTTCCTTCAGCGGCTGCGAGGGGTCGATGCCGTTGGCGTCGGCCAGCACGAACCACAGCGAGGGGTTGCCATAGAGCAGGCCCGCGATGGACTGCAGCGTGTCGCCAGCGCGCACCGTGTAGGACGACAGTGCACCCGGGTGCTCGCTGCCGGTGTTGGTGACCAGCCCGTAGTCGCCTTGGTCCATCAGCAGCGTGCGGCTGCCGTCGAACTCCACGCCGGACTGGGCCACCGGGTTGCCGTTGGCGTAGAAGTACTCGCGCGTCTCGCCGCTGGCCGCCTTCCCGTCGTCGTGGTACTCGTAGAGGATGTGGCCCTCGTTGTCGGCGACGAAGAAGGCGGTGTCGTTGCGGTCCATGCCGTCGCCGCGGCCGCGGTCCACGCCCTTGCGGATCTTGTTCGCGTCGTACTGCGTGGTGCTGGTGCCGTTGGCCTTGCCTGCCGCGGTGATCCTGGTCTCGCGGCCGTCCTGCAGCGTCGTGTAGGTGTAGGTGAATGTCTTGCCGTCCTGCTCCATCACCATGCTCTGCGCACGCTGGGACAGGTCGTACTTGGTGGTGGTCTTGTTGCCGGACTTGCGGCTGCCGTCGGCGTTGTATTCGGTGCTCTCCACCACCGTGGCCACGTTGGCCGGGTTGTAGCTGCTGACGCTGGAGTTGCGCAGCACGCCGTTCTCGTAGGCATGGAAGCCCAGCACGTTGCCGGCGCCGTCGTACTCCCAGCGCTGGCGGTTGATGCCGCCGAAGGCCGAGGCCACGCGGCCGTTGGCGTCGATGCCCGAAGTGCCTTCGGCCGCCAGGTAGTTCCAGGTCGTGCCGCTGGCGCCGTCGGTCCAGCTGCGGCGGTTGCGCGCGGCGTCGTAGGTGTAGGCCTGCAGCGTGGCGTCGCTGATCGCCCCCGACGCCGCGGTCGTGCGCTGCGCGATGCGCTCCAGGTCTCCGGCCTGGTTGTAGGTGTAGACGTGGTCGACGTAGCGGTAGTTGGGATTGCCGCCGCTGCTGCGCCCGGGCGGCACGTAGCCGGTGTCGGTGTAGACGCGCGCCAGGTTGCCGAAGGAGTCGTAGGAGAAGTTCTCCATCACCCCGCTGACGGCATCCTGCCAGCGCGTCATGCGGCCCAGCTCGTCGTAGGCGTAGCGGATGCTGCGGTTGTGGCGGTTGCCGCGTGCGTCCACCGGCGTCGTGATGACCTCGGTGATGCGGCGTCCGGCCAGGTCGTAGGTGTAGGTGGTGCTGACGCCGGTGGCCAGGTCCTGCACCGTGAGCAGGCGGCCGGCGTCGTCGTAGGTCTTGTTGACGTCCTTGCCGCCGGCGTGCTCGGGATCGAACTCGCGCTTCGCCCGGCCCCAGTTGTCGTACTCGTACTGCACGACCAGGCCGTCCTCGTCCACCTCCTGCTCGACGCGGGCGAAGGCGCCGTAGGCCGAGGTCTTGGTGCGGCCCATCGCGTCGGTCTCGGCCACCAGGTTGCCGTAGGCGTCGTAGGTGGCGTGCTCGTTGGCCAGGCCCTCGGCGAGCTGCACCGCGCTGTCGGAGATGCGGCCCATGCCGTCGTAGGTCTGGCCGCTGAGCGAGGTGCCCGTCTGCACGCCCACGCGGTTGCCGCGGTGGTCGTAGGTGTAGGCCACGCGGTAGACGTCCTGCAGAGACTGCTTCGCCGCGGCGCTCAGGCCCGAGACGTTGGCCGCATAACCCAGTCGCACCCGCTCCTCGCGGTAGATCTGGTCGTCGCTGTTGGCCAGATGCCAGCCCTGGGCCTGCTGCACGGTCTCCAGCAGGTCGTGGACGTTGTAGGTGTAGCGCGTGGTGTAGTCGCCCACGGTGGCGGTCGCGGTGCCGCGGCCGTCGGTCTTGGCGATGCGGCGGCCGAAGTAGTCGTTCTCGTAGGCGGTGACGCGGCCCAGCGTGTCCTGCTCGCGCAGCAGGTAGCCCGCGGCGTCGAAGAACCTGCGGTCGATGCGGGTGCTGAGCTGGGTGGCGACTTCGCGGCCCAGCAGGTCGTAGTAGTGCGTCGTGGTGCTGCCGCCGAAAGGCGACTCGGTGAGCAGCTTGCCCTGGGCGTTGTAGGTATAGGTGGACGTGCGGTTGAACACGTCGACCCGGCTGGTCATGTTGTCCAGCGCGTCGTAGGCGTAGCGCTCCACCGGGCGCTGGGCCGCGCCGCCGTCGGGGGTCATCACCGGCTGCCAGTCGGCGATCTTGCGGCTGCGGTCGTCGTAGGCGGCGTAGGTGACGATGGGCGTGCCCACGGGTCCCGTCTGGCGGCCGTAGTTGCGCGTCTCCACCACGTTGCCGTTGGCGTCGACGCCGTACTCGCGATAGAGGCCGTCCTCGTCGTTCGCGGCCACCCGGTTGTTCAGGGCGTCGTAGCCCGTCTTGCGGAAATAGCCGGTGTCGCGCCCGTCCACGGTGCGCGAGCCGCCGGTCTGGCCGGTGTCGCGCGAGGTCAGCGTCAGCGAGTTGGCGAACCAGCCCAGGTTGGCCTCGCCCGTGTAGAGGCCGGGGGTGAAGGTCCAGGCGCCGGTGCTCAGGTTCTGCACGAGGCTGCCGCCGGTCTCGCGCGCCAGCACGGTCTGCGAGGTGCCGCCGAAGGTCTGCGTGGCCGTCGCGGTGTTGACGCGGCGCCATTCGACGATCACCTCACGGCCCTGGTTGTCCAGGTAGTAGAGCTTGAGGTCGTACTGCCCGGCGGCCAGCGCGTTCAGCGTGGTGGTGTAGACGCCCGCGCTGCCGCTGACCGCCACGTCGTTGGCGAAGGCCGTCCCGGTCCCGGCCGGCCGCCAGCCCAGGCGCAGGCCGCCGCTGCCGAAGGTGGCCGTCTCGGCCGCGGCCAGCGTGGCCCGCACGGTGAGGTTGGAGCTGCCGGTGGTGGCGCTGGATGTGACCAGCACGCTGTGGGCGGCGCTCACCGGCTGCGTGTACGCCACCATGTAGTCCACGCTGCTGCCCAGGCCGAAGACGCTGGCGACCACGCGCCCGTCCACGCGGCTGCTGGGGACCTGCTGGCCGGCGGCGATGACGATCTGGTTCGTCCCCACCTGCGGCGCCAGCCAGCTCGGCGTGATGCGCTGCACGTAGGTGGACGCGGGGCCCACGGTGATGCTGAAGTTGTCCAGCGGCACGACGCTGCCGTCGGCGCGCACGCCACTGAGCACCAGCTCGTAGTCGCCGGCGGCCATCGGGGCGTCGAAGCCGGGCTGCAGATAGAAGGTGGTGTAGGGGTTGCTTCCGGGCGGCGCAGCGGGCGCGACCGAGGTGGAGGCATAGCCCTGGTTGCTGCCCACGGGGCGCCACTGCGCCTGCAGCACGCTGAAGTTCTCCGCGGTGGGTGCGCTGGCGACCCACGTGAACCAGTACTTGGTGACCCCGCCGCCCATGTCCACCGCGTGCGAAGGCACCGTGGTGTCGGAGGCCAGGATGCGCTCGGCCGGCGCGGCGAAGGGCGCCTCCTTGCTGGCGTAGTTCGCGCCCGCGGCGTCGCGCCACTTCAGCGCGTAGGACAGCGCGTTGGGGTTGGCGACGCCGGTGATCGTGGCGCGATAGCTGCCGTCGCCCTGCAGGACGAATGTGGCGGAGGACGACAGGTTGCCGGGGGCTCCGTAGGCCAGCGTGGGCGCGACCGTGCCGGCGTCGAAGCGCACGGTCACCGTCAGCGTGTTCGCCGCGGGCTGGCCGATGACGACCGACGAGAAGCGCGGCGGCATCGTCAGCGACTTCTCCGGCGTCCAGGCCAGGTTGCCCGCCGCGTCCTGCGTGACCACCCGGAAATAGACCGTGCTGCCGGCGGCCGGCGCGTCGATGCGCGCCGAGCCGGCGTTGTTGACGACGGCTCGGGCCGAGGTGCGCTTGGTGTAGGCATCCACGCCGGCGCGGCTGACGGTATCCCACACCACCCAGCTCTTCTGCGCGCCGGGTTGCGTGGTCCAGCTGAAGCCGACGCTGGAGCTCAGTGCGGTGCCGGACACCCGGGTGT
This sequence comes from Aquabacterium sp., assembly GCA_004322345.1. GTDB lineage: Bacteria > Pseudomonadota > Gammaproteobacteria > Burkholderiales > Burkholderiaceae_C > Aquabacterium. Next base: position 2,250 of record SCTQ01000197.1, on the reverse strand, counting down.
CGAAGCTGGTGGCCGTGAGCGTCGCCGGCAGGGCCTGGTTGACGGAGAACTCGCCGGTGAAGACGGTGTCCGGGTTGCCGGCCGCGTCGTAGGCGAAGACGGTGCCGTTCTGGTCGGGCGTGACGGTGCGCTTGATGCGGTTGAGCCCGTCGTAGCTGGTGCGCGTGACGAAGCCGTCCGCGTCCTGCAGCCGGCTGCGGTTGCCGTTGGCGTCGTAGAGATAGGACTTGGTGTTGTCCTGGTCGTGCAGCGGCAGGCCGTTGTTGACCGTGGCGCCGCCGCCTTCCGACTCGCTGGAGCGGCGGTTGTTGCTGTCGTAGACGAAGGTCTGGTGCTGTGTCTGGCTCAGGTCCACGCCGGGGATGAAGATCTGGCCGTTGAGTCCGCCGCCGCGCGCGACATAGGTCGCCGCCGTGAGCGCGTTCAGCCGCACGCTGCTGTCGGTGGAGACGAGGTCGATGGGCTGGCTGAGCAAGGTCTCGGGCACGCGGCCGAAGTAGCGGATGCTGGCGGTGACGTTGCTGTTGTGGTCGTAGACGAAGGCCGTGAGGACGCGCGCGGAGTCGATCACCGCGGTGCGGCGGTAGGCCGTGTCGTAGTAGTAGTTCTCCAGCTGCGCCTGCGGCGTGCCGGCGGCGACGATCTTCTGCAGCAGGTTGCCGGCGCGGTCGTAGGCGAAGGTGGTGACCAGGCGCTGGCTGCTGCCCTGCAGCGTGGCCGGGTCGTAGGCCGTGACGGCCGGCGCGGTCTCGCGCACCAGGCGCGAGGCGGCGTCGTAGACGCGGTCGGTGACCTGCACCGTGCCCGACGGCGGGGCGGGGCGTGCGGCGGCGGTCAGCGCGGCCGGGTTGGCCAGCGCCTGCATGTAGATGCGCTGCGACAGCACGTTGCCCTGCGTGTCGTAGCTCCACTCCACCAGGTAGCCCAGCGAATCGACCACGGCCAGCTTGCGGCCCTTCACGTCGTAGTAGCTCAGCGTGCGCTTGCCGGCTCGGTCGTAGGTCTCGACCTCGTTGCCCCAGGCGTCGTAGACGTGGCGCTCGGTCAGCGGCACGGTGGCCTTGGTCGATCCCGGGTTGTTGCCCGTGGTGTTGGTCAGCGTGGTGACGGTGATGGGCGGCAGGGTCGTCAGCAGCAGCCGGCCGCCCTTGTCGTACTGGTAGGACGTGGTGCGCGCCTCGCCCGTGGGCAGGGCCGGCGGCGTCAGCGCGTCGTGTGCCGCGGCCGGCACCCGGGTCATGTACAGCGTCTTGCCGGTCAGCTCGCCGGCGGCGTTGAAGGCGAAGGTCGTCAGGACGTTGTCGCCGTTGATCTGCGCCGTCATGCGGCGGTTGCCGTCGTAGTAGCTGGTGGTCTTGTTGCCGTTGGCGTCGATCACCTGGCGCAGGTTGCCGGCGTCGTCGTAGACCGAGGTCACGGTCGGGCGCGCGAAGACGGTGGTGTCGGTGTCCGCCTTGTAGACCTGCACCAGCGGCTTGATCTCCTTCTTCTGCCGGTTGTTGAGGTCGTACTCGTAGTTGGTGATGTAGCCCTGACCGTCGGTGACGCTGGTGCGGTTGCCGACGCGGTCGTAGCCGTAGCGCACGGTGTCGCGCTTGAGCACGCCGGAGATGGCGGGCGTGAAGATGGGGTCCATCGCCTCGCCCGGATGGGCCATGACGATATTGCCCTTGCTGTGCGTCTCCAGCCGGTTGTTCAGGTCGTAGGTGAAGCGTTCGCCGGCCACGCCGCCGAACTCGAGCACGTCCATGGCGTCGGTGTTGACGCGCTGCATCGTGACGTTGCCGGCCAGGTCGTATTCGGTGAAGTGGACGATGTTCAGGCCGCCGGCGTCGAAGGTCTCCGTGATGCGGCGGTTGTTCAGGTCGTAGGTGTAGACCGTCGTGCGCACCGGGTTCGGGTCGCTGGCGTTGGTCTGCGTCTCGCTCAGCCGGTTGTTCGCGCTGTCGTAGGTGAAGGTGGTGACCGTGTTGTCGGTGTCGGTGAAGCTGGTCAGGCGGCCGGCCAGGTCGTAGACGTAGCTGGTCACGCGCGGTGCGCTGGTCTGTGCGAACTCGCGCTGCGTGAGCTTGTGTCCCGAGCTGTCGTAGACGTAGTCCACGCGCGCGCCGTCGGCCTCGGTGCGGCTGGTGAGCTGGTTGGTCTTGTCGTAGCCCAGCGAGACGACCCGGTCGCCCGCGCTGGCCGTCGGCCCGGGTGCCGTGGTGTCGCTGATGGCCCCGGCATAGGGCGTGAAGTACACGCGCTCCT
>SCTQ01000196.1 GCA_004322345.1 Aquabacterium sp. | reverse complement strand
CGTCTCCGGATGCGGGCGATGCATCGTCACGGCGGACATCCAGGGCGAGCTCACCGTGTGGGAGCAGCTGCGCGGCGCGTGGACGAGGCAACAGTCGTTTCGCGCACACCAGGCGGCCGCGCGTCGCGTTCGCTGGTTGTCCGGCACCCGGCTCGCCTCGGCGGGCGAGGACAACCGGACGCTGCTGTGGACCATGCCCGGCGGCAGGCAGGCCTACGTGGAGCCTAGCTTGAACTTCACGACAGACATCCTGGCCATGGGCAGCGGCATCCTGGGCTGCTCATACGACGGGCAGATACGCTGGCTCGGCGGCACCGACCATTCATTCGACGAGGAGCACGAAGATGAGCCTTCCAAGCAAGCACCCGATCGGCGTTCTCGCCTTGCTGACCCTGCTCAACATCCTGAACTTCGCCGACCGCTTCCTGATGCAGGGCTTCGCCGTTGACCTGACAGCCGACCTGCACCTGAGCAGCCTGCAGTTCACCTTGCTGACGGGGTTCATCTTCACGACCTTCTACACCTTCGTCGGGCTCTTCATGGGAGCGCTCGCCGACCGGGTGCACCGGCCCAGGCTGATGGCCGCGGGGATCGTCGTGTGGAGTGCCCTGACCGCGGCGACCGGCGTGGTCGGCAACTTCGTCCAGCTCGGGCTCGCCCGGCTGTTCATCGGCGTCGGCGAAGCCACGCTCACCCCTGCCGCACTGGGCTTGCTGGGTGACACCTATCCGCCCAGGCGCCGCGCATTCGCCGCGGGCATCTACTACCTCGGGGCACCCATAGGAATAGGTGGCGCTTTCATCATCGCCGGGACCCTGGGCAGCGTCCTCGGCTGGCGCAACTGCTTCCTGGCCCTGGGCGTCCTGGGTTTGCTGCCAGCATTGCTGCTGCTCCTGCTGCGCGAGCCGAGGACAGCGCGGCCGCGCGATGCACAGGCCGCGCGGCGTCCCATGCCCGGGGTGCTGAAGGAGGTCCGCCAATGCCTGGCCGCCTCACCCCCGCTGCGCCTGGTCATGGCCAGCGGCATCCTGGTCGTCTTCGCACAGGGTGCCCTGGTGCTGGACCAGCTCTGGCTGGTGCAGGAACGCGGGCTGGCGAAGCAGCAGGCCCAGAACCTCGCCGGCCTGATGTTCCTGGCGGGAGGGGTGCTGGGCTCGGTGCTGGGCGGATGGGGTGCCGACCTGATGCAGGCCCGGCGCGCGGGCGGCCGCCTGCGCTTCCTGGCCGGCGTCTACCTCGTCGGCATCCCGGCCGGCCTCGCCTATCGTTTCGTCGACCCCTCGGGTGCGGCCTTCCACCTGTACATGTTCATCGGCAGCGTGATGGTCACCATCGGCTACGGGCCCTTGTTCGCCTGCCTGCAGGACCTGGTGCCGGATCATGTCCGCTCGACCATGACGGCAGCCATGATCCTGGGCATGACCTTGTTCGGCACCTCTGCAGGGAACCTGCTGGTCGGCTGGCTCGCCGACACCTTCCGCGCCGGCGGGATCGACGAGCCGATCACGAAGGCCGTGCTGGCGAGCACCCTGCCCTGGATCCTGGCCATCCCCTGCCTGCTGCGGGCCGCGCATCTGGCGGAGTCCGGCACCCCCCATGAAGAAAGGCCGGCAAAGCCGGCCCTTCGCGCATGACGGCAAGGCGCAGTCGCCTCACGCCATTTGCTGCACGTAGCGCCCGACGGCCCCGACCTCCGGCCCCACGGCCTCCACGGCATCCTTGAGCTCGCGTTCGCTCAGCCCGAAGCGCCGGCTCCAGTAGGTCAGGGACAGCACCTGCTGGATGTCGATCAGCGTGCGGTCCAGGACCTCGGTTTCGGCGTGGTCGTCGGACATGGCGGCCTCCGTGCGGTGTGGGGGATCAGGAAGCCGCAGCGTGCGCCCGGGCCTGCCCAGCGGCAAGCCCCCGAAGCCGGGGGCGGCCGGGACTCAGGCCATGCTCGCGAAGTAGGACTCCACGGCCGACACCTCCGGCCCCACGGCCTCCACCGCGTCCTTCAGGTCGCGCTGGGAGACGTTGAAGCGATGTGCCCAGTAGCTCAGCTCATAGATCTGCTGGATGTCGATCAGCGTGCGGTTGCGGATCTCGAAGTCGAGGAAATCGTCGGACATGGTGACCTCCGCCGGATGGTTGAACATAGGTTGAAAAAACGATGGCCGCAGGTTGCCCGGCCGCCCGGGCCGTCACAAGCCGGCAAAGCCGCATGAAGGCGTCAGGCGTGTCTGACACGGACAATGCACCTCGCCGTTTGCCGCCCCATCCACTCGACGACGACGCCCATGTACCAATTCTTCTACTCGCCCAACTCCTGTTCCCTCGCCACCCACATCGTGCTGGAGGAAATCGGCGCGCCCTTCGAGGCCTTGCGTGTCAACCTGGCCGGCGGTGAGCAGCGGCAGCCCGCCTTCCTCGCGCTCAACCCCGCCGGCCGCGTGCCCGCGCTGGCCACGCCGCAAGGCGTGCTCAACGAGACCCCTGCCCTGCTGGCCTTCCTGGCCCAGGCCTGGCCTCAGGCGAAGCTGGCGCCGCTGGACGACGCCTTCGCCTTCGCCAGGCTGCAGGCCTTCAACAGCTACCTGTGCTCCACCGTGCACGTGGCCCGCGCCCACGGCCGCCGCGGCTCGCGCTGGGCCGATGACGAGCAGGCCATCGAGGCGATGAAGCGCAAGGTGCCGCAGAACCTGTCCGACAGCTTCGAACTGATCGAGTCGCGCCTGTTCGCCGGGCCCTGGGTGCAGGGAGCGGACTACACGGTGGCCGATGCCTACCTCTTCGTGCTGTCGCGCTGGTTCGACAGCGACGGGCTGGACCTGTCGCGCTTCCCGAAGCTGCACGAGCACCATGCGCGCATGCTGCAGCGGCCGGCGGTGCAACGGGCGCTGGCGAGGGAAGCAGCGCCGGCCTGATCAGGCCTTCTTCCTGCGCACCGCCCGCTCCCACGGCGGCACCCCGCCCAGCTCCTTCGCCATGAAGTCCACGAAGGCCCGCACGCGCGGCGGCACCAGGCGGCGCTGCGGCATCACCGCGTGGATGCCGGTGTCGGGCAGGCGATGGGTGGGCAGCACCACTTCCAGCCGGCGGGCACGCAGGTCCTCGTGGATGTGCCAGATCGAATGCTGGGCGATGCCCAGGCCCGCCACGGCCGCGTCGCGCAGCAGCTCGCCCTGGTTGCTCTCCACGCGGCCGTGCACGCGCACGGTGGTCTCCTGGCCCTTGCGGTCGCTCAGCCGCCACTGGTCGACGCGGCCGTTGCGCGTGGCCAGCACCAGGCACTGGTGGTCGACCAGATCGGCCGGCGTCTTCGGCCGGCCGTGCGCCTCCAGGTAGGTGGGTGAGGCGCAGAGCACGCGCTTGTTGTCGGCCAGCCGGCGCGCCACCAGCGTGGAGTCGTCCAGCTCGCCGATGCGGATGGCCAGGTCGAAGCCGGCGGCCACCAGGTCGTGGCGCTGGTCATTGAGGTCCACGCTGATGCGCAGCCGCGGATGCCTGGCCAGGAAGCCCGGCAGCAGCGGCGAGACGTACTGCCGCCCGAAGGTGGCCGAGGTCGTCAGCCGCAGCAGGCCCGCCACGCCGGTGCCGGCCTCGCGCAGGCCGGCGGTGAGCGCCTCCAGGTCCTCGATCAGTGCACGGCCCTGTTCGGCCAGGGCCGTGCCCTCGGGCGTGGGGTGCAGCTGGCGGGTCGTGCGGTGGAACAGGCGCACGCCCAGGCCGGTCTCCAGGCGCTTGAGCCGCTGGCTGGCGACGGCCACCGACAGGTCCAGGCTGCGCGCGGCGGCGCTGATGGAGCCGCTGTCGTGGATGCGCAGGAAGAGCGCGATGTCGCCGGCACGATCCATGGTGATTCTCAAGCAGATGTTGAAACTGATTGCGGATCTTGATGGTTTTCCGATCAAGTGCAAATGCGTAGCCTGCGCTCCAGTTCATCCCC
>SCTQ01000195.1 GCA_004322345.1 Aquabacterium sp. | reverse complement strand
CCACTGCCTTCCCCATGTAGCGCTCCTCAAGCTCTTCATCCGTGCGGCAGCGCCGCGTCGATGGCCGCGAGCAACTCGCGGTAGCGGATGGGCTTGGCGACGTAGCCGTCGCAGCCCGCGGCGCGCATGCGGTCTTCGTCGCCCTTCATCGCATAGGCGGTGAGGGCGACGACGGGCACGTTGCGCGTACGTGCGTCGTCCTTCAGCAAACGGGTCGCGGCCAGGCCGTCCATGCCGGGCAGCTGGATGTCCATCAGGATGAGGTCGGGGGAGCCGCTGCGCGCCATCTCCAGGCCGGTCAGCGCATCCGTGGCCTGCATGGGCGCGTGTCCGGCTCCCTGGAGGATGGAGGCGGTGAGCGCCATGTTCGCTGGCACGTCTTCGATGATGAGGATGCGCAGGCTCAATCGACTACCCTCCGTGCGAGGCGCTCCGGGATTCGCGTTCGGGGACGGCCCGTCACGCTCATGGCGCCGAGGGTAGCGGCGCGCCCGTCCGCATAGTCCCCTTTCTGCGCATCGCTTTGTAGGGCTTTGCATCCGTCGTGACGGAGATCACGGAAACGAGGCGGGCGGGACCTGGCCCGGCGTTTCCTCCCTCGCCTGCCCGATGGGGGAGGGGGTAGGCCGCGGCCTACTTCGCGTCGCGCTCGTCGCCTATGGCCGGCGCGGTGGCCGCCGCCTATGGTTCGTCCAGCGCAGACAGAGGGTCTGCCGCAGTTGCCAACAGAACCATAGGAGATCGCCATGACTCTCGGAACCATCCTGCTGATCGTCCTGATCCTGCTGCTGATCGGTGCCATCCCTGCCTGGCCGCACAGCCGTTCCTGGGGCTACGGTCCCAGCGGCGGCGTGGGCCTGGTGCTGCTGATCGTGCTGGTCCTGCTGCTGCTGGGCCGGATCTAGAACCGGCTCATGCCTGCCCAGGAAGGGCCGCCGCGGGAGGACGCGGCAGGCCGGTGGTGGACCCGGGCCGCGGCATGCCTGGGGATGCTGCTCGCCGGCTGCGGCTCGCTGCCGCCGCGCGCCGACCAGGCCCCGGAGTTCGCCACGCCGTCGCGTGCGGCGCTGGCATCGAAGCTGGTGGTGGAAGCGCCCGGCGGGCGGCTGCATTCGGCGCAGCGCCGGCAGCTGCTGGCTCGCCTGGACGCCGACAGCCCGTCTTCCGATGCGCTCAAGCGCCAGCTCGCGGGCATGACGCAGGTGGCAGCAGGGCAGGACGAACGCGTGGTGCTGCATGCAGACAACGCGGCCAGGCTGCTGGTCGACGGCCCGCGGACGTTCCAGGCCATGTTCGCCGCACTCGAAGCCGCGCGGGACACCGTGCTGCTGGAGAGCTACATCATCGACGACGCCGAACTGGCCAAGCAGTTCGCCGACGTGCTGATCCGCAAGACCCAGGCCGGCGTGCGCACCTACGTGCTCTACGACGCCGTGGGCTCCATCGGAACCTCGAAAGCCTACTTCGACGCGCTGCGCAGCCAGGGCGTGCAGGTCTGCGAATACAACCCGCTGAACCCGCTGAAGCGCCCCGGCTACTGGAACATCGTGCAGCGCGACCATCGCAAGATCCTGGTGGTGGACGAACGCCTGGCCTACACCGGCGGCATCAACATCAGCCACGTGTACGCCGAAGGCTCGGCGCCGCTTGCGCCGTCGCGCACGAAGGAGGATCCCGGCGAGCGCGGCTGGCGCGACACGCAGGTGGAACTGCGCGGCCCGGCGGCCTCGGCCCTGGCAGGACTGGTGCGCCAGACCTGGCAGGACCAGGGCTGCCAGGGCGTGATGCCGCCGGCCGCACCCGTCGCGCGTGCGGCCGGCGACAAGGTGGTGCAGGTGATTCCCACCAGCCCGGACGGGCAGCCCAGCCGCATCTACCTGTCCTTGCTGACAGCCATCGACGCCTCGCGCAGCAGCGTGCATCTGTCCATGGCCTACTTCGCGCCAGGCCGAGACATGCTCGATGCCCTGTGCGACGCGTCCGGGCGCGGCGTCGACGTGGCGCTGCTGCTGCCCTCGGTCAGCGACTTCACGCCGGTGCTCAACGCCGGGCGCTCCTATTACGCCGGGCTGCTGGAGTGCGGCGTGCGCATCTACGAGCTGCAGGGCGCGCTGCTGCATGCGAAAACCGCTGTCATCGACAAGGTGTGGTCGACCGTTGGGTCCAGCAACATGGATTGGTTGAGCTTCGCGCGCAACAACGAGGTCAACGTCGTCGTGCTCGGCGAGGACTTCGCCGGCGACATGGACGCCCAGTTCCAGCGCGACCTCGCCGCCTCGCAGCAGGTGACGGCGCAGCAGTGGGCGAAACGCCCGGTGGGGGACCGCATCAAGCAATGGTTCTCGCGCCTGGCCGAACGCCTGTTCTGAACAAGCAGACCAAACAGGAGGCCCGCATGTCCGTACACCATCCCCGCCGTCCTTTCGTCCGCGCAGCCGGCCTGCTGGCCTGTGCCAGCGTGCTGCTGCTTGCCGCCTGCAGCGTCGTGCGCCTGGCCTACAACCAGTCGGACACCGTGGTCTACCTCTGGCTGGACCGTGCCTTCGACCTCGATCACCGGCAGGGCAACGCTCTGCGGCGCAACGTGGGCCAATGGTTCGACTGGCACCGGCATACCCAGCTGCCGGTCTATGCGAAGTTCCTCGAGCGCGCCGAAGGCGAGGCCAAGGGCCCGATCACGCCGGCCCTGGCCTGCGAGCGCCGTGCCGAGATCGAGGGCTGGTCGCGCACGGCTCTCGACCATGCGATCCCCATGCTCGCGCGCACCGTCCGCGGCCTGGACGAAGGCCAGCTGCAGCACCTGTCCGAGCGCATGGACAAGAGCAACGAGGAGTTCCGCGACAAGTACCTCGACGAGGATCCTGCGGATCGCCGCGAGGCCGCGACCGACTTCGCCGTGACCTGGGCCGAGCGCTTCTACGGCGACCTCGACGACAGCCAGCGGGCGCTGCTGGAGCGCCAGGTGGCCGCGCTGCCGCTGAACGCGCAGGATGTCTATGACGAACGTGTCCGCCTGCAGCGCGAGCTGCTGCAGGCCTTTGGCCAGATCGTGCGTGGCAAGGCGACCCAGGAACAGGCCGAGGCCACGCTGCGCGACATCGCGCGGCGCAACTTCGATCCGCCCGATCCCGAGCGACACGCGCGCCTGGACCGCTGGAAGGCCGCCGGCTGCCAGCTCACCGCCACGCTGCACAACACTACGACGGCCGGGCAGCGCGCGGAGGTGGCCAAGCGCTTCGACTCGTGGAGCGAGGACCTGGCCCTGCTGTCCACAGAATGACCGACGTCCGCCCCGGCTAGGGGTAGCCGGCCGCGGTGGCGGCCTCCTATCGTGACGGCATCGGCCCGCAAGCGGCCGGCCTACACCGACGGGAGTCCACATGTCCAGCCTCACGACGCCGTTCCTGCGGCGCATCGCAGTCATTGCCTGCCTGCTGTTGTCGGCCACCGTCGCGTGGTCCGGCACCACCCAGGCCTACACCTTCCAGGCCAAGAGCTACCCCGGCTCGCGCGAGCGCCAGTACAAGGTCTACGTGCCCGACGGACTCAGCGGCGCGGCGCCGCTGGTGATGGCGCTGCACGGCTGTCAGCAGACCCACGACGACGTGCTGCGCGACTGGGGCCTGGTGCAGGCGGCCGACCGCCACGGGTTCATCCTCGTCACGCCCTTCATCACCAGCTACGACGGCTTTCGCAACACCAACTGCTGGGGCTTCTGGTTCGACCAGCATCGCCACCAGGGTGCCGGCGAGCCCGAGGACCTGGTGCAGATCACCAAGGAAGTCGAGACGCGCTTGCGCGTCGATCCGCGGCGGCGCTACATCACCGGGCTTTCTTCCGGCGGCGCCATGACCGTGGTCGCGGCCGTCGCCCACAACGAGTACTGGGCCGCTGCCGCGGCCACGGCCGGCCTGCCCTACGGCGAGGACGCGGCCTCGGTGTCCTTCAGCTGCCCCGGATCCGCCAGCTTCCACACGGTGGCCAAGGTGGCGGCGGACATGAAGGCCGAGTTGAACGACGCCTACCCCATCCCGCTGCTGGTGGCACAGAACGAACGCGATTGCACCGTGGTGGCCCAGGCAGGGCGCAACATCCGCGACGCCTGGCTCAAGGCCTTCGGCGATGCCGCCCACGACACGGCCACCGAGGCCCGTGCGACCGAACGTGCCTGCGTGCCCTTCTTCGGCGAGGACTACGGCTGCCGGCAGGTGATCTACACGTCCGATGCCCAGACGGCGAGCCGCTCCGTCGTCGAGACCGTGTTCTTCCGCGGCCCGCTGGACACCCCCGACACCAGCGACACCGACCACGGCCACTACTGGGTGGGCGGCGAGCACGGCCGCGACGGCCGCTGGGCCGTGCGCCGCGGGCCGAGTTATCCGGACATCGTCTGGGACTTCTTCTCGCGCCATCCGCGCACCGGTCCGGTGGTCAGCGACCCGCCGCCGCCGCCCCCGCCGCCTTGCGCCAAGGTCGACGCATCGGCGGGTTCGCACCTCGGGGCCGCGCGTGCGGTGCCCGGCGGCTTCTGGGGGCTGCGCGCGCTGGCCAGCGGTGACCAGCGCGACATCGGCTTCGCCTGGGACTTCTTCTTCAGCGTACGGCTCTACCAGGGCGCGGGCGGCCTGTGGTTCACGCAGCCGCCGGGGGGCTGCCCGGGTTAGCGGGACCGGGTGAGGCAGCGCTTGATCGCCTCCATCACGCTGCTGACGACCTCGGCGCGCATCGTGTCGAGGTCGGCCCACGGATAGCGCTCGTTGACGATGCGCGAATAGAGGTAGCCCTGCACCAGGCAGTGCTGCATGTCGCGCGCCATGCGCGCCTGCCGCGGGTCGCCGCCGATGGCGACGGCCAGCTCCTTCAGGCGCTGCAGGCCGGTCTCCAGCAGTTCCAGGTACAGCGGCGTGGCCGTCCAGGTCTCCTCGCCGGGGGCCAGGGTCTGCGGGGTCGCATAGACCAGGCGGTAGTGGTCGGGATGCGTTTCCCAGTACTCGATGAAAGCCTCCAGCCGCGCGCGGGCGCGGCGCTCGGGCACGGTGTGGCCGGCTTCGGCCGCGTCCAGGTCGGCGCGGATCTCCACCAGCACGAAATCCCACAGCCCGCGCAGCAACTCGCCCTTGCTGGCGAAGTAGCGGTACAGCGCCATCGCCGAGACGCCCACCTCCGCGGCCACTGCGCGCATGGTCAGGGCCTGCATGCCCTCGCGGCGGAAGATGTCGAAGGCAACCTCGACCACCTGGGCGCGCAGGCTGGCCTGGTCCTCGAGATTCCCACGGCGCACGCGCGGCGGCTTGGATGTGGCGGCGCGCTTGGCGGTGGTGGTGGAGCGGCTGGGGCGGGGCATCGGTGGCCGAACTCTCGCTTCGAAGACTGCGGGTTGAGCGTTCGCGGGAGGCCGGCGGTTGACGCGCCATCCGGTCCTATTCGCGGTTTTTAGTTTACGTGTACGTTTACGTGAACGATAAGCGTGATTATTTGGCAGGCGGCCGCTTGGCGCCTCCGGGTTGCCGCCGATAAGGTGCAAGCCGCGCCGTAGGGGCAAGGCACGTGCCGGTGGGATGAGGCCACCGACTCCACAACCGCCCCAAGCACGTCCAAGAGGGTGTCCATGCGTTTCCTCGATCGTTTCTCCGTCGCCGGCAAGCTGGCGCTGTCCACCGGCTGCCTGCTGGTGCTGCTGGTGGGTCTGGGTGGCTTCGCCGTCTGGCAGCTGGCCCACGTCTACGGGCAGACCGAAAGCATCATGGGCGTGCGCCTGCCCGGCGTGCGCGACAGCCTGCGCATGGCCGAGGCCGCATCGCGGTTGCGGGTGCGCGAGTACCGCTTCATCTCCTCCTCGCCCGACGAACTGGAGAGCGTGGTCGGCAAGATGCAGCAGAGCGTGCAGACCTTCGAGGAGGCGCGTGGCGACTACGCCGCGGCCATCGCCGATGCCCACGAGCGTGAGCTCTACGAATCCATGCTGGCCGATTGGAAGCGCTACGGCGAGCTGCGCGATCCGATGATCGCCGCCATGCGCGCCGGCCGCACCGACGAGGCGCGGCAACTGCTGGCCGTCGAGGGGCTCAAGCGCTTCGACAAGCTGGGTGCGTCGATCAAGGAGCTGTCCGGCTACAACACGCGGATGGCCGAGGCCGACACGGCTGCCGCACGCAAGGTCTACGAGAGCGGCCGCGCTTGGGTGGCCGGCATGTGCGTGCTGGCACTGGCGGTCTCCGTGGGGCTGTCGCTGCGCGTCAGCCGCTCAATCACGCGGCCGCTGAACTATGCCGTCGGCGTGACCGAGGCCGTGGCCTGCGGCGACCTGACGCGCGAGGTGCGCGCCGCCGGCCGCGACGAGGTGGCCCAGCTGATGCGCGCCCTGGGCGCGATGGTGGTGCGCCTGCGCGAGGTGGTGGGCGAGGTGCGCGGTGGCGTCGAGTCCGTCAGCACCGCGTCGGCCCAGATCGCCACCGGCAACCTGGACCTGAGCCAGCGCACCGAGGAGCAGGCCTCCAACCTGCAGCAGACCGCGGCGTCGATGGAGCAGCTCACGGCCACCGTCAAGCACAACGCCGACACCGCGCGCCAGGCCGCCGCACTGGCCACCCAGGCCAGCGGCGCGGCCACCAGCGGCGGCGAGGTCGTCGGCCAGGTGGTGGCCACGATGGACGAGATCAGCGCCAGCTCGAAGAAGATCGCCGACATCATCGGCGTCATCGACGGCATCGCCTTCCAGACCAACATCCTCGCGTTGAACGCGGCCGTGGAAGCCGCGCGTGCCGGCGAGCAGGGTCGCGGCTTCGCGGTGGTGGCCGGCGAGGTGCGCAGCCTGGCCCAGCGCAGCGCCAATGCGGCCAAGGAGATCAAGAACCTGATCGGCCACAGCGTGGAGAAGGTCGACGGCGGCGCGCGCCTGGTGGCCCAGGCCGGCGAGGCCATGGCCGGCATCGTGCAGCAGGTGCGCAAGGTCACCGACCTGGTGGGCGAGATCAGCCACGCCAACCTGGAGCAGACCAGCGGCATCGAGCAGATCGGCCACGCCGTGCAGCAGCTGGACCAGGTGACGCAGCAGAACGCCGCGCTGGTCGAGGAGTCCGCCGCCGCGGCCGAGAACATGAAGCGCCAGGCCGAGCGCCTGGCCGAGGTGGTCTCCGTCTTCCAGGTCGGCCGCCCGGCCGCCCTGGCAGCGTGAACGTCGTGGCGCCCACCCCTGTCGCGGGCGAACTGGAGACGCTGCTGCGGCATGCGGGCGTGGACCTGCTGCTCAAGCGCATCGACCAGCTCGGCTATCGCCGCCGCATCTGCGAAGGGATGCAGATGCATTTCCGCTGCACGCGCGCCAGCGTGTGGCGCTTCGCCGGCGAGGGCGACGAGCGCGTGCTGGCACGCGTGGCCGTGTGCGAGCGGGGCGGCTTCTCCGAGGGCGGCCCGATCCTGCACCAGCGCCAGTACGGGCGCTACTTCGACGAGCTGATGCGCAGCGGCGTCTATCGCTGCGCCGACGTGCGCCAGGACCCCAAGCTCGACGAGCTGGCGGCCGACTACCTGGCCGGCTTCGGCGTGCGG
>SCTQ01000194.1 GCA_004322345.1 Aquabacterium sp. | reverse complement strand
ACCCACGCAGCGCGGGCGTGATCGCGGCGCTGGCGCTGGGCGACCAGGCGGCGATAGACCGCGGCGACTGGGACGTTTTCCGCCGCACCGGTGTCGCCCACCTGGTCTCCATCAGCGGGCTGCACGTCACCCTCTTCGCCTGGCTGGCCGGCGGCTGCATCGCCTGGGTGTGGCGCGGCAGCACGCGGCTGATGCTGTGGCAGCCGGCACCGGTGGCCGCACGCATGGGCGGCGTGGCCGCGGCGCTGGCCTATGCGCTGTTCGCCGGCTGGGGCCTGCCGGCCCAGCGCACGGTATGGATGCTCGCCATCGCCGCGCTGCCGCTGCTGCTGGGCCGGCGCTGGCCGTGGATGCTGGTGTGGCTGGCCGGCGGCATCGCGGTGCTGGCCATCGATCCGTGGGCGCTGCTGGCGGCGAGCTTCTGGCTGTCCTTCGGTGCGGTGGGGCTGCTGATGGCCTCGGCCCGCGAGGCCACCCAGGCGCCGCCCGCGGGCTGGCGCGGCGTGCTGCGTGCCCAGGTGCGCGAGGGCCTGCGCGCGCAGGCCGTGGCCACCGTGGGGCTGGCGCCGCTGGCCCTGGTCTTCTTCAACCAGCTGTCGCTCGTCGGTTTCGCGGCCAACCTCGTCGCGATCCCGTTGGTGAGCTTCGTCATCACGCCGCTGGCGCTGCTGGGCGGGCTGTGGGCGCCGCTGTGGGATGCGGCCGCGTGGCTGGTGCAGGCCTGGGTGGCCACGCTGCAGTGGCTGGGCGGCGGCGGCTGGGCGGTCTGGCACGTGCCCGTCGCCTCCTGGTGGGCGCAGGCCGCGGCCCTGCTGGCGGCGGCGGTGGCCTTGTCGCGGCTGCCGCTGCGCGTGCGGCTGCTGGCCTGGCCGCTGGTGTTGCCGCTGCTGTGGCCGCCGGTCCAACGACCGCCGCCGGGCAGCTTCGACCTGGTGGCGGCGGACGTGGGGCAGGGCACGGCAGTGCTGGTGCGCACGGCCGGGCACCTGCTGGTCTACGACAGCGGGCCGGCCTTCGGGCCGCGCAGCACGACGGGTGCATCGAGCGACGCGGGCGAGCGCGTGCTGCTGCCGCTGCTGCACGCCCGTGGCGAGCCACGCATCGACCGCCTGGTGCTCAGCCACGGCGACGCGGACCACATCGGCGGCGCGGCCAGCCTGATGCAGGCGCTGCCGGTGGGCGAACTGCTCAGCTCGCTGCCATCCGGCCACCCCCTGCAGGCGCGGGCCGGGCGCTGCCAGCGCTGCGAGGCCGGGCAGCGCTGGTCCTGGGAGGGTGTGGACTTCGAGCTGCTGCACCCGCGCCCCGCGGACTACGCGCCGCAAGGCGGCCGCATGCCGACGACCAACAGCCTGTCCTGCGTGCTGCGCATTTCCGCCGCGGGCCGCAGCGTGTTGCTGACCGGCGACGTCGGCGTGCAGGAGGAGGCCGCCTTGCTGGCCCGCGGCGCGGCCTTGCGCGCCGACGTCCTGCTGGCGCCGCACCATGGCAGCGGCGGCTCGTCGTCCGCGGCCTTCGTCGCCGCGGTGCGGCCGGAGGTGGTGGTCTTCCAGGCGGGCTACCTCAATCGCTACGGCCACCCCGCACCCGAGGTGCTCGCGCGCTACCGGGCGGCGGGCGCCGTGGTGCTGGGCTCGGCGGGATGCGGTGCGTGGCAGTGGCGCATCGGCCCGGGGGTGCCGGGCGGCTGGTCCGCCGCCGCCGCCACCGGCTGCGAGCGCCAGCGCACGCGTCGCTATTGGCACCATCCGGATGCGGTACTCAGCACCTCCCCGGGTTCCGGGGGCTGACCGGGCGGGGCGGAGCATCAAGAATCGTTACAAATTCACGACGCTTGGTCCGCTTCCTGCGTGGCTTGCGCGTCGTGATCCCGTAGTCCCCAGGCCGGTGCCGCGCTCCAGCCTGACATCCCGGAAGTAGCAGTATGTTGTCCAGCCGTACCGTCCTCGCCGCCTGCGCGCTCGCCTGCGCCGGCACCGCCGCCCAGGCCCTTCCCACCGCCACGCTGAGCTTCGCCGAAGCCGCCGGCACCGTCGGCGCGACGGACTCGATCGAGGTCTGGCTGCGCCTGACCATCGACGGCCCGCTGACGATCGACAACACGGCCGGCGCCCCCTTCGGCCTCGATGAGGCCGACCTGCCGGTGCAGGGCTACGACGGCGACTCCAACTTCGTCCCCTTCGCGACCATCACGCGCGTGTGGACCAACACCGCCTTCGGCTGCGGCAGCGACTTCGTCGCCAGCCCGGCCAATTCCTGCGGCGGCGGCGCCTACAACTTCGAGTTCCACACGGACAACAGCGATCCGACCAAGCCGTCGTTCAACTTCCTGGAGGCGCTGAGCCTGTCCGCCGGCAGCCACGACTACCTGTTCGGCACCTTCGTCCCGGTGTCGCCGGTCGCAGGCGCGACCTACACCTTCGATGCGGCCTACCTCACGCTGAACTTCGAGGGCTACGCGGCCGATGGCACTGCGCTGACTGCCGGCTACGACCTCGCGGCGAGCTGCGCCGGCCAGACCGACTGCGCCTTCACGCGCACGGTCGTGTCCACCATCCCGGAGCCCAGCGGCTACGCGATGCTGCTGGCCGGCCTGATGGGCGTGGGTGCCACCGTGGCGCGCCGCCGCGGCTGATGCACCAGGGGTGCCTCGCGCACCCACAGTTCCTCGACGCCGTCCTCGGCCTCCACCCACGCGCTGCGCCGCACGAAGCCCAGCTTCGTCGCGACGCCGCGCGAGGCCAGGTTCTCCGGCGCGATGGACAGCACGAAGCGCGGCACGCCATGGGCGCCGGCTGCCCACTCCAGCATCGCGCCCAGCGCTTCCTGCGCGTAGCCGCGCATGCGGTGCGGCGCGAAGACCGTGTAGCCCAGCTCCACCGCGTCGGGCGCGACGTTGCGCAGGTAGGACGCGTTGGGCCGCGTGTGGAAGCCGATGTGTCCGACCATCTCCGAGCTGCCGCGCAGGCCGATGGCGCGCAGCGACCAGTCGCGGTAGTGCACGTCCGCGGCCAGGTCGCCCAGGCGCAGCTCCATCAGGTCGGATTCCATGAACCAGTCGGGATGGGTGCGCAGGCCGATCGCATCGTCCGCGGCGCGCACGTCGCCTTGCATCGAGGCCTGCAGGAAGGCTTCGGGCATGGAGCGCAGCACCAGGCGCTCGCTCAGGATCTCTGAGGTCATCGTTTCAATAAGGGGCCCGTACTGGCGCCCGTACAGCGAACAACGGCCCGAGTTTGCCTGCCCCGTCCACCGCCGCCGGCCATGGCCGCGCAACGTCCCCGCGGCCTGCGTGGCCGTTTGCACATGAAGCGCAAGCGGCTGGCGGGCGGCAGGCCGGCGTCCGGCGCCGCGCCGCGGGCACTTCGTGCATACGCCTCACGGCCGGCCGCCGCCGGGGTCAGGCCGATGCCACGACCTCGACGCCGCCGCTCTGGTTCGGCGGGGCAGGCGCTCCTCGATCGCGCTGCCCAGGTCGTCGGAGAAGGCCTCCAGGCTGACGGCCAGCGAGACCGCAAGCAAGACGCCGGAGCCGAAAAACGAGGAGAAGCGCCCACCAGCCCCTCGGGCAGGTTGTGCAGGCAGATGGCGAAGACGAAAAGCCACGCGCGCCTGAGCACCTGGCCTGGGCCGCCCTCGACGTTCTTGATGGTCGGCTATGGCCCCGACGGCGGGGCAGCCCTTCAGCCCAGCGCGGCAGCCAGGTTGGCGCGCGCCGCCTGCTCCAGGCGGTCGTGGAGGCAAGGGGTCGAGTAGATCCGGGGGCGATCGAGAAAGCCTTGCAGAACCTTGCGCCGTTCGCGCTTGAAGACGAAGCCGGGAACCCAGCGGTACTCGTGGCGGATCTGGCGTTCGTATTCTGCGAAACGCGGCGCGGGCGCGGCCAGGATGGACAGGTCCACGTCCACCAGCACCTGGGCGTCTCCCGGCGGCGGCTCCACCGCGTGGCGGGTGCACAGGATCAGCTCGTGCACGCGGGCCGCAGCCTCGGGCGCGACACCCGCGGCCAGGGCCGCGTCGCGGGCCCAGTCGGCGCTGCGGCCTTCGTTGTCGCCCTTGCGTTCGTAGATGGCGTCGTGGAACCACAGTGCCAGCTCGATCTCGGCCGGGTGACGGGGCGGCTGCGCCGATGCGGCGACGTAGATGTCCAACTGCGCGAAGCACTCGTCCAGGTGCTGGGCCGTGTGATAGGCCCGGTGCGGCTCGGCGTAGCGATCCTGCAGTTCGCCGTAGAGCGCATTCAGCGTGGACGAGCGCGCCGCGCCCAGCGCGTCCCAGGTGGCATGCCAGCGTTCGATGGCGGGCATGCGGCTCAGCCCTCGAGCTTCTTCTGCCAGAACAGGGCGCGGCCGGTGGCGGGATTCAACTCGTAGCCCTCGTAGCCGCAGGAGCGGTACAGCGCCTGTGCGCCGCGGTTGCCCTCCAGCACTTCCAAGGTCAGCTTGCAGCAGCCCAGGGTGAGTGCCAGCTCCTGAGCCCGCTGCAGAAGCGCCCGCGCGGCGCCGCGGCCGCGGTGGGACTCGGTGACGACGATGTCGTGGATGTTGAGCAGCGGCTTGCAGGCGAAGGTGGAGAAGCCCTCCAGGCAGACCGCCACCGCGATGGCCTGGTCGCCATCGAAGGCCAGCAGCACATGGGCCTGCGGGCGGCGGGCCAGCTCGCGGGCCAGGTTGGCGCGGGTGAAGTCCGACAGCGGCGCGCCGGTGCCGGTGCCACCGCGGGCGTATTCGTCGAGCAGGGTGACCAGCGCCTGGGCATGGTCTGGTCGGTTCAGGTCGGCTTCGATGATCTGCATGGGCCGGATGATGGCCGAAGCGGTGCGTCTGCGGCGCGCCCGGGTGCGCGAGGCACCAGAACCGGCGCCGTGCACCGGGATCGCTCCGCCGTGGCGTAGAACTTGCTGCCTTGCAGCAAGTCATCGGCGGCCTGCACGAGCGGCTGTAGATTCCGCAGGCCGTCGCCATTTCCTCGCTACCTGCTCCTTCCGGAGGCCCCTTGTCCATCCACGTCGCGCTCAACCACGTCACGCACTACAAGTACGACCGGCTCGTCAACTTGGGTCCGCAGATCGTGAGGCTGCGTCCGGCGCCGCATTGCCGCACGCCCATCCTGTCCTACTCGCTGAAGATCGAGCCCGTCGTCCACTTCGTCAACTGGCAGCAGGACCCGTTCTCCAACCACCTGGCCCGGCTGGTGTTCCCGGAGAAGACACGCGAATTCAAGATCACGGTCGATCTCGTGGCCGAGATGTCGGTCTACAACCCCTTCGACTTCTTCCTGGAGCCTGAGGCCGAGCACGTGCCCTTCGCCTACGCGGAGGACGTCAAGCTGGACCTGCAGCCCTACCTGGTCACGGGCCCGCTGACGCCCAAGCTCGCCGCGCTGGTGGAGAGCGTCAAGCCCAAGGTCGACGCCGAAGGCAAGGGCCCGCGCACCATCGACTTCCTCGTCGGCCTGAACCAGAAGCTGCAGCAGGACATCAGCTACCTGATCCGCATGGAGCCCGGCGTGCAGACGCCCGAGGAGACGCTGACCAAGGCATCGGGCTCCTGCCGCGACTCCGGCTGGCTGCTGGTGCAGGCGCTGCGCCACCTGGGTTATGCGGCGCGCTTCGTCTCCGGCTACCTCATCCAGTTGAAGCCCGACGTGAAGGCCGTGGACGGCCCCGGCGGCGCCGAGGTCGACTTCACCGACCTGCACGCCTGGTGCGAGGTCTACCTGCCCGGTGCCGGCTGGATCGGCCTGGACCCCACCTCCGGCCTGATGGCCGGCGAGGGCCACATCCCCGTGGCCTGCACGCCCAATCCCTCGGGCGCGGCGCCGGTCACCGGCGGCGTGGACGAGTGCGAGGTCGAGTTCGGGCACGCGATGAGCGTCACGCGCATCTACGAATCGCCGCGCGTGACCAAGCCCTACACCGAGGAACAGTGGAGCGCCATCAACGCGCTGGGCCACGAGGTGGACAAGCTGCTCGTCGACGGCGATGTGCGACTGACCATGGGTGGCGAGCCCACCTTCGTCTCCGACCTCGACCGCGACGGCGCGGAATGGAACACCGACGCGCTGGGCCCCACCAAGCGCAGCTACGCGACCACGCTGGTCCACAAGCTGCGCGCGCGCTACGGCGAGGGCGGCTTCCTCCACTTCGGCCAGGGCAAGTGGTACCCGGGCGAGCAACTGCCGCGCTGGGCGCTGAGCATCTTCTGGCGCGCCGACGGCCAGCCCTGCTGGCATGACCCGTCCCTCTTCGCCGACGAGCGCACCTCGCCCGTCTACACCAGCGAGGACGCCAAGCGCTTCATCGAGACCCTGACCATCAAGCTCGGGCTGGACACCCGGTTCATCGAGCCCGGCTACGAGGACGTCTGGTACTACCTGTGGCGCGAGCGCCGCCTGCCGGTGAACGTCGACCCCTTCGACTCCAAGCTCGACGACGAGATGGAGCGCGTGCGCCTGCGCCGCGTCTTCGACCAGACGCTGTCGCACACGGTGGGCTACGTGCTGCCGCTCAAGCGCGAATGGCCGGTCGGCCTGGCCGGCCCGAAGTGGACCACCGGCCCCTGGTTCTTCCGCGACGAGCGCATGTACCTGTTCCCCGGCGATTCGCCGATGGGCTACCGCCTGCCGCTGGACTCCCTGCCCTGGGTCAGCAAGGGCCAGTACCCCTACCTGCAGGACCCCGACAGCTTCGCCGCGCGCGGCGCGCTGCCGCCTGCGGCCACGCTGCGTGCGCAGTACGCCTCGCACCAGTGGGGCGGCGGCTTCGCCGAAGGCGGCGTGGTCGCGCGGCAGGCCCAGCCGGTGTGGGACGGGCAGGACACCGCCTTCGCCTTCGAGGCCGCCTCGCGCGGGCCGTCCACGCCGTCCACCGTCGATCCCGCCACCTATCCCGCGCGCTTCGACTCGGCCCACTGGATCACGCGCTCGGCACTGTGCGTGGAAGTGCGCGACCCCAACCGCGCCGCCGGCCCCAAGGCCGAGATGGCCGGCAAGGAGGAGGGCAAGGTCGCCGGCGTGATGTACGTCTTCATGCCGCCGCTGGCGCTTTCGA
>SCTQ01000193.1 GCA_004322345.1 Aquabacterium sp. | reverse complement strand
GGGCCAGCCGGACCTGCGCCAGCGCGGCGGCGAAGGGCAGGAAGGCAACCGGGGCCGCATACCCGGCCGTCGTGACGACCCCTGACGCGGGCCGGCCTCAGCCGGCGGACAGCTTCTTCAGCCAGCCTTCGAAAGCGGCCAGGAACTTCGCGCCGTACTGCTTCGCCGCGTCGGTGGCGAAGCCGTTGGCGTCCACCAGCTTGTCCACGCCGCCGACGTACATCTCCGGCTGCTGCAGCACCGGCATGTCCAGGAAGACCAGCGGCTGGCGCAGGTGGTGGTGGGCGCCGAAGCCGCCGATGGCGCCCGGCGAGGTGCTGATCACCGCCGCCGGCTTGCCCGAGAACACCGACTGCCCGTAGGGCCGCGAGCCGACGTCGATCGCGTTCTTCAGTGCGGCGGGAATGGAGCGGTTGTATTCGGGCGTGGCGAACAGCACCGCATCGGCCGCCTTGATGCGCGTGCGGAAATCCAGCCAGGGCTTCGGGGCGCCGGCGTCCTCCAGGTCCTGGTTGTAGAGGGGCAGCTCGCCGATGGGCACGACCTCCAGCTTCAGCGAGGCGGGTGCGATCTTCTGCAGCGCCTGCACGTAGCGCAGGGTGTAGGACTCGCGGCGCAGGCTGCCGACGAGGACGGCGATGTCGAAGGGGGAAGGCATCGGCGTGGCTCCAGGAATGTTGCAAGGGAGTGCACGCTAGCGCAGGTCGTGGCGGCAGGCCAGCGCGAGGGACAAGCCCGCGCCGGCCACCCTCGCGGCTATAGCTTCTTCGTCGCCGAGACCTGGTTCTTGGACTTGCCGCCGTCCTTCTTCACCACGTAGTAGCGGTTGCCGGTGCCACTGTGGCTGCCGATGGCCACGCCCACCATCCGGGCCTTGCCCTCGGACTCGCGCACGTACTTGAAGAACAGCGAGTACTTGTCGCCCTCGGTGGTCAGGTTGGTCTCGTAGAGCACACCGAGGTCGCCCTCGTCGATGTCGCGCCTGAGGAACTTGGACTTGTCGCGGTCGTAGCCCTTCTTCACCATCCCGCCGCAGGCCTTGGCGGCGGCATCGCAATCGCCTTCATCGTCGAAGCCGGAGACTTCCCATTCCACCTTCCTGGCTTTGGTGCCCTTGTCTTCTTCTTCCGGCTCGCGCGTGGAGACGAATTTCAGCAATGCCGAAGCCGCCTTCATCCCGGCGTCGAAGGACTGCCGGTCCGGCGAGCCGTCGCCCTTCTTGCGTTCGGAGCTGACGCGCAGGCTGTCCTGCAGCGTCTGCAGCTTCTTGAACGCGCGCAGCTCCTCGGGCGTCAGGCGGTCCATGAAGCTGTCTTCGATCTTGGACAGCACTCTGGCGAAAAGGGCGATGTCCTGGCTGGTGATGTCGCTCACGGGGTTCTCCTTGGGTGGCTAAAGACGCGGCGCCTCTGGTGCCGCAGCTGGCGCCGCCGGCTGCCCGCCGCGCC
The DNA here is from genome assembly GCA_004322345.1 of Aquabacterium sp. Taxonomy (GTDB): domain Bacteria; phylum Pseudomonadota; class Gammaproteobacteria; order Burkholderiales; family Burkholderiaceae_C; genus Aquabacterium. The sequence continues at coordinate 2,731 of SCTQ01000193.1, read as the reverse complement.
GCACGGCGGGGGATGCCGAGTCTCGCGCCGGCCTGACGGCGGTCCATCCCAAGAAGCGCGGCGGCGGGCTCGCCACCTCAGTTAGGTGGCGGCGGATGCCGGGGCTGCCGTCGCTGCCAGAGGTGCGGCGGCCAGCGCCAGCAGGCGCTTCAGTCCATGAGCCTTCATCGAGTTCTCCCTTGTGGTTGCCCGCGGCGGCATGCTCCGGTCGCGGCCGGATCGTCGTGCCATCCACCACCCCGGGCAACGGGCCGGGCAGGGCGGCCCCCCATCACCGGGGCAGGACCTGCAGCCCCTCGTATCCCAGCCGCGCCACGCGCCTGCTGCGCCTGCCCGCCGCATCGGGCGGGACGTCCTCGACGACGACACCCGTGTCCTCGACGGACTTCACCAGGCCCAGGTCGGGGCCGATCAGGCTGTCCGTGGTCACGCCGTGGATGCGGCCGTCGGGCGACTCGACCAGCGCCTGGTCGGGGCCGGCCGCGCTGGTGATGCGGCCCCGGAACCTCAGGGTCTCCAGCGCCTGCAGTTCCAGCGGCCGGCAGGGCCCCATGCCGGGCTTGCCGTACTGCCGCTCCAGCGTGCGGCGCGGGCAGCTGGCGTCCTCGGTGCGCGGCGGCGGCATGCCCAGCCGACGGATCTCGGCCGGTGCCGGCTGCAGCACGTCGCAGGCGGGGTCGGGGTGCTCCGCCAGCCGGGCCGTACGGCCCTTGCCGGGCAGCATCTCGATGCCGGCGATCGCGGCGACGACCTGGTAGATGGAGCGGATGCTGAAGTTCTCCGTGCGTATCGCGATGACGGAGCGCGGTGCCTCAGCCGTGGCGGGCCCGGCCTCGTAGTGGCCCATCTCCGCCGCGATGCGCGCCACGGCGAGCGGGTTCGCCCAGGCGATGGAGGTGGTGATCGGCTCGTCGGGCATGCGTGGCGGCTCCGCCGGCATGGCCGGGGTGCAGCCCTTGGGCACGAGCACTTCCGCACCCAGCAACTGCAGGCGCTCCAGCCCGGTGACCCGTGAGAGCTCGCGCAGCAACTGCTCGGCGGAGCCGTATTCGCCCTTCAGCGAGATGCGCTGCAACGGGTCGCCCTGCACGAAGACGTTGAGCTTCCAGTGCTCGGCCAGCCGGGTGACCAACGGGTAGACGGGCACGTCGTGCACGTCGACGGATTGCGGCGCCCCGTCGTCCGCCCAGGCCAGGCGGGCTGCGAGGAGCAGGCAGCAGGCGAGGGCGCGCAAGGGATGCCTTACCTGGGCACGCAGTCGTCGTGCATCCGCATGACCACCTTGGCGATCGCCGGATCGCGCCCGGCGTTCCTCATCACGCTGCGCGTGATCAGCTTCCGCCCCGCGGGGCTGCGCGTGAAGGCATCGACCTGTGCCTGCTCCGCTTTCGAGAAGGGCGTCGGCGGCGGGGTCTGGCTGCCCGGGGTCAGCCCGTCCACGAAGGCCTGGTTCTCCTGCTGCACCAGCCGGCGGCCGAGTTCGCTGCCGTAGAAGCCCACCGCCGCCTGCAGTTCCTTCTTCGTCAATTGCGCGGCCAGGTAGCGCGCGATGGGCGCGGTCAGCGGCTCGTGCGGCTTGCCGGCCATGCAGGAGGCGGCGGCCTGGCCGATATAGCCCAGCCTGGCGCCTTGCTCCACCGCCAGGCGCGCGCCGAAGAGCGCGGCGCGGTCGAGTTCGGTGAGGGTGGTCAGCTCGGTCGCAAGCTCGAGGGCGCTGGCCGCATGCACCGGCAGGGCCAGGACGGTCAGGGCCGGGGCGAGCAGCAGCAGGAGGCGGGGCAGCAGGGGCGTCGATGGCGGCATGGCGGCGAGGTTGCCACAGATGCGCGGCCCTGCCGACAAGCTTTTGTGCGCCCTGCGACAAGCGCTGCGGGCGGCGGCGGCCGAAGAATCCCGGCCATCCCTTCCCACTCCTGCACACCCGACATGGAACACATCTGCGGCCCCCACTGCTCCCACGGCCTGACCCCCGAAGCCGAACGCGACGCCAAGGAGGAATTCAAGGTCGCCCGCCGCAGCTTCCTGCGCGACGCGATGGTCGCCGGCGGCACCACGGTGTCCGCGGCCGCGGCGCTGAACGTGTCGATGGCGCCGTCCGCCTTCGCCGCCAGCGCCAAGCCCGGTTCCGGCATGGCCAGCCACTACTACATCCCCGCGGCGGCCAACACGGTGCTATGGGGTTACTTCAGCAAGTCGGCCAAGCCGGTGGTGACGGTGGAGTCCGGCGACTTCGTCACCATCGAGACCCTGACCCACCATGCCAACGACGATGCCGAACGCATGGTCAAGGGCGACGCGGGCGCCGAGAGCGTCTTCTACTGGGACGCGAAGAAGAAGGGCGTGCTGCGCCGGGGCGCGGGCCCCATGGACGCGAAGAACGGCGCCGGCGGCGGCGAGGGCGTGCACATCTGCACCGGCCCCGTCTTCATCAAGGACGCCGAGCCCGGCGACATCCTGGAGGTGCGCATCGTCGACGTGGTGCCGCGCCCGTCGGCCAACCCCCTCTACAAGGGCAAGTCCTTCGGCAGCAACGCGGCGGCCAACTGGGGCTTCCATTACGGCGACACCCTGACCGAGCCCAAGAAGCGCGAGGTGGTGACCATCTACGAGGTGGACACCACGGGCGAACGCAACTGGGCGCGCGCCGTCTACAACTACCGCTGGACGCCGCAGACCGATCCCTTCGGCATCGTGCACGCCACCATCGACTACCCCGGCGTGCCGGTGGACC
>SCTQ01000192.1 GCA_004322345.1 Aquabacterium sp. | reverse complement strand
GCCACCAGGGGCAGGTCGAACAGGTCGGCACCGGAGGGGCCGGCCGCATAGCTGCGGCCCAGGACGGCGTAGACGGCGAACAGGCAGGCGAAGATGAGGCAGTCGCTCATCAGGTAGAGCCAGAAGCCCAGCAGGGTGCCGTTCTCGGGGTGGTGGTCGCCGTCGTCGTGGAAGCGCACGGGAGCGCTGCCTGCGGCAAGGGTGGTGGAGCTCATGGTGTCGTCAGGTTCTCAGGCAGCCGCGCCGGCCAGCACTCGGGTGCGCGCTTCTTCCGTGCGGACGACTTCGTCGGCCGGGATGTAGTAGTCGCGCTTGTAGTTGAAGGTGTGGACGATGGTGGAGACCAGCAGGGCGGCGAAGCCCAGGCCGGCGATCAGCCACATGTGCCAGATCATCGCGAAGCCCACGCCTGCGCTGAGCACGGCCAGCACGAAGCCCGCGCCGGTGTTCTTGGGCATGTGGATGGGCTTGAAGCCACCGGCGGGGCGCGCGTAGCCGCGTGCCTTCATGTCCGACCAGGCGTCGTTGTCATGCACGATGGGCGTGAACGCGAAGTTGTAGGCCGGCGGCGGCGAGGACGTGGACCACTCCAGCGTGCGGCCGTTCCAGGGGTCGCCGGTGGTGTCGCGCAGCTGGTCGCGGCGCAGGAAGCTGACCACCAGCTGGATCAGGAAGCTGCCGATGCCCAGGGCGATCAGCACCGCGCCGAAGGCGGCGATCTGGAACCAGATCTGCAGGGACGGGTCCTCGAAGTGGCTGACGCGGCGCGTCACGCCCATCAGGCCCAGCACGTACAGCGGCGCGAAGGCGAACCAGAAGCCGATCTGCCAGAACCAGAACGAGCACTTGCCCCAGAACGGATCCAGCTTGTAGCCGAAGGCCTTCGGGAACCAGTAGGTGATGCCGGCCATCAGCCCGAACAGCACGCCGCCGATGATCACGTTGTGGAAGTGCGCGATCAGGAACAGGCTGTTGTGCAGGACGAAGTCCGCCGGGGGCACGGCCAGCAGCACACCGGTCATGCCGCCGATGACGAAGGTGACCATGAAGCCCACGGTCCACAGCATCGGCACCTCGTAGCGGATGCGGCCGCGGTACATCGTGAACAGCCAGTTGAAGATCTTCGCGCCCGTCGGGATCGAGATGATCATCGTCGTGATGCCGAAGAAGCTGTTGACGCTGGCGCCCGAGCCCATCGTGAAGAAGTGGTGCAGCCAGACCAGGTAGGACAGGATGGTGATCACCACCGTCGCATAGACCATGGAGGCGTAGCCGAACAGGCGCTTGCCGGAGAAGGTGGACACCACTTCGGAGAACACGCCGAACACCGGCAGCACCAGGATGTAGACCTCGGGGTGGCCCCAGATCCAGATGAGGTTCACGTACATCATGGCGTTGCCGCCGAGGTCGTTCGTGAAGAAGTTGGTGCCGACGTAGCGGTCCAGCGAGAGCAGGGCCAGCACGGCGGTCAGCACCGGGAAGGCGGCGACGATCAGCACGTTGGTGCACAGCGAGGTCCAGGTGAAGACGGGCATCTTCATCATGGTCATGCCGGGCGCGCGCATCTTGACGATGGTGGCGATCAGGTTGACGCCCGACAGCAGCGTCCCGACCCCCGCGATCTGCAGCGACCAGATGTAGTAGTCGACACCGACGTCCGGGCTGTGCAGGATGCCCGACAGCGGTGGGTAGGCCAGCCAGCCGGTGCGCGCGAACTCGCCGACGAACAGCGAGGCCATCACCAGCGCGGCGCCGCTGGCGGTCATCCAGAAGCTGAAGTTGTTGAGGAAGGGGAAGGCCACGTCGCGCGCGCCGATCTGCAGCGGCACGACGAAGTTCATCAGGCCGGTGACCAGCGGCATCGCCACGAAGAAGATCATGATCACGCCGTGGGCGGTGAAGATCTGGTCGTAGTGGTGCGGCGGCAGGTAACCCATGTTGTCCCCGAAGGAGACGGCCTGCTGGGCACGCATCATCAGCGCGTCGGCGAAGCCGCGCAGCAGCATCACCAGGCCGAGGATCACGTACATGATCCCGATCTTCTTGTGGTCGATGCTGGTGATCCAGTCGCGCCACAGCACGCCCCACCATTTCATGTAGGTGATGAAGCCCAGCATCGCGATGCCGCCGAGGACGACGGCGCCGAAGGTGGCGATCAGGATGGGCTCGTGGAAGGGAATCGCTTCCCAGCTCAGGCGGCCGAGCAGCAGTTTGGTGGGGTCGGAAAAGTCGAGCATCTCGGGTCTCGAATACTGGAATTCGGGTTCAGGCGGACGGGCGGCGCGAGCGGCGGCTCAGCGGCTCGTGGTCGTGGCGGCCGCGGCGGCGGCTGCGGCGGCATTGGCTTGCGGCGCGCCGGTCGGGTTGTCCGTCGTGCACAGCGCGGTCACGAAGGTGCGGCCGGGCAGGCCGTTGGCACCTTCGCGGGTGGTGGTGCCGGCGACGCCCTGGCGGCCCAGGCCGCCGAAGGCATCGATGGCCATCATCTGGCTCATGCACATCTTGCCGGCCTCGACGCAGCGGTTGACGATGGCGTCGTACAGGCCGGCCTCGACGCTGGCGTAGCGGCGCACCGGCTCGCGCTCACTGGGCTTTTCCAGCTGCAGGTAGCCGGCGCGGTCCAGCGCCTGGCCGCCGCTGCGGTTGCTCTCCACCCACTTCTGGAAGTCGGCCTCGCTCAGGCCGTGGAAGCGGAAGCGCATGTGCGAGAAGCCCGCGCCGCTGTAGTTGGCCGAGAAGCCCTCGTAGTTGCCCGGCTTGTTGATGACGGCGTGCAGCTTGGTCTCCATGCCCGGCATCGCGTAGATCATGCCGGCCAGGGCAGGGACGTAGAAGGAGTTCATCACCGAGGAGGCGGTGATCCTGAACTGGATGGGGCGGTCCACCGGGGCGGCCAGTTCGTTGACGGTGGCGATGCCCTGTTCCGGGTAGAGGAACAGCCACTTCCAGTCCAGCGCGACCACCTCGACCACCAGCGGCTGGGTCTTGGGCGGGATCGGGCGCTGGGCGTCCAGGCGGGTGAGCGCGCGATAAGGGTCCAGCGTGTGCGTGCTGATCCAGGTCACCGCGCCCAGCGCGATGATGATCAGCAGCGGCGCGGCCCAGATCACCAGCTCCAGCTGGGTGGAGTGGTCCCAGTCCGGCTCGTAGGGGGCCTCGGTGTTGGACGCGCGGTAGCGCCAGGCGAAGAACAGCGTCAGTGCGATCACCGGCACGATGATCAGCAGCATCAGGAAGGTGGATACGACCACCAGGCGGCCCTGCTGGGCGGCGATGTCGCCGGAGGGGTTCAGGACGACGGTGTCGCAACCGGCAAGGAGGAGGGCGGCAGCTGCGGGCAGCAGCCAGCGGGAGAGGGTCCTGACGAGGTTCATGGCCGATGCCGGGGGGACGAGTGTCGAGGGGGGATCAAGGGAAGACGCTATTGCGTGGGCGCGCAAAATATAGGCGTCCGGTCCCGGCTTGGCGATTGGACATTTTGTCCCACAGGGGAGATTCGCAGACAGATCGGCCCCGGGTGGCCGAAACTCCGGCCTGAATCCATCTTCTTGCGTCGCACCCAGCCAGATGTCCACCATCAGCACCGCCCATCCTGATCCGCAGGCCTACAACCGTGACAACCGCACGGAGGCCGAGCGTGCAGAAGTCGCTCCCGGCGAGATCGCCGTCGGCGTGGTCATCGGCCGCGCCTCGGAGTATTTCGACTTCTTCGTCTACGGCATCGCCTCGGTGCTGGTCTTCCCGTCGGTCTTCTTCCCCTTCGCGCCGCCGCTGGAAGGCATCCTGTATGCCTTCACGATCTTCGCCTTCGCGTTCATAGCGCGGCCCTTCGGCACCTCGCTGTTCATGTGGATCCAGGACCGCTGGGGCCGCAGCACCAAGCTGACCGCGGCGCTCTTCCTGCTGGGCTCCTGCACCGCGGGCATCGCCTTCCTGCCGGGCTACAACAGCCTGGGTTTCACCTCCATCGTGCTGCTGTCCATCTTCCGCATCGGCCAGGGCCTGGCGCTGGGCGGCTCCTGGGACGGCCTGCCTTCGCTGCTGGCGCTGAACGCCCCGAAGAACCGCCGCGGCTGGTACGCGATGCTGGGCCAGCTCGGCGCCCCCGTGGGCTTCGTCGTGGCCAGCGCGCTGTTCGCCTTCCTCCACTCCAGCCTGACGCAGGAGGACTTCCTGGGCTGGGGCTGGCGCTATCCGTTCTTCGCCGCCTTCTCGATCAACGTGGTGGCGCTGTTCGCCCGCCTGCGCCTGGTCGTGACCCACGAGTACGAGCGCCAGCTCAACGAGCGCGAGCTGGAGCCCACCAGCGTGGTCGAACTGGTGCGCAACCAGGGTTCCAACATCTTCATCGGCGCCTTCGCCGCGCTGGCCAGCTACGCGCTGTTCCACATCGTCACGGTGTTCCCGCTGTCGTGGATCGTGCTGAAGTCCGGCCAGCCGGTCAGCGAGTTCCTGGTGGTGCAGATCTTCGGCGGCCTGCTGGCTGCCGTCGCGATGCTGGCCTCGGGTGTGATCGCCGACCGCATCGGCCGCCGCCGCACGCTGGCCACGCTGGCCTCGCTGATCGCGGTGTTCAGCGGCTTCGCGCCACTGCTGCTCAACGGCGGGCGCATCGGCCAGGACGTCTTCATCCTGGTGGGCTTCGTGCTGCTGGGCCTGTCCTACGGCCAGTCTGCCGGCACGGTGACCTCCAACTTCGAGCCCAAGTACCGTTACACCGGCGCGGCGCTGACCTCGGACCTGGCCTGGCTGATCGGCGCGGCCTTCGCGCCGCTGGTCGCGCTCGGCCTGTCGGCCAACTTCGGCCTGGCCTTCGTCAGCGTCTACCTGCTGTCCGGCGCCGGCTGCACGCTGGCCGCGCTGCAACTGAACAAGCGCCTCGAAGCCAGCGAGTGAGCCTGCACCCGCGCCGCGTCTGCCGGATGGGCCGGCGCGCTCACGCGCGGCGCAGGTGGAGCCGCTCGATCTCGGAGGCCGGCATCGGGCGCGCATAGAGGAAGCCCTGGCAGGCCTCGCAACCGTGGCTGCGCAGGAAGGCCACCTGGGCTTCGGTCTCCACCCCTTCGGCCAGCACGGTCAGCCCCATGTTGTGCGCCATCGCGATGATGGCCGCCGACAGCTGCATGTCGTCGTTGTCCTGGGGGATGTCCTTGATGAAGGCGCGATCGATCTTCAGCTTGTCCACCGGCATGCGCTTGAGATACGCCAGCGACGAGTAGCCGGTGCCGAAGTCGTCGATGGCCAGGTGCACGCCCAGGTCGTCCAGGGCCCGCAGGAAGGCCTGCGCATGTTCGCCGTGCTCCATCAGGGCCGATTCGGTGATCTCCACCTCCAGCCGCTGTGGCGCGATGCCGTGCTCGCCCAGCGTCTGCTTCAGCGTCTGCCCCAGGTCCGCGCGGCGCACTTCCACCGCCGAGACGTTGATCGCGACGCAGCCGAAATCCAGGCCCGCGTCCAGCCAGGCGCGCATCTGGCGGCAGGCTTCCTGCTGCACCCAGCGGCCCAGTTCCAGGATCTGGCCGCTCTCCTCCAGCGCCGGAATGAACTCGGCCGGCGACAGCGCAGGCAGGTCCGGCTGGCGCAGGCGCACCAGGGCCTCCAGGCCGATCATGCGGCCCGTGGCCAGCTCGATCTGAGGCTGGTACCAGAGCTCGAAGGCCTGCTGCTCCAGCGCCTGCCGCAGCCGCGTGTCCAGCGCCAGGCGGCGATGGGCGGAGACGGTCAGGGTCTCGGTGTAGTAGCGGTAGTCGTTGCGGCCGCCCTGCTTGGCCTGGTACATGGCGGCGTCGGCGTTGCGCAGCAGGTCGTCGGCACTGCGCGCGTCCTCGGGGAAGAGGCTGATGCCCACGCTCCCCTGCACGTAGAACTCGTGGCCGGGCAGCTCCAGCGCCGGCGCCAGCGCGTCCAGCAGGGCGCGTGCGCGGGTGGCGGCGTCGGCCGGTGCCGCCAGGTCCTCCAGCATGACGACGAACTCGTCGCCGCCCAGGCGCCCGAGGGTGTCGGTCGCGCCCTGGCAGCCTTTCAGCCGCTCGGCCACGGCACGCAGCAACGAGTCGCCCAGCGCATGGCCCAGGCTGTCGTTGATGCGCTTGAAGTTGTCCAGGTCCAGCACCAGCACGGCCACGCGGGTCTGGCGCCGCGTGGCGCTCTCCAGCGCGTGCTCCAGGCGAGAGCGGATGAACATGCGGTTGGGCAGTTCGGTCAGCGCGTCGAAGTGGGCCAGGTGGTGCAGCTGCTGCTCGGCTTCCTTCAGCCGCGTGATGTCGGTGAAGGTGCCGACGAAGTGCGTCGGCTCGCCGTACTCGTTGCGCACCGAGCCGACGCTGAACCACTGCGAGTAGACCTCGCCGCTCTTGCGCCGGGCGCGGAACTCGCCTTGCCACTGGCCTTCGCGCATCAGCGTGCGCCACAGCTTGTCGTAGAAGGCCTCGTCCTGGCGCCCGGACTGCAGCATGCGCGGCTGGCGGCCGATGGCCTCTTCGGGGCTGTAGCCGGTGATCTCGGTGAAGGCGCGGTTGACGGCGACGATGCGCGGCACGAGGTCGGTGATCATCATCCCGTCGCGTGTGCTGTCCAGCGCGGCGGCGTGCAGCCGCAGGCGCTCGATCATCACCTGGCGCTGCGCCTCGTGCTCGATGCGGGTGACGGCGTGGGTGAGGTCGCGCGCCATCTCCTCGAACAGCGCGCGCTCGATGGCGCTCATCGCGTCCGCCTCGTCGCCATGCAGCACCAGGGTGCCGAAGCCCACGTCACCACGCCACACCGGCAGCACGATCAGCGTCTGCAGCCCGTGGGCCAGCAGCGGCGCGGCCCAGGCCGGCGGCGTGTCGCCTAGCAGCCGCAGGTCCAGCACCTGCATGGTGTTCTCCGACAGCGCCAGCTGCAGCGGGCCGCCCGGGGAGGCCTCCTGCAGCAGGGCCTGCACGGCCGCCTTGCCGGCCTGCACGTCGCCGGCATGCGCCAGCACCTGCAGCGGCACGTTGCCGGCGCCCTCGGCGGCACCCATCCAGGCGCATCGGAACCGGCCGATGTCCACCGCGATGCGGCAGATCTGGGCCATCAGGTCCTCCACCGTGCGTTCGCGCGCGATGGCCTGGTTGACGTGGCTGATCAGGTTGTACAGACGGGACAGCTCGAGCACGCGCTGCTCGGCCAGGTAGCGGTCGGTGACGTCCCAGCTGACCCAGACCACCTGGTCGCTGTGTGCGACGCGGCTGATGCGGGCCTCGAAGCGGCGCGCGCGGCCGTCGATCTCCAGGTCGTAGTCGTGGCGACCGTCGGAGCGGCCGTCCAGCACGCCATGGATCACCTGCAGGAAGCCGATGGCCACCGAGGCCGGGAAGATCTCGTGCAGGTGACGGCCCAGCACCTGGGCGCGCGGCGCGGCCAGCAGCTGCGGATTGGAGGCGTAGACCTCCTGGAACAGCCCCCGGCGGTCGATCATGAAGGCGAGGTCGGGCAGGCTTTCGACGAAGGCACGCAGGCGCGCCTGGCCGCGCTCGGTGGCGAGGTGGGCCGCCTCGTTGCGTATCCACAGCCGCCGGCCGTACTCGATCATCACCAGGCTGATGGCGGCCAGCAGCAGCAGGTTCAGCGCGTCGGCCCAGCGCCGGGCGTCGAGGCGACGCTCCAGGCGCCGCACCATCAGCATCTCGCTGTGGGCGGCGGTGCCTTCGGCCAGGCCGTGCAGCTGGCGCAGGTGGATGGCAGATGCGGCATCGGGCTGGTCCAGGCGCTGGCGCATGGTCTGGGCCAGCTCGTTGAGGGCGTCGCGGTAGGCGCGCACGGACTGCCAGGTCTCCTCGTCGAGCCGCCCCTGCTCCAGGCCGGCCAGCATGCCGCGCTGGTTGACCAGGTCCTCGGCCGCGTCCAGCGCGCGCTGCATGCGGGCGTGCACGTCTGCGGCCTGCACGCTGCGGTCGCCGGCCAGCAGGCGCTCGGCGAAGAGCTCGGCCGTGGTGGCGTAGTGCTGGGACTGCGACAGCAGGTCCAGCGGCACCATCGCATCGCCCAGGGTGTCGCGCCAGCGCAGGTGGGACCAGGTCATCAGCGCCAGGCACAGCACCACGTACAGCGCGGTCAGAACCAGGGCCAGCCGCGGGCGCTGGCGCGCGATCACCTCGGCGAACGGGTCCGTCTCGGTGGGTGTGGGGGCCGGGGCAGGGGTCTCGGTCTGGGCTTGTGGTGTCATCTTGCCGTCGACGTGGGCGCGGTGGGGGCCGGCGTGTCGTCGGCTGGCGCTTTCGCGGCAGCGGATACCGGCAGGATGTGTGTCTCGTCGAAGCCGTAGCCGCGCACGGCGGCCAGGTGCTCGGGGCTGCCGAGGTAGTGCTCCAGCGCCAGGTCGACGCGCCGCTGCAGCGCTGCCGCGTCGTGCCGCCACTGGAAGGCCGGCAGGCCGGCTGCCCCGGCCTGGGTGTCGAACCCGGGCAGGGCGACCAGGGCGGCGTCGGCGTCGTGGGCGGCGAGATAGTTGACCGAGACCGAGGACAGCGCCAGCGCGTCGATCTCCCGGGCGCGCAGCGCGGCGATCGCGGTCGCGGGGTCGGGATAGACGCGCAGCTGGCGTTCGTCCAGCCCGGCACGTCGCGCCCGTGTCTCCTCCACCGAGTTGCGCAGCACACCCAGTTGCGGGCCGCGCAGGAAGTCGATGTAGCGCGCCAGCGGGGCCTGGCCCCGGCGCACCAGCAGCCCCGAGTCCACGCGCGCCGTCGGGCGCGAGAACAGCACGCGCTTGCCGCGCTCGGGCGTGATGAACATGCCGGCTGCGATGACGTCGATGCGGCCGCTTTCCAGCTCGTCCAGCAGGTTGCCGAAGTCCGCATGCACCCAGACGGCGGGCGGCAGCCCGGCCTCGCGCAGCGCGGCGTTGAAGACGGCCGGGGCCTCGCCGATGACCTGGTTGCGCTCGTCCAGCATCGCGTACGGCGCCTCCAGTGCGTAGCCCACGCGTAGCGGGCGGCCGCTGGCCACGCGAGCCTCGGTGTCAGTCCGCGCCTCCAGCAGGATGGCCAGGGCGAAACCGAGCGCGGCCAGCCCGATCAGGGCGGTGGTGAACCAGGCGTGGACCGAGATGCGTGCAGGCAGCATGCGTGGCGGATGGGCTGGACCGGCGCCATGTTGCGCGCCGACGGCTGCCGCGACATAGCGGGTTGCTGCTGATGCAGCATGACGCGCCCCGCCTTAACCGGGCCTGCGGGGTCGCTGGCGACCCTTTGCTAGAGTGCGCGCCATGACCGACCGCCCCGACCTTGCCGGACGCCGCCTCGTGCTGGGCCTGTCCGGCGGCATCGCCTGCTACAAGTCCGCCGAATTCCTGCGCCTGCTGGTCAAGGCCGGCGCCGAAGTGGACGTCGTGATGACCGAAGCCGCCACCCAGTTCATCACGCCGACCACCATGCAGGCGCTGTCCAACCGGCCGGTGCAGCTCAGCCAGTGGGATGCACGCGAGCCCAACGCGATGCCCCACATCAACCTGACGCGGCACGCCGATGCGGTGATCGTCGCGCCGGCCTCGGCGGACTTCATCGCCAAGCTGGCCCAGGGCAGGGCGGACGAGTTGCTCAGCCTGCTGTGCCTGGCCCGTCCGATCGAACGCTGCAAGCTGCTGGTCGCCCCCGCGATGAACCGCGAGATGTGGGCCCACCCGGCCACCCGGCGCAACCTGCAGGCCGTCCGCGGCGACGGCGCCTTCGTGCTGGGCCCCGGCAACGGCGACCAGGCCTGCGGCGAGACCGGCGACGGCCGCATGCTGGAGCCGGCCGAACTGCTGGAGGACCTGCTGGGCGTGCTCGCGCCCAAGCACCTGGCCGGCAGGACGGTGCTGGTCACGGCCGGGCCGACCTTCGAGTCCATCGACCCGGTGCGCGGCATCACCAACCACTCCAGCGGCAAGATGGGTTTCGCCATCGCCCGCGCCGCGCGCGAGGCCGGCGCCGATGTCACCCTGGTCGCCGGCCCGGTGCACCTGCCCACGCCGCGCGGCGTGCGGCGCGTGGACGTCACCTCGGCCCAGCAGATGTACGACGCGGTGCTGCCGCAGGCGGCCGCGCACGACGTCTTCATCGCGACCGCGGCCGTGGCCGACTGGCGCCCGGCGAAGCTGAGCGAGCACAAGATCAAGAAGGAAGGCAAGAAGGTCGCGCCGCAGTTCGAACTGACCGAGAACGCCGACATCCTGGCCGCCGTGGCCGCGCTGCCCGACGCGCCTTACTGCGTGGGCTTCGCCGCCGAGAGCGAGAACCTGCTGGAGCACGCCCGCGCCAAGCTCGTGCGCAAGAAGCTGCCGCTGATCGTCGGCAACCTGGGCCCCGCCACCTTCGGCCGCGACGACAACACGCTGATGCTGGTCGACGCCAAGGGCCACAGCACACTGCCGGCCGATGGCGGCACGGCGGACAAGCTGACCCTGGCCCGCGCGCTGGTGGCCGAGCTGGCCCAGCGGCTGGCGGCTGCCTGACCCCCTTCCGATCCCCGAGCATGACCACCATCGACCTCAAGATCCTGGACCCTCGCATGGCCGACAGCCTGCCGGCCTACGCCACTTCCGGCAGCGCCGGCCTGGACCTGCGCGCCTGCCTGGACGCGCCCGTGCACCTGGCCCCCGGCGACACCACGCTCATCCGCACGGGGCTGGCCATCCACATCGGCGACCCCGGCCTGGCGGCGATCGTGCTGCCGCGCTCCGGCCTGGGCCACAAGCACGGCATCGTGCTGGGCAACCTCCTGGGCCTCATCGACTCCGACTACCAGGGCGAGCTGATGATCAGCTGCTGGAACCGCGGACGCGAGGCGTTCACGATCAACCCGCTGGAGCGCATTGCCCAGCTGGTCATCGTGCCGGTGGTGCAGGCGCAGTTCCGCCAGGTCGACAGCTTCGAGAACAGCGAGCGTGGAGCCGGCGGCTTCGGATCCACCGGCCGATAGATGGCGCCCAGGCGCGCGGCCCGGGAGCGTTCAATGCAAGTGGGGTGAGCCCGGCGCCGTCTGCATCAGCGTGAAGACGGGCTCGGAGACCGACCCTTCCTCCACTTCCTGCGGCGTGGCCTCGCGCACCTTGTGCACCTTCAGCGACAGGCGCAGCGCCAGCCCGGCCAGCGGGTGATTGCCATCGAGCACGACGTGGGAGTCGTAGACCTCGGTCACGGTGTAGATCAGATCCGAAGGCATGCCGACTGTCGTCGCGCCCTCGGGCACACCGTCGAACTGCATGCCGACCTCGACGTTCTTCGGGAAGAGCGATCGCTCCTCGAAGAACACCAGCTCGGCGTCGTAGTCGCCGAAGGCCTCGTCGGGTTGCAGCTGCACCGTCAGCTCGTCGCCGACGGCGTGGTCCAGCAGCTCTGCCTCGACCTTGGACAGCAGGTCGTGGCCGCCGACATAGAACTCGACGGGAGACTCGAGTTCGTCGATCAGCTGGTTCTGGGCGTCTTCCAGCTTCCAGGTCAGGCTGACGACGCAAGGGGAGGTGATGAACATGACGCAATCTTCTCACGCCGGCCCGCATGGGCGCGGCGGACGCAGAATCGCGGCCCATGACCCATGAGAACACCTTCCCCGCCATCGATGTCGACTCGGCCACCCCGCTGCTCGGCGGCCTGAGCCCCGCGCACTTCATGCGCCGGCACTGGCACAAGAAGCCGCTGCTGATCCGCCAGGCCTTTCCCGGCGTGAAGCCGCCGTTGTCGCGCGCGGCGCTGTTCGCGCTGGCCGGATCGCAGGACGTCGAGTCGCGCCTGATCGAGCAGCAGGCGCTGCGGCGCGGCGCGCAATGGTCGCTGAGGCATGGGCCTTTCGCCCGGCGCGCGCTGCCGCCACTGGAGCGGCGCGGCTGGACGCTTCTGGTGCAGGGTCTGGACCTGCACGTGCAGGCGGCCCACGAGATGCTGGAGCGCTTCGCCTTCGTGCCGCGGGCGCGGCTGGACGACCTGATGATCTCCTACGCCTCGGACGGTGGCGGGGTGGGGCCGCATTTCGATTCCTACGACGTCTTCCTGATCCAGGTGCATGGGCGCCGGCGCTGGCGCGTCGGCCGGTTGCGAGACCCGCAATTGCGCGACGATGTCCCGCTGAAGATCCTGAGCAACTTCGTCGCCGAGCAGGAATGGGTGCTGGAGCCCGGAGACATGCTTTACCTGCCGCCGCGCTGGGCCCACGACGGCATAGCCGAAGGCGAGTGCATGACCTGCTCGGCGGGCTTCCGCGCGGCGGGCCGGCGCGAACTCGCGCGCGACCTGCTGCAACGCCTGCTCGACGTGGACGAGGACGAGGAGGTCGGAGCCGACCGCCTCTACGGCGATCCTGGACAGACCGCCGTCTCGCACCCCGGGGCGATACCGCCAGCGCTGTCGGACTTCGCCGAGGCATCGCTGCACCACTGGCTGCGCCAGGCGGCCTCGTCGCCGCAGGTGCAGGTGGCCCTCGGCGAGGCCTTGACCGAACCCAAGCCCGGCGTCTGGTTCGACGGCGAGGCCGGTGCTATGGACGCCGGCGTGGCGCTGGACCGGCGCACACGCATGATGTACGACGAGCGCCACGTCTACATCAACGGCGAGTCGTGGCGCGCCGCCGGCGCCGATGCACGGCTGCTGCGCCAGCTGGCGGACCGGCGCATGCTGGGGGTCCAGGCGCTGCGCGGCGCGAGCCCGGCCGCACGCGGCTTGCTGGAGGACTGGCTGGACCACGGCTGGCTGCGGCCGGTGGCCGGCTGACGAGACAAGGCAGCAGGAGCACGCTCATGACCGCATCCTCATCCACTGCATCACCTGGGTCGTCGTGGCCTGCAGAAGGGCGCTTCGAGGGCCGACGTGCCTTCCAGGATCATGTGCGCGGGATGCTGGGCGCGGTCGCCGCGGGCGGTTGCCCGGAACTGGTGTTGTGCGACCCGAGCTTCGAGGACTGGCCGCTTGGCGAGCGTGGGCTGATGGACACGTGGACCCGCTGGGCCACCACCCATTCGAATGGTCGGTGCATCCTGATCGCGGCGAGTTTCGAGGGCTTCGCGCGCCAGCACCCGCTGTGGGTCGCCTGGCGCCAGGCATGGAGCCATCGCGTGCAGTGCCTGCAACCGGTGGACGACCTCGTAGGGTCGCTGCCTTCGTGGTTCTTCGTGAAAGGACGTTTCCTGCTGGAGCGCGTGGACCCCGTCGGACACCGCGGCCTGCTGACCCGCGAGGCCTCCCGTCTGGTGTTGTGTCAGGAGGGATGTGATGCAATTACACAACGATCCCTCGAAACCTTTCCTGCCACGACCCTGGGCTTGTAACGGGACTGCGGGTGATTCCGTATAATGGCGGGCTAGGCTGGGCAGTGCATCAGAGCGCTCCTCGTCTTCTTAGGACCCGGAGGTAGGCTCAGGGTTCCCAAATTACCGGTAATTGTTTGACACTTCATTAGAGGACAAAAGGATGAACAAGTCGCTTCTGTTGGCTTCGCTGATCGCCGTCATGGGCCTGGTTGCCTGCGGTGAAAAGAAGGAAGAGACCCCCGCCGTGGACGCCGCTTCTGCCGCCAGCGAAGCTGCTCCCGCTCCGGCCCCCGTCGCATCTGAAGCCGCTCCCGCTGCTTCCGAGGCTGCCTCCGCTGCTTCTGAAGCTGCCCCGGCTGCTGCTTCCGAAGCTGCTTCTGGCGCTTCGTCCTGATCTCCCGTTTTTGGGAAATCGGAAAGCCGCCTTCGGGCGGCTTTTTCTTTGGCCGCGCCGCATGTGCGTGGCGTGTGCGTGTGCGTGTGCGTGTGCGGGCCGGCCTCAGGTGGCCTCGTCCGGTCGTGCGCCCAACTGCTGCAGGAAGGCTGCTGCCTCGTCGAGGCTGCGGGTGCGACGCATCGGCGGCAGGCTCTGCCAGATGCGGCGGCCATAGGGCTTGGTCAGCAGGCGCACGTCGCCGATCATCAGTACGCCGCGGTCGGTCTCGCCGCGGATCAGCCGGCCGGCGCCCTGCTTGAGCGCGATGATGGCCTGCGGCACCTGGTAGTCCATGAAGGGCTGGCCGCCGTCCTGGGCGAGCAGCTCCAGGCGCTTCTTGAGCACCGGGTCGTCCGGCGGCGCGAAGGGCAGCTTGTCGATGACCACCAGCGACAGCGCCTCGCCGCGCACGTCTATGCCTTCCCAGAAGCTGTGGCTGCCGACCAGTACGGCGTTGCCGAGCTGGCGGAAGCGTTCCAGCAGCCGGCCGCGCGAGGCCTCGCCCTGCTGCAGCACCGGATAGGGATCGCCGGCTGCCTCGAAGGCTGAACGCAGCCTCGCTGCTGCGCGTTCCACCGCACGCAGCGTCGTGCACAGCACGAAGGCGCGGCCTTGGCTCGCGCGGATCAGCGGCAGGGCCGCATCGACCACGGCGTCGATGTGGCCGGCTTCCTGCGGGGCGGGGAGGTGATCCGGGACGCACAGCACGGCTTGCGTCGGATAGTCGAAGGGGCTGGGCCAACTGCGTGCCGTCGCGCCGTCCAGACCGAGCTCGCGCGCGAAGTGCGAGAAGTCCCCGCGCACCGACAGCGTGGCCGAGGTGAAGATCCAGGACTGGGGCCGCGCGCCCGGCTGCTGCGGGGAGTCGGCCGGCGGGTCCTGCGCGGGTTCGCCTTGCGCGGCGGTCTCGCGCTGGCGGCGGAAGACCTCGGCGATCGAGATCGGCGTGCGGTGCAACTGCACCGACCCGGTGAGGACGTCGATCCAGCACAGCTCCGGCTGGTCGGCCCGTTCGGGCGCATGCCAGCTGGCGAGCCGGCGCGAGATGTCCGTTGCACGGCGATGCAGCTGCGCCAGACCGGGTCCGCGTTCGGCCTGGCTGGACAGCAGTTCGGCCACCTCCGACAAGGTGGCGCGCAGCTTGTCCAGCGCGCCGAAGAATGCGTCTGTCGCCTCGAGCTGGGCGGCGGCGATCTTCTGCGCCGTCGCCGGCAGGGCCAGGCGCAGGTCGCGTGCGGCGCGCTCCAGCGGCTGCAGCACATCGTTCCAGTTCGCAGCGTCGCGCGCCTGGCTCAGGCCTTCGGCCAGGGTGTCGCGCACGAACTCCAGCAGCTGGTGCGTCGAGACCGTCTCGCCGAAGAACTGCGTCGCCACGTCGGGCAACTGGTGGGCCTCGTCGAGGATGATGGTCTGGGCCGAGGGCAGCAGGCCGCTGACGCCTTCCTCGCGCAGCATCAGGTCGGCGAAGAACAGGTGGTGGTTGACCACCACCACGTCGGCGTCTTGTGCCTGGGCGCGCGCCTTCACCAGGTAGCACTCGGCCAGCTTGGGGCATTCGCTGCCCAGGCAGTTGTCGCGGGTGGAGGTGACGCGGGCCCAGATCGGCGCGTCCTCGGGCACGGTCGCGCATTCGGCCTTGTCGCCGCTGCGGCTGGCGTGGATGAAGCGCCGGATCTCGCGCAGGTCGCGTGCCTCCTGGCGCGAGGCCAGCAGGCCCTGCTGTTCGCTGCGCTCCAGGTGCCAGTGGCAGACGTAGTTGGCGCGGCCCTTGAGCAGGGCCGTCTGCACGGGGATGGCCAGCGCATCGCGGATGGCGGGCAGGTCGCGGTGGTAGAGCTGGTCCTGCAGCGTCTTGGTGCCGGTGGAGACGATGACCTTGCCGCCTTCCACCAGCGCCGGCACCAGGTAGGCCGCCGTCTTGCCGACGCCGGTGCCGGCCTCGACGATCACGCTTTCGCGCCCACGCACGGCGCGCAGGATCTGCGAGGCCATCTCGATCTGCGCCTCGCGCACGCGATAGCCGTCGAAGGCGCGCGCCAGCGGGCCGCCGCTGCCGAACAGCGCAGCCATCTCGGGGTCGCGCCCTGGCGTGTCGTCGGTATCCATCACCGGATGCTCAGAAGCCGCCGCGCTGCAGCGGTGCGTCCAGCGCGCGCTGCAGGGTGTCTGCGCAGTCGCTGAGGTGCAGCTTCGTGGCCGATCCCGCCGCGGCATGGCGCTGCGCGCTGCGCAGCCGGGCCAGCAGCCGCTGGGCCTCGTCGCGCACCTGGGCGCGAGTGTCGGCACGGGCCTGGATGGCCGGGCGCAGCACCAGCAAGGCCAGGCGGTTGACGTAGTCGCGCTGCAGGTTGCGGCGCGCCGGGCTGTCCGCCGATGCGCTCCACACGGCGGCGGTCAGGCCGCCGAGCAGCCGCGCAGGCGTGAAGCGATCGTGGCCTTGCTCCAGCTCGCCCTGGTCGACCAGCCTGCCGAGCAGGTCCTCGCTGAGCAGCGGGGCCAGCACGCCGCGCTGCAGCTCCAGCACGAGCTGGTTCCACGATGCACCGGAGGCAGACGCCGCGGCCAGCGGGTCGGTTTCGACGCGGTCGAGGAAGTCCGGCGGCAGCTTGCGTGCGAGTGCAGGAGGCAGCAGCAGGCAGTCGCCGCACAGGTAGTTGCGGGACAGCAGGTCGAGCGCCTGCGCCTGCGTTGCGGCCGGCACCGGCTGCAGTGGATCGCGCCCGCTGCCCGGGTAGTCGCGCAGCGCGCTGACGCCGCCGATCTGGCGCGTCACGACGACCGAGGTGCGGGCCAGGTCACGCAGTGCATAGGTGGCCGTGCGGCGCAGGATCGAATAGTCCTCGTCCCGCCGCAGCGGGCGGCTGGCCAGCGTGGACAGCAGGTCCTGGGCGATCGCCACGCGCTGGCGCGCGAAGGCCAGAGGATCGTCGCCGAGGTCGAACTGCAGCGACTGTGGATCGATGCCACCGGCATAGTCCTCGTCGGTGCCGTAGGCCAGCGCGCGCCGCCACGCGGGATCGTCGGCGCGCGCGGCGACGGCCGCCAGCTCGGCCTGCTCGCGTGCGACGGGGAAGCGCTTGTAGCCGTATTCGATGGCCCAGTAGTCGTAGGCGCCCAGGGTGGTCTGGAAGGGCGCGCCGGCCGTCTGTCCCGGGGCAGGCAGGTTGATCGCGGCGTAGTCCATTACCGAGGCGCTCAGCCCCTGGGTCTCGGTCAGCGCAGCGTCGGCCAGCTGCCGCAGCGGGCGCAAGCCCGAGGCGCGGAAGTTGTGCCGCAGGCCCAGCGCGTGGCCCACCTCGTGCATCGTGGTGTCCTTCAGGTAGGCGAGCACGAAACGCTGCACCTGGGGGTCGTCGGGATCGAGCCCTCCGTGCGCGGACAGCGTGTCCAGCGCGTAGCCGAGCTGCTCGGCCGCGAGGTCGCCCTGCTCGCAGCGCTGCGACGCGCCGTCCTCGTGCGCCTGCGGTGCCAGGATCTGCGAGCGCAGCGAGCGGATCGCGCGCGAGGACAGGCTCTCGATGGCGATGTGGGCGCGCAGGATCTCCCCGCTGCGCGGGTCCACGTGGCTGGGGCCGATGGCGCCGAAGCTTGGGTTGCTGTTGGTCATCCAGCGTATCGAGGCGCGGCCCAGCGTCGCCGCGTCCACCGTGCTGTCGGCAGGCTGCTGGCGCACCTGCACGACGTTGCGCCAGCCTGCGCGTTCGAAAGCCTTGTTCCACTCGAGCGCGCCGTCGGTGATGGCCTGGCGGTACTCGACCGGGATGCTGCGGTCCAGCCAGAAGACGATGGGCTCGACGGGGTCGGCCGGTGCGGTCGCATCTGCCTGGGCGGACTCCTTCGCCTCGGGCGTCTTGGGTTCCAGCCGCCAATGGTTGATGAAGAACTTGCGCGGGCGCCGATCCAGGTCGCGGCTGAAGTCGGAGACGGTCGTGGTGAAGTAGCCGACGCGCTGGTCCGCCGTGCGCGTGGACATGGGCTGCTGTGGCAGGCGGCTGAGGTCGTAGGCCACGCCGATGAACAGGCTGCGCGCGTCGGGCACGGTGGCCGGTGCGCCGGGCTGCAGCGGCGCGCCGGGCGTGGCCGAGGACAGGGAGGGGGTCGCGTAGTGGTTCGTCACCTCGATCGTCGTCGCATGCGGCTGCACCTGGATCGCCGTGATCGACGAGTTGCGTGCGTCGTGGGCGTAGTTCTGGCGGAACGCGCGGTTGAGCAGCATCGCGATGCCCGGCATGTCCGTCACGAACAGCGCCTGCGCATCGACGAGCACCGAGCCGCGCGTGGGATGGGGCGCGCTGGCCACCGGCGTGCTGCCCAGCAGGCTGGGCGAATAGGCCGACTTCACGGCCGCCTGCGCGGGCACGTCGGGTTGCGCGAAGTAGGCTGCGTTGAGCGCGAGCAACTGCACCTGGTTGCCGACTCGGCGCAGCGTGACGATCTGCGGCTTGCCGGCGACGCCGTAGCGGCTGGCCATCAGCCCTCCGAAGAGGCCCGACTCGCCGATGCCACTGGTCAGCCGCAGCGACAGGAACATCGGCTTGTCCCAGATGTCCGCAGGCAGTTCCAGCCACGTCCTGTCCTCGCGGCGCCAGACCGGAAGGATGGCATCGGTGCGCTTCGCGTCCTTCAGCACCAGTTCGAATGCAGGCAGTTGGGGCGAGGCAGCGGCAGGCGAGGGTGCGGTGGGCGAGCCGGAAGGCACCGTGGCTGCCGTGCGGTTGGCCGAGGGCAGCGTACTGCATGCGGCCACCGAGGCCGCCAGCAGCAGGCCGAGCACTCGGCGTGGCAGCGGCACGATGCGCGCGTGGCAGGCAACCCCAACAAGTCGGAAGGATTCGTGAGCGAGGAAGGTGGACACTGAGGACATCAAGGCGGTGCGCCTCATGGGCCGATGCAGCCGGCACGAAGCACAGGAATGATGAAGCACGCGGGTAGGGGGCCTTGGGCCGGATGTGGCATGCGGACAGCAGGGCGGGCGATTGTCTCGTGCCCGATGCACGCAACATGCAGGCTAGGCGAAGCGCAGCGCGGTTGCTGCGGTGCAGGCCTCGGAAAACATCCTCGGAAAACATCGCTCCGCGTCTCGCAAGAATAACGCCGGGCCAGAGGCGACCTGCGCAAAGAGGGGGCGGCTAGGGTAATCCGCAGCGAGTCCAAAAACAGCGGGGACTTAAGATCTTTTCACGATATGTAGAAGAGGCTTCCACCTGCAGGCGTTTGACCGAACGCATATCCATGGTAGGCAAGCCGGACACGCGAGCGAGCAGCGGGGGGCTCCGACGACGACGCAGCGCAGCGGCCGGTCATCGGATCGTCGGCGGTGGTCGCCGAAGAGTTGCCGAATGCCCGTGCGGCTTTCGACCCAGGCTCCCCGCATGTTCTCTCGTTGGCTGCCTTCGGCAGCATTCATTGGTTTCACAGGAGATAGTTAGATGACCCCTTGGCTTTCGAGAGCCTTCACCACTGCCGTGCTCGGTGCGTCCATGCTGGGCCTCAGCGGTTGCGAAAGCCTCCAGTCCGGCCTCGCGACGCCGGTGCTGCGCTTCATGGAATACAAGGTCGTCCCGCCCACGCTCGCCTCCGGCGATGCCGACATGGGCTGCAACTTCGCCCTGGCCACCGCGCCGCTGATCAGTTCCACCCGTGCGCTCTATGCCGATCCCTCGATGCTGGAATCGGTGCAGCTGACTTCCGCTGCGGGCTGCTCCGAGGCCCAGGCCGTGGATGAAGAGCTGCGCTACATGCGCGCGCAGCGCGACAAGAAGCCCGACGAGGCGATGGATGCGCGCACTGCGCAGAAGCGCCTGCTCGAGCGCACGGCGCTGCGCCAGCTCCAGGCCCACCAGCTGATGGTTTCGTCGGTGGAGAAGAAGTACAAGCTCAAGTACGGTGAGTCCTGCCCGCGCTTCCGCAAGGACTTCGATGAATTCGTCTACCTGCTGGGCACCATCTCCGGCCTGCAGGCCTTCACCAACGACGTCGCCGCGCAGCAAGTCGTGGGCGTCCCGTCCGACATCGCTCCGAAGGCCGAGGCCGCACTGCGCTGCCTGGACAACGAGAAGTGGTGGGGCGTGCCCCTGGCCGGCCGTGCCGTCGTGTGGAGCATGGTGCCCGGTGGCTCTGACGGCAAGGACGTCAAGGGATCCTTCGACACGGCCATGAGCATCGGCGAGGCCAAGGGCGTGCGCGTGGCGCACGTGATGGCCGCCATCGCCGCGGTTAGCAGCGACGACCAGAAGCAACTGCGCGCCTCGCTCAAGCGCTTCGCGTCGGTGAAGGACTTCAAGGCCAACCCCGAGTACCGACTGATCGACCAGAACGCGGTGTTGCAGATGCAGAACATCTCCGACCGCTACTGGACGCAGAACACGGGCTCTCGCACGCCGGTGGGCCGCTTGGGCAAGTTCTGGGACGAGGGCAGCGGCAATGCACCTGCCGGCAACGTCGACAACTTCTTGAACTGATCCGGTGCATCGGGCCCGCGCCCAGGGTTATCCCCCTCGCTTGACTGAGGGGAGACCCTGGGGCTCATGTCGACCAATGAAAGGTCTGATTCCCTGGTTCACGGGCCCTTCTGACACGAGACTTTTCCTAGGAAGTCGGCACCCTTGCATGGCTCCGTTTGGGTTGCGAGCCCCACCGTTTCGAGCGGACGGCAATAGCAAACTGCGACGATATAGTTAGAAGATGTTGCGCAGCGCGGATCCGGCGTTGCGCCTCCGAGCGGAACTTGATTCGTGTTTCACGGACTCAAGTGATGCGAGGAGCTGATTTCCGGATCCACGCATCCCGCGTTCCACAACATCAGGACGATCCGCTTGTATGCAGTAGGCGGCATCGCATTCGGTACCAGGAGACACAGATGTCCAAGTTCAAGACCCTGCGTCGCGTTGCCTTCGGCTGCGCGGTTCTCGCCGGCGCAATGTCGGCCCAGGCGAACCAGAAGGTTTGCGTCTACGACATCGTCGGCACGAACGGCGACGTCTTCAACCTGTCCAAGGACTACGCGATCGCCATGCAGAAAGCTGGCGCGTCCATCGAGCTCAAAGGTTATGTCGACGAGCGCGTCGCGACCGAGGACTTCCGTACGGGCCAGTGCGATGCAGTGATCGCCACCGGCTTCCGCACCCGCCAGTTCAACCAGGTGGCCGGCTCGCTGGACTCCCTGGGTTCCACCACCATCGTGCGCGAAGG
>SCTQ01000191.1 GCA_004322345.1 Aquabacterium sp. | reverse complement strand
CCTTGGGCTTGGGCTCGGGCTTCGGCTTGGGCTTCTCCTGCTTCACCGGCTTCGGCTTCTCGGCGATCTCGGCCTCGCGTTCGGGCTGCGGCTCGGGCTTGGGCTCGACCTTGGGTTCGGGCTTGGGCTGGGCCTGCTCGGGCTGCGGCGGTGCGGGCGGCAGCGGCGCGGGGGCAGCTTGGGGCACGGCGGACCACAACTCGGCCTCGCCGCCGTCGGGTTGCTTGATGCGCCAGCTGACTCCGAGGGCCAGGGCGATGATCAGCAGGATGTGGGCGGCGGTGGCCAGGAGGGCGCCGGTGGGGAGGGGCTCGGAGGAGCGGGGCCGGAGCTTGTCCATGGGGATGGTGCTCATGGGGTTGGCCCCTTCTGCTGGGCTTGAGCGTTCTTGCTGTGGTCCCGTTCTGCTCTGTGCCGTGCGCCGGGATTTCGCCCCGGCGGGCGACCTTCTTTCTTTGCCTCCTTTCTTTGCACAAGCAAAGAAAGGAGGTCGGCCGCCGGGCCGAAATCCCGGCGCAGGGCACCCAAGCCAAACGAGACCAGAGCAAGACGCTCAAGCCCGGCAGAAGGCCTCCAGCTCAAGGCCGCGCCTCCCCCGTCGTCTTCACCGACAAGCCCACCCGCTTCACACCATGCGACTGCAGATGGTTCATGACCTGCACGACTACGTCATAACGCACGTCCTTGTTGGCACTGATGACGACAGGAACCTCGTCGGCCCCGCCTGCCACTTCGTTCTGGACAGCCTGCACCTGCACGTACAGATCCTTGAGCGCAACCGCTCCCGCATCCTTGCCGTCCACCCGCAACTCCAGGCTGTTCTCATCCTTCACGACGACCTCGATCACCTTCGGCGGCTGCTGCTTCGCCTTGCCCACGCTGGGCAGGTCCACGACACCGGTGGTGATCAAGGGCGCACTGACCATGAAGATGATCAGCAACACCAGCATCACGTCGATGAACGGGACCATGTTGATCTCGTTCATCGTCCGCCGGCCACGGTTGCGGTAGGAAGAAGGCATGCGGGCGGCTCCCGGTCAGTGCGCCGCGCCGGGCTGCGTCAGGTTGCGCGCCAGGATGTTGGAGAACTCGTCGATGAAGCTCTCCAGCGTGATCGCCACGCGGTCGATGTCGCGCGAGAAGCGGTTGTAGGCCAGCACCGCCGGGATGGCGGCGAACAGGCCGATGGCGGTGGCCACCAGGGCCTCGGCGATGCCGGGGGCGACCGTGGCCAGCGTCACCTGCTGCAGGCTGGACAGCCCGGTGAAGGCATGCATGATCCCCCACACCGTGCCGAACAGGCCCACGTAGGGCGAGACCGAGGCCACCGAGCCGAGGAAGGACAGCTTGGACTCGATCTGGTCGAGCTCGCGCTGCAGGCTGGCGCGCATCGCGCGGCGGGCGCCTTCGAGCAGCAGGGTCGCGTCGGCCACGCGGCGCTCGCGCAGCTTGAGCACCTCGCGCATGCCGGAGGCGAAGATGCGCTCCAGCGGCGCATCCGGCCCGTCGGCGCGCGCGGCGTCGCCATACAGCTCCTGGATGTTGCGGCCGGACCAGAACTCGCGCTCGAACTCGTCGTTGGCCGCGCGCAGGCTGCGCAGGCCGAAGAACTTGCTGAAGATCACCGTCCAGCTGGCCAGCGAGACGCCCAGCAGGATCAGGATCACCAGTTGCACGATGAAGCTGGCGTGCAGGACGAGCTGGATGATGGACAGGTCTTGGTTCATGTTCTTCGCGTGTTCTCGACTTTCAGGCCACGGTGGGCGGTTGAGGCAGGGCAGCCAGGATGGCCTGCGGGATGCGGCGTGGCCGGTGGGCGTCGCCGCCGTCCTCGGCGGGCGCCACCCATGCAATACGGATCTCGCCTTCGGCCAGCAGTTCCTCGCCGCGCCAGGCCTGCTGGAAGAAGGTCAGCCCGGTGCGGGCGCGTTCGGTGACCTCGACGCTGATCTCCAACTCGTCGTCCAGGCGCGCGGAGCGCAGGTAGCGCACCGAGGTGGCATGCACGACGAAGATGCCGCCGGTCTCCTGGCGCAGCGCCTGCTGCGAGAAGCCCAGCGCACGCAGCCACTCGGTGCGCGCGCGCTCGAAGAACTTCAGGTAGTTGGCGTAGAAGACGATGCCGCCGGCATCGGTGTCTTCCCAGTAGATGCGCAGGCGGTGGCGGAAGTCGGCGTTGGCTGGGCTCACGGGGCGATTATCGCCACCCCTGACTCTCAGGCTGCGCGTGTCCCCGCGCGGCTGGCCGCCCGCGTGCAGTTGCGCCCTTCGGACTTGGCCTGGTAGAGCAGGCGGTCCGCGCGTTCGATGGTGGTCTCCAGCGCCTCGTCGAACTGGAACTCGGTGAGGCCGGCGGAGAAGGTCAGGCGCAGCTCGGGCAGGGTGTCGGCCACGTGCAGGTCGGTCAGGCCGGCGCGCATGCGCTGCACCACCAGCAGGGCCTGGTCCACCGTGGTGTCGGGCATCAGCAGCAGGAACTCCTCGCCGCCCCAGCGCGCCAGTGCGTCGGTCTCGCGCAGCTTGCGGCGGGCCAGGTCGGCGAAGCTGCGCAACACCTCGTCGCCCACGCCGTGGCCGAAGCTGTCGTTGATCTGCTTGAAGTGGTCCAGGTCCAGGATGCAGAGGCTGAAGCCGCGGCCGGCGCGCTCGGCCTGCTTGACCTGCTGCACCAGCAGCTCGCCCATGTGGCGGCGGTTGTGCAGGCCGGTGAGGTCGTCGCGGATGGCCATCTCCTGGATGCGCGCCAGGGCCTGCTTCAGCTCCTGCTTCTGATGGCGCAGCTTGGAGCGGATGTCGGCCAGCAGCGCGCCCAGCAGCGAGACCACCGGCAGGATGGTGGCCATCAGGATGAAGTGCGCGATCTCGATCTTGGCCGGGTAGTCCTGCGGCCGGACGTGCGCCATCCAGGCCATCGCCCCGCCCATCAGCACCAGCGTGTAGAGGCTGGTGAGCTTCCGCTCCAGCGCATTGAGGCTGAAGATGCCGAAGACCAGCACCAGGGCCAGCAGCATCATCAGCGAGCCCCTCAGCGGCGGGCAGGTGACGTAGGAGGCGGCGATCCACACCTGCGCGCCCATGATCTGGATCAGCGTCAGCGCCGGATCCGAGAAGCGCAGGCTGAATCCGCTGCGCAGGCAGGCGTAGATCAGCACCGTCCAGCCCACCAGCCCGGCCTGCAGCCAGACGACGGGGCCGGGCTCGACGATGCCGTTGGCGGCGGAGTAACCCGTCAGCACGACGCAGGAGACGTAGACCAGCGAGGCGATCAGCGAGCGGCTGATGCGGATGCGCTGGCGGTGGTCGGTGCTGAGCACGACGTCCCCCAGCCACCGCAGGGCGCGGAGCGAGGAGGCGCAGACCGGATGGACCGTGTCCGCTGACGGGTCGGGCAGAGAGGGGCGCGGCGAGGACATGCGAGACGAGGACTGCTGGATCGCGTCTGTATGTGGAGAGTGTGAGCCCCGATGCCGGATGGCGCATGCCACCCGGAGGCCTGTGAGACCGCCCACTTGGACGATGTCGTCAACATGGGTCAGGCCTTGACCCCTTGGATCAGGGGTCGGGCGCTAGGGTAGCTCAGGCCGGACCAGGGGTATTTACCGGGTCGTGCCAAACCGTTCGCGGATCCGGCGGCCCGCGCCTGCGGGGTCAGGCGAACTCGGCCGACTGCACGGCCTGCAGCACCACCTGCACCTCGCCCTCGCGGGTGCGGTGGCGCAGCCACCAGACGGCGGCTTTCTTCACGGACCAGGGCTGGTCCGCGCCGCACAGCAGGCGGGCCGCCGCCACGCCCAGCGTGGGCTGGTGGCCGATGACCAGCACCGGCTCGTTGCTGTCGGGCCAGCGGGCGGCCGCCAGCAGGTCCTCCACCGAGCCCGGCGGATGCAGGGCGGGCACGGTCTTGAAGGAGCGCTGCAGCGCCTGGGCCGTCTCCTGGGTGCGCAGGGCCGGGCTGACCAGGATGCGTGTGGTCTCGGGCAGGCGCTGGTCCAGCCACTGGGCCATGCGCTGGGCCTGGCGCTCGCCCTTGGAGGTCAGGCAGCGGGCGAGGTCCAGCTCGTAGCCGGATTCGCCTTCGCGCAGCGGATGCGCCTCGGCGTGTCGCCACAGGATCAGGTCCATCGCTTCAGGCTCCCAGGCTATTCCTCGTCGATGCGGCCGTAGCGCGTCATCAGGGCCTGCTGGGCGCTGATGCCGTCCTCGGCGATGCGGCGGTAGGTTCCGTCGCCCTGCTGCAGCCAGGCGTCGCGCGTGTCGTGCAGGTAGGGCACCAGGCATTCGTCGATCACCCGCTGGCGCAGCACGGGGTCGCGCACCGGCCAGGCGATCTCGATGCGACGCAGCATGTTGCGGCTCATCCAGTCGGCCGAGGACAGGTAGAGCGCCTCCTCGTCGGCGCCCTTGCCCCAGCGGAAGTACAGCACCCGCGAGTGCTCCAGCAGCCGGCCCACGACCGAGCGCACGCGGATGCGCTCGCTCAGGCCCTGCAGGCCCGGCGGCAGCATGCACGCCCCACGGATGATCAGGTCGATGCTGGCGCCGGCCTGGGCGGCCGTGACCAGCGCGTGGATCAGCTCGGGGTCGGTCAGCGCGTTGATCTTGGCGACGATGCGCGCCGGCTTGCCGGCCGCCGCCGCGGCGCCGACCTCGGCGATCAGCCCCAGCGTGCGCTTGTGCAGCGTGGCCGGCGCCAGCAGCAGCTGGCGCGGGGGGCGCGACTTGGTGAGGCTGGCCAGCTGGTGGAAGACGCCGTCGGCGTCGGCCGTCAGCTCGGCATCGGCCGTCAGGTAGCCGACATCGGTGTAGAGCCTGGCCGTCTTCGGGTTGTAGTTGCCGGTGGACAGGTGGGCATAGCGGCGGAAGCGGTTGCCCTCGCGGCGCGTGACCAGCAGCAGCTTGGCGTGGGTCTTCAGGCCCACGATGCCGTAGACCACCTGGGCGCCGAGCGCCTCCAGCCGGTCGGCCCAGTTGATGTTGGCCTCCTCGTCGAAGCGCGCCTTCAGCTCCACGACGGCCATCACTTCCTTGCCGCGGCGCACGGCCTCCAGCAGCAGCTCCATCAGCACGGACTCGCTGCCGGTGCGGTAGATGGTCTGCTTGATGGCCAGCACCTCGGGGTCGTAGACGGCCTCGCGCAGGAACTGCACCACCGCGTCGAAGGACTCGTAGGGATGGTGCAGCAGCACGTCGCCCTGGCGCAGGCGCTCGAAGATGGAGCCGTTGCGGGGCAGCGCCGCGGGCCAGGCGGCCTCGTAGGGCGCGAAGCGCAGGTGGTCGCCCTGGGCCTGGTCGATCAGCTCGGTCAGGCGCACCAGGTTGACGGGGCCGTCGACCATGTAGAGCGCATCCGCGCCCAGGCCGAACTGCGTCAGCAGGAAATTGGACAGGTCCTCGCGGCAGCCCTTGACCACCTCCAGCCGGATGGCCTGGCCGAACTGGCGCGTGCTCATCTTCAGGCGCAGCGCGTGGCGCAGGTTGGTCATCTCGTCCTCGTCGACGTCGAGGTCCGAGTCGCGCGTGAGGCGGAACTGGGAGAAGGCCTCGATGCTGCGGCCGGGGAAGAGCTCGTCGAGCTGGGCCCGGATGACCGAGGACAGCAGCACGAAGACCTGGTTGTGGCCGGTCAGCTCGGCCGGCAGCTTGATGACCCGCGGCAGCACGCGCGGCACCTTGACGATGGCGATGGAGTTGTCGCGGCCGAAGGCATCGGTGCCGCTGAGCTTGACGATGAAGTTCAGCGACTTGTTGGCCACCTGCGGGAAAGGGTGGGCCGGGTCCAGCCCGACGGGCGTCAGCAGCGGGCGCACCTGCTTCTCGAAGAAGTTGGCCACCCACTTGCGCTGGGCCTCGCTGCGCTGGGCGTGGTTGACGATGTGGATGTGCTGGCGGCGCAGCGCGGGCCCCACGTCGTCGTTGAAGACGGCGTACTGCTCGCGCACCAGCTCGTGGGCGGCGGCGGCCACATCCGCCAGGTCGCGCGGCGTCACTTCCGTGCCGGGCAGGCGGGACGCCTCCAGGTAGTCGGCGAAACGCACCTCGAAGAACTCGTCCAGGTTGGACGAGACGATGCAGATGTAGCGCAGGCGCTCCAGCGGCGGCACGTCGGTGCGGCGCGCCTGGGCCAGCACGCGGCGGTTGAACTCGAGGATGGCGCGCTCGCGGCTGAGCAGCTTGAGCGTGGGCGACTGCGGCGCGGCCGGCAGGGCGGGGGCTGGGGGGACCGACTCCGGCGCGAGCGACTCCACCGGCACTGCGGCGGAGTCGCCGGTGCGTGCGCCGGAATCGGGATCGGTCGAGCGTGGCAGGTCGTCGGACATGGCTGGATGCATCTGGGCTTGTTCTTCGCGGGAGGGCGGGCGCCGTGGCGCCCCGCCCTCAACCCTAACGCATCCATATGACAACGCACGCGCTGGCATGATGCTTGGATGCAGGTCCGGGGCCCCGGCCCGCATCCCGGGGCCCCAACTGCTTCACCACCCGACCACCCATGCCCGCCGCTCAACCCCCCCCCCCCCCCCCCCCCCCCCCCCCCCCCCC
>SCTQ01000190.1 GCA_004322345.1 Aquabacterium sp. | reverse complement strand
GGAGACTTGCTTTTCGTCTCCTGCCCCGCTTGTTTTTTGCCCAGGAATCCGCCGATGCCGTCCTCTCGCCGATTCGTGCTGGCCGCCGCCCTGCTGCTGGGCGGCGCGGTGCACGCCGCCCCGGGCGTCCCGCCCGCCGCCGCGGCGGCTGCCGCCCCCGCGCCGCTGGCGCCCACCACAGCGCCCGATGCCCAGGCCCTGCCCGACCCCTGGGCTGCGGCCTTCGAGGCCTTCGCGCGCGAGGATGCGGAGCACGCCCCCCAGCCTGGCGGCGTGGTCTTCGTCGGCAGTTCGTCGATCCGGCTGTGGGCCAGCCTGCGCCAGCAGTTCGCCGGCTGGCCCGTCGTGCAGCGCGGCTTCGGCGGCTC
Organism: Aquabacterium sp.; assembly: GCA_004322345.1. Taxonomy (GTDB): domain Bacteria; phylum Pseudomonadota; class Gammaproteobacteria; order Burkholderiales; family Burkholderiaceae_C; genus Aquabacterium. The sequence continues at coordinate 20,563 of SCTQ01000190.1, read as the reverse complement.
CCAGATGCGCGATTGCGCGCAGCGGGTGGAGCGGCTGGTCGCGCCCTACCAGCCGCGGCTGGTGATCCTCTATGCCGGCGACAACGACCTCGAGGCCGGCCGCACGCCGCAGCAGGTGCTGGCCGACTTCCAGTCCTTCGTCGACGGCGCGCGCCGCCGGCAGCCGGGGCTGCCCATCGCCTTCATCTCGATCAAGCCCAGCCCGGCGCGCTCGCGCCTGATGGGCCGGGTGCGCGAGGCCAACCGGCTGATCCGCGACTACGCGCAGCGTACCGAGGGCCTGCGTTTCGTCGACGTCTACAGCCGCATGGTCGATGCCGAGGGCCGGCCGCGCGCCGAGCTGTTCAGCCCCGACGAGCTGCACATGAACGCCGACGGCTATGCACTGTGGAAATCGGCCATCGAGCAGTCGGTCAGCGCCGCGAGCCCACTTGCCGCCGTGCAGGCAGGGCGTTGACCGCCGCGCGGCCGTCGCGCACCACCACGAGCTGGCCCTGCGGATGGGCCGCGGATTGCATGGGCACCGGCGCCGGCGTGCGCGCCAGCAGGGCGCGCGCCGCGTTGCGCCCGTTCCAGACCCGCGCCACCGCCAGCAGCGCCGCGAAGGCGCCCGCCAGGATCACCGCGTCCACCCAGGCCGGACGCTGCGGCGTGGCCTCGCCGAAGACCGCCAGCACCACCAGCACGATGCCCAGGTGGGCGGAGAACACCGTCAGCGATGCGCGGCCCAGTGACTCCAGCGGACCCAGCCGCGGCAGGCGCCGCGCCAGGGCCGGCCCGAAGCGCAGCGCCAGCACGATCCAGGCGAGCAGCCCCAGCAGGCGCAGCGGGCCCAGCAGCCACTTGTCCAGCAAGAGCGCACGCGCGGCGTCGTCCGGGAAAGGCGCCTGGCCCACCACGTGCCGCCAGACGAAGCCGCCGAAGGCCAGCAACAGGGCCGCGGCGACCATCCAGCGGGGGAAGGCGCCCGGATGCCACATCTGCTGCGGTCGCACCGCGGCGGTGTTGCCCAGCCACAGGCCCAGCACCCACACCAGTTGCCAGGCCATGGTGTCGAAGGAGCCCATCTCCTGCAGCGGCACCGGCAGGCCGGTGAGCGCGACCGCGAGTTCGTAGATCATCCGCGTGGCGCCGAACTGCGCGGCCAGCCACAGGCCCAGGCTGAGGGCCAGCACGCCCTGCCAGCCGTGCCGCATGCCGTGGGACAGCACCCAGGGGCTGGCCAGCATGAACAGCACGTACATCGGCAGGATGTCCAGCAACGGCGGCTGGTAGAGCAGCGCCAGGCCCGACAGCAGGCCCGTCAGCGGATGCTGCAGGTAGAAGGACATCAGGTTCTTCACCGCGGGCTGGTCGACGCTGACGCCGATCAGCGCGATCACCGTGAACAGGAAGACCAGCGCCGCCACCTGGCAGCCGTAGATCACCAGCGCGCGCCGCCAGAAGGCGCGCCGCATCGACGCGATGCCGGCGCTGCGTGCCTGGCGCGTGTAGACCAAGCCGCACAGGCAGGCCGACAGCAGCACGAAGCCCTCGGCCGCGGAGAGGTAGCCCAGCGGCTGCCCCGCCGGTATGGCCCAGCGCGTAGGCAGGTGGGTCACGGTCATCAGCACCAGCATCAGCCCGCGCAGGGCGTCGAGTTCGCGGCGGCGGTTCATGGAGCGGGCCCTGGTCGGAGTGGAGGCGAGGCGGCGGATGATCCCCGCCCCCGCACATCCGGCTGAGACAGGATGTGACCGGGACGGCAATCCGGATGCCGCCGCGGCATGCCGCTTGCCCCGCGGGCCGTGCGCTGGCGCGACCGGGACGGCGTTCATCCTGAAACACCTTGTCCGCTGCAACCGCATTCCTGCGACCCCGACAAGGACCCGACCCGATGCCAGCCGTTCCCGCACGTCTGCCGGCCCCGCCTGCCCCCCGGCCGCCCGGTCACGAGCCGCTGCCCGCGCCCGACCCCACGCCCGCTGCCACCCCGCGCAACGCGACCATCGACGTCGCCAAGGGCCTGGGCATCCTGCTGGTCGTGCTGGGCCACAACGCTCTGGCCCGCGACGAGGACGGCCTGCTGTTCCGCGGCATCTATGCCTTCCACGTGCCGCTGTTCTTCTTCCTCGCCGGCCTGACCTTCAAGCCCGGCGCGCGGCCTGCCCGCTTCATCGCCGACCGCGCCGACGGGCTGCTCAAGCCCTGCCTGGTGGTGGCGCTGGGCTTCTGGCTGGGCAAGTCGCTGCCGCGGCTGCTGCACGGCGTGGTCGACGAACCCATGGTGCGCACCTTCCTCGGCATCTTTTACGGCACCGGCGGGTCGCTGTGGCCGGTGCCGCTATGGTTCCTGCCCCAGCTGTTCACCGCGCTGGTGTGCTGCATGCTGGTGATGCGGCTGACGCCGGCGGGCCGCTCGCCGGCCTGGCTGCTGGGCGCCGCGGCGGCGCTGCTGGCCCTGGGCGCGGTCGTGGTCACGCAGCTGTGGACGGCCAGCCCGAAGCTCATCTTCACCCGCAGCGGCGGCATCATCGGCCTGCCCTGGGGGCTGGACCTGATGCCGCTGTGCGCGGGCTTCGTGCTGCTGGGCCGGCTGCTGCAGCCCGGCGTGACGGCGATGCGCTGGCACGCCGCGTCCTTCCTGCTGGCCGTGGGCGGCTTCGTGCTGCTGCTGTCCTGGAGCGGCGCCCGCACCGACCTCAACGTGCGCACCTGGTCGCAGCCGCTGGCCTGCACGGTGGCGGCCTTGATGGGCATCCACGCGATGCTGTCGCTGTCGGTGCTGCTGCAGCGCCACGGCCCCACGCGGCGGGCGCTGGCCTGGGTGGGCACGGGCAGCCTGTTCATCCTGCTCTTCCACTCGCCGATCCAGACCCAGGCCCACGCGCTGGCGGCCAGGGCCGGCATCGGCGCCCTGCCGGCAGGCCTCGCCGCCTGGGCCCTGGGCGTCACCCTCCCGCTGCTGCTGTGGGAAGGTGCCAGGCGCCAGCGCTGGCTGGCGGCCTTGCTGTTGCCCCGGCGCCCCGGCCACCCGTCGGGAACCCTCGAAGCAAGGGGTCCGTTGAGCCCATCGGCACCTCATCGGGTTTCATCGTGAAACACGATAATTTTCGTGCCGGCATGACTGCGACAAGGGAGTGAAGAAGAAAGCAGTGGCCAACGGAATGCCGGCCGTCCCGCCGCGCCTTGCGCGGCCTGATTCATTCGCTCCCGCGTGGCGTGCACGACGCCGGCACAACCTGCCGGCCGGCTCGGTGCATTTCCGTTTCCATGACGCCGCCACGCAACGCCACCATCGACATCGCCAAGGGCATCGGGATCATCCTCGTCGTGCTGGGCCACAACTGGCTGGTCGCCGGCGACAAGGGCAAGCTCTTCGACCTGATCTTCTCCTTCCACCTGCCGCTGTTCTTCTTCATCGCCGGCCTGACGCTGCGCAGCCGGGATTCGCTGCGGGGCTTCGTCCTCGACAAGGCCGATGCGCTGCTCAAGCCCTACTTCGTGGTCGCCTGCGTCTACTGGATCGTGAAGTGCCTGCCGCAGGTGCTGCAGGGCCACTGGACGCCGGCGGCGGAGCGCTCGCTGGTCGGCATCTTCTATGGCGTGGGCTCCATGGTGTGGCCGGGCCCGCTGTGGTTCCTGGCCCACCTCTTCGTGGTGCTGGTGTTCTGCGCGATGCTGATGCGCGGCGCCCCCTTGGAGCGCAGCCCGCGCAGCCTGGCGCTGGCGGCCTGCGCGCTGCTGCCTCTGGGCGCCTTCGTGCTGGCCGAGCTGGTGCCGCACAGCCCGCGGCTGTTCCCGCTGGTCAACGGCGTCCCGCGCGGCCTGCCCGCGAGCCTGGACCTGCTGCCGCTGACCGCGTCCTTCGTGCTCTTCGGCCATCTGCTGGCACCGCGCGTGCAGGCCATGCGCTTCGAGCCGCTGACGGTGAGCGTCGCCGCCCTCGCGCTGGCCGGCCTGATGGTGATGTCCGACGCCCGCACCGACCTGAACTGGCGCATCTACCAACGACCCGTGGTGTGCACGATGCGCGCCGCGCTCGGCATCTACCTGGTGCTGGCCTTCTCGGCACTGCTGCAGCAACTGCCTTCATGGCGGCGCATGCTGACCTGGGTGGGCTCGGGCAGCCTGTTCGTGCTGATGTTCCACGGCTCGGTGCAGAACACCGCCGCCGGCCTGCTCAACCGGGCCCACGCCGGCCTGCTCGCGCTGCGCGCAGGCCATTTCGCCGCCTTCGTCCTGGGCGTGCTGCTGCCGCTCCTGCTGCTGGAGCTGGTCAAGCGCCAGAAGCTGCTGGCCACCCTGCTGGTGCCCCGGCGTTCGGCCGGGGCAGTCGCCCGGTCGCTGCCCGGCGGGCCGACGCCGCTGGGCGCGGGCTGAACGGCAGAGAGAGGCGGGGCCTCACGCCGACATCTGCGCCCAGACCTTGTCCAGGCGCTTGACGCTGACCGGCTGCGGCGTGCGCAGCTCCTGGGCGAACAGGCTCACGCGCAGTTCCTCCAGCAGCCAGCGGTACTCGTCCAGGCGCGCATCGGCCGCGCCCTTGCGTTCGGCCAGGCGGCGCTGCCAGCGCTGCTCCAGCGGGCGCAGCTCGCGCAGGCGGTCGGCGTCGCGCGCGACATCGCCGCGCAGCTTGTCCAGGCGCAGCACGATGCCCTTGAGATACCGCGGCAGGTGCTGCAGCTGGGCATAGGGCGTGGTCGCGATGAAGCGCCTGTGGCACAGCCGCTGCAACTGGGCCGCCACATCGTCGGCCACGTCCTTGGGCGGCTTGGCGTCCTTGAGCTTGCGTGCGGCGGCGGCGTACTCCACCAGCACGCTGCCGGCCAGCCGCGCCACCTCCTGCGCGATCAGGTTCAGGCGCGGGCGGCCCTCTTCGATGCGCGCGGTGAAGCCGGCAGCGTCGTGCGGCAGCGGCTCCTGCAGGAAGGCGCGGTCCAGCGCGACCTGCACGACCTGGTCGCGCAGTTCCTCCGCGCTACCCAGCGGCATGAAGAGCATGGACATCTTCTGCAGGTCCGGGATGTTCTTCTCCAGGAACTTCAGCGGCTCCTTGAGCTGCAGCGCCACCAGCCGGCGCAATCCGGCGCGATGCTTCTCGGCCGCGGCCTCCGGCTCGTCGAAGACCTCGATCTCGACGTGCTCGCCCTTGTCGAGCAGCGCGGGAAAGCCCACCAGCACCTGCTTGCCGCGCGGGCCCTCGCGCTCGATCTCCATCAGCTCGGGCAGGGTGCCGAAGGTCCAGGCCGTGTACTTCGCGTTAGCAGGCGCCGCCGCCGGCCTGGGCGCTTCGGCCGCAGCGGGCTGCGGCGTGCGGCCGTCCCTGGGTGCGGCCGCCGGCGGAGCGGCCTCGGGCTCAGGCTCGGCTCGGCCGCCCACCTTCAGTGCGGCCAGTGCCTGGAAGGCATTGCGCGCCTGCCCGCCCAGGTCCGCCTTCAGCGCCGCCAGGTTGCGGCCCATGCCGAGCTGGCGGCCGTGCTCGTCCACCACGCGCAGGTTCATGAAGAGGTGCGGCGACAGCAGCTCCAGCTTGAAGTCCGCGCGCTTGATGTCCAGCTGGGTGCGGTCGCGCACGGCCTTGAGCAGCGCGTCGACCATGCCGCCCTCGCCGAAGGGCACCGACGCGATGAAGCCGTCCGCGAACTCCGGCAGCGGCACCAGCCGCGCACGCGGCTTCTGGTGCAGGCTCTTGCACAGCGCCAGCACCTTGTCCTTCAGCATGCCGGGCACCAGCCATTCGCAGCGCTCGTCGCCGACCTGGTTCAACGCGTAGATGGGCACGCTCACCGTCAGGCCGTCGCGCGCATCGCCCGGCTCGTGCAGGTACTGCGCGAGGCAATCGACACCGCCCAGGCGGATGGTCTTGGGGAAGCTCTGCGTGGTGATGCCGGCAGCCTCGTGGCGCATCAGCTCCTCGCGCGTGAGCCACAGCAGCTTGGGCTGGCGGCGGCTCTCCTCGCGGTACCAGCGCTCGAAGCTGGCGCCGCTGCAGACGTCGGCGGGCAGCTGCTGGTCGTAGTAGGCGTGGATCAGCTCGTCGTCCACCAGCACGTCCTGGCGGCGCGACTTGTGCTCCATCGCCTCCACCTGGCCGATGAGCTTGCGGTTGTGGGCCCAGAAGGGCAGCCGCGTGTCCCATTCGCCGTTGACCAGGGCCTCGCGGATGAAGATCTCGCGCGCTGCCGCCGGGTCCACGTTGCCGAAGTTCACGCGGCGGTTGTTGTAGACGACGATGCCGTAGAGCGTGGCGCGCTCCAGCGCGATCACCTCGGCGGCCTTCTTCTCCCAGTGCGGCTCCAGCAGCTGCTTCTTCAGCAGGTGGCCCGCGATGCCCGGTATCCATTGCGGCTCGATGGCGGCCAGGCCGCGGCCGTAGAGCTTGGTCGTCTCGACGAGTTCAGCCGCGACCAGCCAGCGCCCCGGCTTCTTCGACAGGTGGGCACCCGGATGACGCCAGAACTTGATGCCGCGCGCGCCGAGGTACCACTCCTCGTCATCGCGCCCTCGTGAGCCCCCAGCCCCCCGGGGGGGAGCCGTCCCGCCTTGAGGCGGCTCGGCGGCGGCGGCCTTGCAGCCGATGTTGCCGAGCAGCCCGGCGAGCATGGACAGGTGCAGCTGCTCGTAGGTGGCCGGCGACTGGTTCAGGCGCCAGCCGTGTTCGGCCACCACCGTGTGCAGCTGCGAATGGATGTCGCGCCACTCGCGCACGCGGCGCACGGAGACGAAGTTCTCGCGCAGCAGCTGCTCCTGCTTGCGGTGGCTGAGCTTGTGCGCCGGCTGGCCGCCTGCCGCCTCCTGCTGGCCGTGGCCACGGGCGGCCTCCAGCCACTTCCACAGCTTCAGGTAGCCGTTGAACTCGGACTTCTCGTCGTCGAATTTCTTGTGCTTCTCGTCGGCGGCCTGCTGTTGCTCCAGCGGGCGGTCGCGCACGTCCTGCACGCTCAGAGCGGAGGCGATGACCAGCACCTCCGACAGCGCCTGGCGCTCGCGCGCCTCCAGGATCATGCGGCCGATGCGCGGGTCCAGCGGCAGCTTGGCCAGTTCCTTGCCGATGGAAGTCAGCTCGTTGTCGTCGTCCACCGCGTTGAGCTCGCCCAGCAGCGCATAGCCGTCGGCGATGGCCTTGCGCGGCGGCGGCTCGATGAAGGGGAAGTCCTCCACCGTGCCGAGGTGCAGGCCCTTCATGCGCAGGATCACGCCGGCCAGGGACGAACGCAGGATCTCCGGGTCGGTGAACTTCGGCCGGCCGTTGAAGTCGGCCTCGTCGTAGAGCCGGATGCAGATGCCGTTGCTCACGCGCCCGCAGCGGCCGGCACGCTGGTTGGCCGCGGCCTGGCTGACGGGCTCGATCTGCAGCTGCTCCACCTTGTTGCGGAAGCTGTAGCGCTTGACGCGCGCGGTGCCGGCGTCGATCACGTAGCGGATGCCGGGCACCGTCAGCGAGGTCTCGGCCACGTTGGTGGACAGCACCACGCGCGGCGCGCCGTGGGGCTCGAAGACGCGGTCCTGCTCCTGCTGGCTCAGGCGGGCGAACAGCGGCAGGATCTCGGCGATCTGCCGGCCGTGGGCCTGGGCGGCCAGGTGGCGGCGCAGGTGGTCGGCGGCCTCGCGGATCTCGCGTTCGCCCGGCAGGAAGACGAGCACGTCGCCCATGGCACCCGGGCCGCTCCACAGCTCGTCCAGCGCGTCGGCGATGGCGTCGTTGAGGTCGTAGTCGCGCCTCTCCTCGAAGGGGCGCCAGCGCTGCTCCACCGGGAAGAGGCGGCCCGAGACCATGATCACCGGCGCCGGCCCCTTGATGCTCTCGAAGTGCCTGGCGAAGCGCTCCGCGTCGATGGTGGCCGAGGTGACGATCACCTTCAGGTCCGGCCGGCGCGGCAGGATCTGGCGGATGTAGCCGAGCAGGAAGTCGATGTTCAGGCTGCGCTCGTGGGCCTCGTCGATGATCAGCGTGTCATAGGCCTTGAGCAGCGGATCGGTCTGGGTCTCGGCCAGCAGGATGCCGTCGGTCATCAGCTTGACCGAGGCGCCGCCGGACAGCCGGTCCTGGAAGCGGACCTTGTAGCCGACCACCTCGCCCAGCGGCGTCTTCAGCTCCTCGGCGATGCGCTTGGCCACGCTGGAGGCCGCGATCCGCCGGGGTTGCGTATGGCCGATCCAGCCGCCGCCATTGGCGCGGCCGCGCCCCAAGGCCAGGGCGATCTTGGGCAGCTGGGTCGTCTTGCCGGAGCCGGTCTCGCCGCAGACGATGACCACCTGGTGGTCGGCGATGGCACGGCTGATTTCCTCGCGCCGGCCCGATACGGGCAGCGATTCCGGGAACTCGATGGGCGGCAGCGGGGCGGCGGATTGGGGCGCAGGGTGGGTCATTGGGGTGCTCATGCACAATCGCGGATTATTTCAAAGGCCCGCCCTCCCCTCCTGCCCGGCCCATGGATCTCGTCTTTCCCCACACCTTCGTCCCGTGGTTCCGGGCGGTCGCCCCGCACATCCACTCGCACCGCGGCAAGACCTTCGTCGTCGGCCTGGCCGGCGAGCTGATCGCCGCCGGCAAGCTGGCCGCCTTCGCGCAGGACATCGCGCTGATGCAGGCCATGGGCATCAAGGTGGTGCTGGCCCACGGCTTCCGCCCGCAGCTGGAAGAGCAGCTGCGCGTGAAGGGCCACAGCTCGCAGTTCTCGCACGGCATGCGCATCACCGACTCGGTGGCGCTGGACTGCGCGCAGGAGGCCGCCGGCCAGCTGCGCTACGAGATCGAGGCCGCCTTCTCGCAGGGGCTGCCCAACACGCCGATGGCCGGCGCCGCGGTCACGGTGGTGTCGGGCAACTTCATCACCGCGCGCCCGGTGGGCATCGTCGACGGGGTGGACTTCATGCACACCGGCCTGGTGCGCAAGATCGACGCAGTGGCCATCCGCCGCGCGATCGACATCGGCGCGCTGGTGCTGCTGTCGCCCTTCGGCTTCTCGCCCACCGGCGAGGCCTTCAACCTCAGCATGGAGGACGTGGCCACCGCCGCGGCCATCGCGCTGCAGGCCGACAAGCTGATCTTCGTCACCGAGGTGCGCGGCATCCTGCAGGAGATCGTGCGCAACCCGGCCCAGGCCGACAGCGCCGAGCAGGACGACGAGGGCGAGATCGACCAGGAGCTGACGCTGGCCGACGCCAAGCGCCTGCTGGCCGCCCTGCCCAACCCCACCCAGCCCACCGACACCGCCTACTACCTGCAGCATGCGGTGAAGGCCTGCGACGCGACGGTGGACCGTGTGCACATCATCCCGTTCAAGGTGGACGGCGCGCTGCTGCTGGAGGTCTTCACCCACGACGGCCTGGGCACCATGATCGTCGACGAGAAGCTGGAGAGCCTGCGCGAGGCCACGCCCGACGACGTCGGGGGCATCCTGCAGCTCATCGAGCCCTTCGAGCGCGACGGCACGCTGGTCAAGCGCAACCGAAACGAGATCGAGCGCGACATCGACCAGTACACCGTCATCGAGCACGACGGCATCATCTTCGGATGCGCCTGCCTCTACCCCTACCCCGAGGCGCGCACCGCCGAGATGGCCGCGCTCACCGTGTCCCCCGCGGTGCAGAGCCAGGGCGACGGCGAGCGCATCCTCAAGCGCGTCGAGCAGCGGGCCAAGGCCATGGGCCTGGACAGCATCTTCGTGCTGACCACCCGCACCATGCACTGGTTCATCAAGCGCGGCTTCGTGCAGGTGGAGCCGGAATGGCTCCCCGAGGCACGCAAGCGCGGCTACAACCACGACCGCCGCTCGCAGGTGCTCGTGAAGAATCTCAAGTAAAGGACAGCCCCATGGCACGCACCATCCAATGCGCCTACCTGAAGAAGGAAGCCGAAGGCCTGGACTACGCCCCCTACCCCGGCGAGCTCGGCAAGCGCATCTACAACGAGATCAGCAAGGAAGCCTGGGCCCTGTGGCTCAAGCACCAGACCATGCTGGTCAACGAGAACCGGCTGAACCTGGCCGATGCGCGCGCGCGCCAGTACCTGGCGCGCCAGATGGAAGCCTTCTTCTTCTCCGAAGGCGCGGCCGACCAGCCGGCCGGCTACGTGCCGCCGTCTGAGTAAAGCGCCCCTCGGGCCACGCGTACGTGGCCCGGTCCCCCAAGAGGACGGGGGCCGGCTTGGGAGCGGCCCGGCGCTCGGCCCCTTGCCGCCTCCACCAGCCGGTGATGCCGGCGGGCGCGAGTCATGTGCGCCCCTCGGGCCACGGGTACGTGGCCCGGTCCCCCGTGGGGACGGGGCCGGCTTGGGGCGGCCCGGCGCCCGGCCCGTCGCGGTGAGCCCCTCGGCCCACGCTGATCACTCGGCCAACAGCCCCTGCGCACGCAGGCGCTCCGAGGGATCGCTGAAGTTGGCCTCTATCCAGGCCTGGATCTGGGCCTGCTTCTGCACCGGCGAGAGGTTGGCCGCGCCGCGGATGCGCGCGACCTCCTTTCTGCCCTGGTCGATGCGGGCGTTCCACTTCGTCCACTGCGCATCCACCGACTCCATGCGGGCGGTGGCCTCGGCGCCGTAGGCCTTGAGGCGGGCCTCGCGCAGGGCGGCCGGGTCCTTGCCCGCGGACGTCAGCAGCGCGGAGTCGCCGGCCTGCTGCTCGGCCGCCTGGGCTGCGCCGGCAGCTCCGGAGTTGGCCAGTTCGACGCGCTGGATCTGGGTCTCGAAGTAGGCCTCCTCCTCGCCGTAGAAGGCGCGCGCCCAGGCCGGGCCGAGGATGCGCTCGCGCGCCGCATGCACGCCGGCCAGCGCGGCGCGCATGCTCTGCGCGTCACGGGTGTCGGGCTTGTAGCGCGAGGCCTCGCCGCGCGCCTCCATGTAGCGCTGCAACAGGCTCATCGCCTCGGCCGCGGCCGGCGGCCGCAGCGAGCGGCGCGCGTCGTCCTCGATCAGCGCGGCAACCTCCTGCGGCGTGACCTCGCCGCCAGCGGCGATGAAGTACTCGAAGCGCCGGCGCACCAGCAGCGAAGGCACCAGCCTGCCCTGGGCATCGACCGGCCATTCGCCGTCGACCTCGGTGTCGCGCAGCGAGCCCGTGGTCTGCAGCATGCGTCGCAGGCTGGCCGCGTCGCGCGGCGCCGAGGCCCCGGCGGCCGGACCCTGGCTGCCGACCTTGGGATCGAACCAGGCCGCGCCGCCTTCGCGCACGGCCGCGGACGGCTCGACGCCACAGTCGGCGCAGTGCAGTTGGCGCCAGCCCACCCAGGCCAGAACGGCCAGCGCGGCCACCGCAGCGAGCGAGGCACCCCACAGCGCGTAGCGGGGACGGGAGCGGAAGCGGACGGACGCAGCGGTCATGGAACTCCGATCAGGACGCGTTGGACCGTAGAAAGAACAAGGCGCCCGCGGGGGCGGACGCCTTGAACCTCCTCAAGCGGGACCGGAGTTCAGAGCCCGGCGCCCTTCAAACGGTTGGCCTGGGTGCGATAGAAGACAAGCGGATCCGGCGCCGTCAGGCCGACGATGCCGAAGACCTGGTTGATGCCGTCCAGGTGGTTCCAGGGATAGTCGTCACGCAGCACCTCGCCCCAGTGGCTGGAGCACTTGCCCACCAGGCCGTCGTTGGGCTCGGTGCCGTAGCTCTCCTTGCCGACGTAGGCCAGGATCAGGTCGCTGATGTCCAGCAGGTTGGTGTTGATCTTGGTGCCGCCCACCGAGTACCAGTTGATGCCGTTGGCGGTGCGCGGGCCGCTGCCGCATTCGGTGGTCGGCGCGCCGGCCGGGTAGCTGGCGTTGAAGCTCGGGGCGATGGTCGTGGTCAGGCCGACGATGTTGGCCAGCAGCGAGCTCTTGTCGGACTTGTAGGGGCTGTCGGAGAGCCACTCGATGGCACCCACCACCTCGACGGCCAGGCCCAACAGGTCGATGCTCTGGCTGCCTTCTGCCGGCAGCGGCGCATTGAGCACCAGGTCGACCAGCCAGTCGGCGGTCTTGCTGCCCTGGTTGGGCGTCTGCACCTGGGTCACGCTGGCCACCAGCTCGGGCTTGACGCCGGCCACGTAACGCGAGGCCAGGCCGCCCTGGCTGTGGCCCACGAGGTTGAACTTCTTGATCGTCGGGTCGGCGGCCTGGATGGCCTGCAGTTGCTGCAGCAGCTGCTCGCCGCGCACCTTGTGCGAGGCCGCAGCGGACAGCTGGACGATGTAGACCTTGGCGCCGCCCGAGGTCAGCGCCTTCTTGACGCCGTAGAAGTAGTCGATGCCGACGATGTTGTCGAAGCCGAACAGGCCATGCACCAGGACGATGGGGTACTTCGTCTTCGTGTAGGTCGGGTTGAGCGCGTTGAGGTCCAGGCCCAGCAGCGCGTCGGCTGGGGTGGACATGCCCAGCAAGCCCAGCGCGGCGGCACAGGCGGCAATGGTCTTCTTCAGCTTCATCCCGGTCTCCTTCCAGACATCCATCGGTCCGGTTCGGAAACAGTCTAGAAACTGTGTACAGCGGGGTTCGAGGGGGTAAGCCCGTGACGGAATACACGCTCCCCGCGGGCCGGGGGGCGCACATCCACGGACGAGGAAACCCTCCCCAAGGGCAAGGCCCGGGAGGGTGATCTGCAGATGATCAGCGCGGTGGTGGATCCGCCCGACTGGTGGAGGCGGCTGGGGCCCGAGCGCCGGGCCGCCCCGAGCCAGGCCCCGTCCACGGGGGCGGTCGCGTCAGCAACCGGGGCTCAATATTTCACCGGCACGAGGAAGTCGCGGCTGATGCCGTAGCCGAGGTCGCCGACGCGGTCGAGGAACTGCGTCAGGAAGGCGTGCAGGCCGGTGGACAGGATCTCGTCGATGCGGCTGAACTGCAGGTCCGCGCGCAGGCGGCCGGCGCGGCGACGCGTCTCCAGCGACTGGTCGTTGGCCACCCGGTCGAGGTTGTGCACGACCTCGTTCATGCAGGCCAGCAGCGAGCGCGGCATGTCGTCGCGCAGGATCATCAGCTCGGCCACCTTCTCCGGCCGGATCACGTTGCGGTAGACCTTGCGGTAGACCTCGAAGCCGGAGACGCTGCGCAGCACGGCGGACCAGTGATAGAAGTCCGTCTCGTAGTGCTCCTTGCCTTGCGCGGCGCCGAAGAACTCGCTGTTCTTGCCGTGGAACTTCACATCCAGCAGCCGCGCGGTGTTGTCCGCGCGCTCGAGGAAGGTGCCGATGCGCAGGAAGTGGAAGGCCTCGTCCTGCAGCATGGTGCCCAGCGTGACGCCGCGCGACAGGTGCGAGCGGAACTTCACCCACTCGAAGACCTCGGCCGGATCCCGCTTGAGCTGGTCGGAGCGCAGGAGCTTGATGAACTCCAGCCAGGTCTGGTTGGCCATCTCCCAGACCTCGGTGGTCAGCGCGCCACGCACGGCGCGCGCGTTCTCGCGCGCAGCCCGCAGGCAGCACAGGATGCTCGACGGGTTGGTCTCGTCGCTGACCATGAAGTCGATGACGTTGCGCGCCGTGACCTTGTCGAAGCGCTCCTTGAACGCGTAGGTCAGCTCGGAGATGCTCAGCAGGCTGCGCCAGGCCTGCTCCGCGGAGTCGGCCGATTGCGGCAGCAGCGACGTCTGGTAGTTGACGTCGAGCATGCGTGCGGTGTTCTCGGCCCGCTCCATGTAGCGGGCCATCCAGTAGAGATGGTCGGCGGTCCTCGAGAGCATGTAGGACTCCTGGCGGTGCGTTTTCTGGTTGAGGGGTTCCTCGGCCGCGGGGTGCGGCGCGGATTCCGGCAGGCTGGGGGAGCGTGATCCGTCGTAGCGCATGGCTGGGCTCCTGGTGGCTGCAGTGGCGGGGCGTCTAGGCTTCCAGCACCCAGGTGTCCTTGGTGCCGCCGCCCTGCGAGCTGTTGACGACGAGCGAGCCTTCCTTCAGCGCGACGCGCGTCAGGCCGCCGGGCACCATCTGCACCGTCTTGCCCGACAGCACGAAGGGCCGCAGGTCGATGTGGCGCGGCGCGATGCCCTTCTCGACGAAGGTCGGGCACGACGACAGCGACAGCGTGGGCTGGGCGATGTAGTTCGACGGGTTGGCCTTCACGCGCTCGCGGAAGGCCTCGACCTCGGCCTTGGTGGACGCGGGGCCGACCAGCATCCCGTAGCCACCGGCGCCGTGCACCTCCTTGACGACGAGGTCCGCCAGGTTGTCCATCGTGTACTTCAGGTCGTCGGACTCACGGCACAGGTAGGTGGGCACGTTCTGCAGGATGGGCTTCTCGCCGAGGTAGAACTCGATCATCTTCGGCACGTAGGGGTAGATGGACTTGTCGTCCGCCACGCCGGTGCCGATCGCGTTGGCCAGGGTGAGGTTGCCGGCGCGGTAGGCCTCCAGCAGGCCGGGCACGCCCAGCGTGGAGTCCTTGCGGAACACCTCGGGGTCGAGGAAGTCGTCGTCCACGCGGCGGTAGATCACGTCCACCCGCTTGGGGCCGCGCGTGGTGCGCATGTAGACGAAGCCGTCCTCCATGAAGAGGTCCTGGCCCTCGACCAACTCGACGCCCATCTGCTGCGCCAGGAAGGCGTGCTCGAAGTAGGCCGAGTTGTACATGCCCGGCGTGAGCACCACGACTGTGGGCTCGTTGACGCTGGGCGGGGCGGCGGACTGCAGGGTGTCCAGCAGCAGGTCGGGATAGTGCGCGACGGGCGCGATGCGGTGCTCGGCGAACAGGTCCGGGAAGAGCCGCATCATCATCTTGCGGTTCTCCAGCATGTAGCTCACGCCGCTGGGCACCCGCAGGTTGTCCTCCAGCACGTAGTAGGTGCCCGTGCCGTCCGCGTTGCCGGCGCGCACGATGTCGATGCCGGCGATCAGCGAGTACATGTCCAGCGGCACGTTCACGCCCATCATCTCGCGGCGGAACTGGGCGTTGTTCAGGACCTGCTCGGCGGGCACGACGCCGGCCTTGAGGATCTCCTGGTCGTGGTAGACGTCGTGGATGAAGCGGTTGAGCGCGGTGACGCGCTGGCGCAGGCCCTTTTCCATCTCGCGCCATTCGGCGGCGGGGATGATGCGGGGGATCAGGTCGAAGGGGATCAGGCGCTCGGTGCCCGAGCCGTCCTCGTCCTTCTCGCCGTAGACCGCGAAGGTGATGCCGACTCGGCGGAAGATCATCTCCGCTTCGTCGCGGCGGGTGCGCATCAAACCGTCGGGTTGTCCGGCGAGCCAGCGCGCGTAGTGCGCGTACTGCTGCCGAACGGCTCCGTCGGCGGCATGCATCTCATCGTAGGGGCGCATCGGCATATCGATTCAGGCGGATGCTGGGCTGGATGCAGGGATTGTGCCAACTGCTGGAAGGGCTTTGCTCCCTATCGGGGCGCATTGGAGTTTGCGCCCAACCACGAGGCGTAAATGCCCCAAATACAAGCAAAACGGCGGGCTCAGACGGTAGTTTCGACCGGACGAGTTGTCACACGCACCACGAGGGTGTGCTTGCCGCCGCCCCGGATCACACCACGCAGGGGCGTCACGTCTCCGTAGTCGCGGCCCACCGCCAGGCGCACGTGGCGGGTTTCGGCCAGGCAATCGTTGGTGGGATCCAGTTCCAGCCAGACCGGCTCCCCCTGCTCGGTGCCCTCGGCGTCCAGCACGGGGCACCAGACCGCCACCCAGGCGTGCGAGGCGTCGGCGCCGACCAGCCGCGGCTGGCCGGGCAAGGGCTCGGTCAGCAGGTAGCCGCTGATGTAGCGCGCAGCCAGCCCCAGCGCGCGCAGGCAGCCGATCATCACGTGGGCGAAGTCCTGGCAGACGCCCACGCGCTGCTCGAAGGCTTCGAGCACCGGCGTGGAGATTTCCGTGGAGGCGGAGTCGTAGCGGAAGTCGCGGTGGATGCGCCGCATCAGCTCCACCGCCGCCTCGCCCAGGCTGCGGCCGGGGCGGAAGGAAGCCCGGGCATAGGCGCGCAGCTCGGCGTGCATGGGCACGAAGGGCGAGGCGAAACTGAACTCCGCCGCCGGCTCGAAGACGCCACCGGCGCGAAAGGCCAGCCGCTCGCGCACCTGCTCCCACGGCGGCGTGCGGGCGGGATCGAAACCGGCATGGCGCGGCGTCAGGCTGACGCGGCTGTGGGCGGTGACGCGCAGCTCGGCATGCGGCTCGGCCAGCGAGAAGCAGGTGCGCGTGTTGCCATAGACGTCGCACTGCACGTGGCGGCTGGCCGGCTGCGGCTGGATGCTGAGGTGGTGATCCTGCAGCTGCTGGTGCGCGTCCTGGCAGGGACGCAGGTAGGCCAGGTGGTGGGCCTGCTCGACGGCGCTGCCGTACTCGTAGTGGGTCTCGTGCTCGACGTCCAGCTCCACGGGGCCGGCCGGCACGACCGGCGCAACGGCCTCCACCGCGTCGGCGCCGTCCCCGCGTGCCTCTTCCGCTGCTTCGCTCATGACGCCGCCAGCAGCCGGTCGCGCACGCCGGCATGCGCGAAGTAATGCCAGCCGATGCGGTCGGACAACGACGCCGCGGCATCGCCCAGGCGCTCGGCCAGGCGCGGCACCGGATGGCCCGCGGCCGCCGCGTCGGCGGCCGACCACAGCGGGTCGCACAGCTCGGCCAGGCCCTGGCCCACGCCCTCGGGCGGCAGCAGGGAGAGCAGCGATTCGATGGTGTCTTCGCCACCCACCTGCGGCAGCTTGCGCAGCTCGATGCGCAGGCGGCGCAGCACACAGCCCAGGGCGCGCGGGTTGGCCTCGTCCATCACCAGCAGGTCCAGCAGCGCGGGCAGCTCCAGGCGGCGCTGGAAGCGCGAGCGGAAGGTGATGGTGGAGTCGAACAGCGCCAGCAGCACGTCGAAGCCCTGGGGGTGCGAGGCGGCGCCGCGCTCGAAGAAGATGCGCAGGATGTCGGCGTAGGCGACCAGGCGCTCGACGTAGCGGCCCACGGCCAGCATGCGCCAGCCCGCGTCGCGCGTCATGCGGTCGAACTGGGCGCCGGTGACGGCACTGAGCTGCACGTCCAGCCAGTCCAGCGCGGGCAGCGCCTCGGCCGCCGTCAGGGGCGTGAAGCCGGGCTGCATGCGCAGCGAGAACTGCTCGCCCATGTCACGGATCAGGCGCCAGTGGTCGGGCGAGAGGCGGTCGCGCAACGAGCCGGCGGAGTAGGACAGCGCCCGCAGGTTGTAGGCGACGCTGCTGGCGTCCCAGGCCTTGGGCAGGGCCTCGACGACGGCGCGCTCGAACACGCGCACCGACTGGCCCAGGCTGGGCACCTTGGACGAGACCAGGCCGCTGCGGTAGGCAAGTTCGCTCAAGGCATCCAGCACCGGCGGGCTGGCCTCCTCGTCGTCCTCGCCCAACACGGAGAAGAGCACACGCGCCAGGCGCGAGAGGTTCTCGGTGCGCTCGGTGTAGCGGCCCATCCAGAACAGGTTCTCGGCCGTGCGGCTGGAGACCGGGCGCTGCTGGCGCGTCAGGTCCTCCACCCGCAGCGGGCTGGGCAGCATGGAGAAGGTGTCCACCGCGCCGTCGGTCAGCACCCAGGCGTCCAGGCTGGCGCCGCCTTGCTGGATGGGCAGCGCGGCATGGGCCGAGGCGGTGCGCGCCATGCCGCCGGGCAGCACCTGCCAGCCACCGTGGCCGTCGGAGATCGCATAGACGCGCAGCGTGACGCCGCGCTCCTGGAACTCGCCGCCGGACCAGGCCGGGCTCTGCGAGTGGGCCAGCGGCGTGCGGATGGTGTAGTTGTCCGGGTCGCGGTGCACGCGCACGCGCCAGGCCAGCAGGGATTCCTCGTCGCCGGCCAGCAGCGTGGGCTCGAAGGCCGCGCGCATGCTGCGGGCCGCGGCATCCGGCGGGAAGGTGGACGCGACGACCTTGCCCTGCAGCTCCGCCGCGACGGACTCCCAGGCGGCGGCCTCGCCGCACCACCAGGTGGGCAGCGAGGGCAGCAGCAGATCCTGCCCCAGCCAGTGCTGCGCGATGCCGGGCAGGAAGCCCTGCACCGCGGGCGACTCCAGGAAGCCGGTGCCCAGCGCATTGGCCATCACGACGTTGCCCGCGCGCACGGCCTGCAGCAGGCCGGGCACGCCCAGGGCGGAGTCGGGACGCAGCTCCAGCGGGTCGCAGTAGTCGTCGTCCAGGCGGCGCAGCAGGCCGTGCACGCGCTCCAGGCCGTTGACGGTCTTGAGGTACAGGCATTCGTCGCGCACGGTGAGGTCGCCGCCCTCGACCAGCGGCAGGCCGAGGTAGCGCGCGAGGTAGGCGTGCTCGAAGTAGGTCTCGTTGTAGGGGCCGGGCGTCAGCAGCGCCAGGCGCGGCAGCTCGCCTTGGGCGGCCGGCGCGGCCAGCACCTGCAGCGTGTCCAGCAGCCGGCGGTAGCCCGAGGCCAGGTGCTGCACGTTGAGCTCGCGGAAGGCCTGGGGGAACAGGCGCGAGCTGATCATGCGGTTCTCCAGCGCGTAACCCAGGCCCGAGGGCGCCTGCGTGCGCTGGTCCATGACCCAGAAGCGGCCATCGGGCCCGCGCGCGAGGTCGAAGGCGACGATGTGCAGGTAGACGTCGCCCGTGGGCCGGTGCCCGTGCAGGCTGCGGACGTAGCCCGGGTGGCCCAGCACCAGCGAGGGCGGCAGCAGCGAGTCGCGCAGCAGCGACTGCTCGCCGTAGATGTCGGCCAGCACGGTGTTGAGCAGCTGGGCGCGCTGCTGCACGCCGGCCTCGATCTGCCGCCAGTCCTGCGGCTCGATCAGCATCGGCAGCAGTTCCAGCGGCCAGGAACGCGCCGCGCCGCCGGGATCGGAATAGACGTTGTAGGTGACGCCGTCCTCGTGGATCTGGCGTGCCAGCAGGGCCTCGCGCCGGTCCAGGTCGGCCAGGCCCGCGGGGCCGATCTGGCCGAAGAAGCGCTGCCAGGGCTCGCGCATGCCGCCTTGGGCGTCGCGCAGCTCGTCGTAGTGGCCCTCGGCCGCCGGCGGGGCGCTCTTGAGCACCTCGTCGGCGATGCCGTCGCCCTGCGGGTCCTGCGAGGCGTCAAACACGAGGGCGGGGCTGGACATCGGGCGGCAACGTGGTCATGGCAAGGCGGAAACCGGATTGTCGCGGCAGGTCCGGGAGGCCATCTGCGCAATTTCGCGTATGGCGCCCCACGCGCTTGCGTGGCCTGCCGCCGCTTGACTGCCGCGGCAGCTAGCTACTTGCGCATGTCCAGCGTGAACGGGAACTCCAGGCTGGCGCGCGCCGGCTGCACCTGCAGCTTGCCCGGCGTGTGCCCGAGGCGGAAGAAGCGCGACAGGCGCCGGCTCTCCGCCTCGTAGGAGTTGACCGGGAACACGTCATAGCTGCGCCCGCCCGGGTGCGTGACGTGGTACTGGCAGCCGCCCAGCGACTTCTGCGACCAGGTGTCGACGATGTCGAAGGTCAGCGGCGCATGCACGCCGATGGTGGGATGCAGCGCCGAAGGCGGTGCCCAGGCGCGGTAGCGCACGCCGCAGACGAACTCCTCCACGCGGCCCGTGGGCTGCAGCGGCACGGCCTGGCCATTGACGGTGACCACGTAGCGGTTGCCGTTGAGGCCGGTGGCCTTCACCTCCAGCCGCTCCAGCGAGGAATCGACGTAGCGCACCGTGCCGCCGGTGGCGCCCTCCTCGCCCATCACGTGCCAGGGCTCCAGCGCGCCGCGCAAGGTCAGGTGGATGCTGCGCGCGGACACCTCGCCGATCAGCGGGAAGCGGAACTCCAGGTGCGGCGCGAACCACGCCGCGTCGAAGGCGAAGCCGGCCTCGTTGAGGTCCGCCACCACGTCCTCGAAGTCCTGCTGCACGAAGCTGGGCAGCAGGAAGCGGTCGTGCAGCCCGGTGTCCCAGCGCGTGAGGCGGTCGATGCCGCCGCCCTTGTAGGGCGTCTTCCAGAACCAGGCCAGCAGCGAGCGCAGCAGCAGCTGTTGCACCAGGCTCATGTGGGCGTGCGGCGGCATCTCGAAGGCGCGCAGCTCCAGCAGGCCCAGGCGGCCGGTGGGGCCGTCGGGCGAGTAGAGCTTGTCGATGCAGAACTCGCTGCGGTGGGTGTTGCCGGTGACGTCGATCAGCAGGTTGCGCAGGCTGCGGTCGATCAGCCAGGGCGGGCACTGGCCCCAGACCTGCATCTGCCGCTCGATCTCGCGCATGGCGATCTCGACCTCGTAGACCTGGTCGTTGCGCGCCTCGTCGATGCGCGGGGCCTGGCTGGTCGGGCCGATGAACAGGCCCGAGAAGAGATAACTCAGCGACGGATGGTTGTGCCAGTAGGTCAGCAGGCTGGGCAGCAGGTCCGGGCGGCGCAGGAAGGGGCTGTCCGCCGGCGTGGCGCCGCCCAGCACGAAGTGATTGCCGCCGCCGGTGCCGGTGTGTCGGCCGTCGAGCATGAACTTCTCGGTGGACAGGCGGGTCTCGTGCGCGGCCTGGTAGAGGTACTCGGTGTGGTCCACCAGCTCGCCCCAGTTGTGCGCCGGGTGGATGTTGACCTCGATGACGCCCGGGTCCGGCGTGACCTGCAGCACCTTCAGGCGCGGGTCGCGCGGCGGCGGGTAGCCTTCGAGCACGATCTTCGTGCCCAGCTCGGCGGCCGTGGCCTCGATCGCTGCCAGCAGGTCCAGGTAGTCGTCCAGGTGCGCCAGCGGCGGCATGAAGACGTAC
>SCTQ01000189.1 GCA_004322345.1 Aquabacterium sp. | reverse complement strand
TCGCCGATGCCCGTGCTCGACAGCAGCGCGAAGCTCAGGAACATCAGCTCGGTCCAGCTGCGCGGATCCTGGGGGTTCACGGCCGCGGCGAAGCTGCCGGGCTGCAGCGCCTGCAGCAGCACGTAGAGGTAGGCGAAGCCCCAGGCCAGCAGCGTGAAGGTGGCGCCGGCGGCGAAGAGCTCGTCGGTGGTCGCGCGCCAGTCCTCCATCATGTAGGCGATCAGGCTGGCCGCGGCGTAGAAGTAGAACGCCGCCTCCAGGCCCGCCGACCAGGGCAGCAGGTGCGGCAGGTCGAACAGGGCCTGCAGCACCAGCAGCGCGATGGCCGGCAGCGCGATGCACACGCTCAACCAGGTCAGCCCGGGCGTCAGCTTGACCATGCCGGTGGTGATCACCAGCACGGCGATGCCGAAGGCGCTGAGCGCCAGCGGACCGCCGCGCGTGGTTTCCAGAAGGGGGTAGAGCAGCAGCCCACCCAGTTGCACCACCAGCAGGATGGCGGAGGGGTGGCGACGGGTCAGCGTCAGGAGGGTGGCGAGGCGTGCGGGCATGGCCGCATTCTCGATGCGTCGGGGGCGGGGCTCAGCCGAGATCGCGGCCGCAGGCAGACCGTCCGATCGCGGCCCCGGAAGGCCCGGACCCAGCAGCATCGCCAGGCCGCTGCAGGCTCGGGCAGCGCCAGCGTCGCGTAGCGGTAGTCGATGCCGGAAGACGAACGCGCGGTGAAGTCCATTCCCGGGCCAATCCCATGTGGACAGATGCGGGCTGCCCGCTTCCTAAGATGGCCCGCTCGCATCCCCGTCACCCCACTCACCCAGGAGGCCCGCCTATGGCACAAAAGATCACCCCTTTCCTCTGGTACACCAAGGAGGCCGAAGAGGCCGCCCAGTTCTACACCTCGCTCTTCCCGGACTCGCGCATCACGCGCGTCGTGACCCTGCCCAGCGATTCACCCAGCGGCCCGGCGGGCTCGGTCAAGGTGGTCGACTTCGAGTTGTTCGGCCAGGCCTTCACGGCGATGACGGCCGCCGGCCGGCCGGGCGAGTTCAACGAAGCCATCTCCTTCACCGTGAACTGCAAGGACCAGGGCGAGGTGGACCGCTACTGGGAAGCCCTGCTGCAAGGCGGCGGCGAGCCACAGGCGTGCGGCTGGCTGAAGGATCGCTACGGCGTGCGCTGGCAGATCACGCCGACCGCGCTCATCGACATGTACGCCAGCCCCGACCAGGCCGCGGCCAAGCGCGCGGCCGACGCGATGATGAAGATGGTCAAGCTGGACATCGCGGCACTGCAGGCCGCGTTCAAGGGTTGAGGAGAGGCTCCATGCTCTATGTAGATGGCTACGTGGTGCCCGTGCCCACGGACAAGAAGGAGACCTACCGCACCGTCGCCGAGACCTTTGCGCAGGCTTTCAGGCAGCATGGCGCGCTCAGCGTCGTCGAGTGCTGGGGCGACGACGTGCCTGAGGGGAAGCTCACCTCCTTCCCCATGGCGGTGAAGCTCGAGCCGAACGAGACGGTGGTGTTCTCCTGGATCACCTGGCCCTCGAAGCAGGCGCGCGACGCGGGCATGAAGAAGGTCATGGACGACCCGAAGCTGAATCACGAGGACATGCCCTTCGACGGCAAACGCATGATCTTCGGCGGCTTCCAGCAGCTCGTCGTGGCCTGAGCAACCCGCCGGCGACGCTTCAGGCGGGGTGGTGGAAGCGCCACTCCTGCGTCCTGCCGCCGTAGCCGTAGGCGGTGGGGCGCACGTCGTGCACGTGGACGTAGCTCTCGGCGTGCAGCTCGCCCAGCAGCCGGCCGAAGGCGTCGAACACCTCCTGCACGTACTGCGCCTTCTGCGCCTTGGTGTTGGTCTCGTCGACCACCTTGATGTCCAGGAAGAAGCTGGACTTCCCCTGCTCGGCCAGCGTGCGGCCGCCGACGATCCAGTCCTGCGGATCCACGTAGTCGATGGCGATCGCGGTGACCTGGGGGTTCTTGCCCAGGATGCGGCTGGTCAGCTCCAGCACCGTGGCGGCGACCTGGCGGCTGAGCTCGGGCGAGCGGAGGGCGGACAGCTTGATGGTGATGATGGGCATGGCGGGCTCCTTCGGTGAGGCGTTGCGATGGGCCCAATGTAGGCAGCCGCCTTGCAGACGGACAGCAGCCGGCGCGAGAATCGGTTTTGCATGAAACGCAAAACCGAATCCGCCGCCTTCGCGCCGGCGCATCCGCATCCCGACGACATCGCCTGGCTGATCCGCAGCGTCGAGCTGGGTTCGATGTCGGCCGCGTCCAAGGAGCGCAACGTCGCCGTCTCCCAGGCCACGCGCGCCATCGACCGGCTGGAGGCCGGCTACGGCGTGCGCCTGCTGCGCCGCTCCACGCACGGCCTGAGCCTGACGGCCGAAGGCGCGGCCATCGTGGCCCACGGCCGCGACGTGCTGGCGCGGCTGGCCGACCTGGGCGAGATCGTCTGCGGCGGCCGGCGCAGCATCGCCGGGCCGGTGCGCATCGCCGTCAGCGCGGCCATTGCCGACGAGCTGCTGGTGCCGCTGCTGCCCGCGCTGCAGGTCCGGCACCCGGACCTGCGGGTCGAGCTGGTGGCCGAGGACCGCCTCTCCGACCTGCCCACCGAAGGCATCGACGTCGCGCTGCGCACGGCGGTGGGCGCCAGCGAGGCCGTGGTCGCGCGCCGCCTGGGCGGCTTCGGCCGGGCGCTGTACGCCGCGCCGGCCTACCTGCGCGTGCGCGGCGAGCCGCAGTCGCCCGACGAACTGCAGCGCCACGTCGCCGTCACGCACACGGGACTGGGCCAGTTCAACCGCTGGCGCTTCCGCGTCGACGGCCGCATCCAGGAGCGCGTGGTCGGCGGCGGCCCGGCGGCCAACAGCACCTGGCTGGTCCATCGCATGGTGGCCGCGGGGCTGGGCATCGGCATGGTCTCGACACCGATCGCCGCGCGCATGGTGGACGGCGGCGAGTTGGTCGAGGTGCTCAGGCGCTTCCGCGACCCGGCGCGCATGAGCATCTATGCCGTCGTGCTGCCCGAGCGCGAGCGCACGCCGCGGATCAAGGCGGTAGTGGAGTTCCTGGACGAGATGGCGCGGCAGCGCTGGGCCGTGGCGCGCTGAACCTCAGCCGCCCACCCGCCGCCGGAAGGCCGCCGGCGTGTCCCCCGTCCACTCCTTGAACGCCCGCGTGAACACGCCCTGGCCCGAGTAGCCCAGCAGCAGGCTCACGTCCATCACCGACAGCGACGGGTCCGCCAGGTAGCGGCGGGCGAGCTGCTCGCGCGTGTCGTCGAGCACGCGCTGGAAGCTGGTCTCGCGCTCGGCCAGGCGGCGCTGCAGCGTGCGGACCGAGGTCAGCAGCTCGCGCGCCGTGGCGTCCAGCGTCGACTGGCCTTCGGGCAGCAGCTTGAGCAGCGCGCGCTGCAGCTCCAGCAGGAAGGCATCGGCCTTGGGCAGGGCGGCGGCCAGGGCTTCGGCCTGGCGGTCGAGCAGGGCGCGCAGGGCCGGGTCGGCCTGCGGCAGCGGCAGGGCCTTGTAGGCGGCGGAGAAGGCCACCCGCACGTGGCTGTCGCCGAAGCGCACGGGGCAGCCGAAGAAGCGTTCGTAAGGTGCGATGTCCGCTGGCGCGGGGCTGACGAAGCTCACGTGCTGCAGCGGCGGCGGCTCGGGCCACAGCCGGCGCATGAAGCTCACGAGCGTCGAGATGGCCACGTCGTCGAAGAGCTGGCTGGGGCGCGGGAACTGCTTGTGCCAGCGGATCTCCACCGTCTGCGGCGTGATCGAGCACTCGGCCATGTTGGCGCCGTAGAAGAGCTTCTCGAAGCGCAGGTAGCTGCCGAGTGCTTCCTCCAGCGTCGAGCTGGCCAGGGCCAGATAGCCCAGCAGGCCGACGTGGGCGGGTTTCACGCAGGCGCCGATGGCCAGGCCGGTCTCGGCCGGGGACACCCCCGGGCGCAGCGCGATGGCGCGCTGCAGCAGCTCGTGCCAGCGCGGGATGGGCACCAGCGCGTCGCTGTCCAGCGCGGCGATGTCGGCGCGCAGGTCCGCCGCGGCCAGGCCTTCGTGGTCCAGCCAGTCCAGCAGGATGCGCACGAAGGCGCTGGTCACGCAGATGAGGCCCAGTTCGGCGGGCGCGAGCAATGGGTCGTCTTGTTTGTGCATTGGCGCGAATTGCGAAAACGTCGGCACGGCTCGCGAAGACGCCCGGGCCGCCGGTCTCCAACATCCGGGACCAGGATTCCAACAGAAGGAGACGAACCCATGTCCTGGCTGCAAGACCTGCAGCACCTGTTCGGCGTGCAGGACGCCAAGCAGCTGCTGCTGATCGGCATGGTGCCTGTTTTCGGGCTGGTCACCATCTGGGAGATGTTCCGGTTCGGCCGCACGCCGGTCTATGACGTCAGGGACTCCCTGGCCAGCGTTGCCCTGGGCGGCAGCTACCTGCTGGTGGAGGCGGGCTTCTACGCGCTCTTCGTCTTCTCGCTGGGCGCCTGGGTCTACGAGCATCGGCTGTTCACCATTCCCATCAACGGCTGGACCTTCGCGGCGCTCTTCGTGCTGGGCGACCTGTGCTTCTACGTGAACCACCGCACCTGCCACCGCGTGCGCTATTTCTGGTGCACGCACGTGGTCCATCACGCGTCGGAGCACATGAACTTCACCACAGCGTCGCGGCAGAGCACGCTCAGCGCCATCAGCGGCGTATGGATCTTCTACCTGCCGCTGATCTGGCTGGGCTTCGACGCGATGTGGGTGTTCTTCGCGCTGTCGCTCAACCTGGCCTACCAGTACTTCCTGCACACGCAGTGGGTGCGCAGGCTGCCGGCGCCCATCGAGTTCATCTTCAACACGCCGTCCCACCACCGCGCCCACCACGGCCGCAACCCGCGCTACATCGACCGCAACTACGGCGGCACCTTCATCGTCTTCGACCGCCTGTTCGGCACCTTCGTGCCGGAGAGCGAAGAGGAACCGCCCGAGTACGGCATCGTGCGCCAGGTGCACAGCTACAACCCCGTCGTGCTGACCTTGCACGAATGGATCGCCATGGCGCGCGACATCGCGCGGCCGGGGCCGCTGTGGCAGAGGCTGAAGCACCTGTGGAAGCCGCCCGAGTGGGAGCGTGAGCCGCGGCCCGCCGCCGAGCAGCGCACGGAGGCCGCAGCGTGAGCGCGAGCGCCGGCTACACCGACTACACCCTCCAGGCCCTGGCCCAGACCCGCAACCCGGACACCCTGGGCTGGTCCATCGTCGTGCTGATCGGCCTGGTGTCCTACCTCTACACGGTGGAGATCCAGGCCAGGCGCTGGCCCGTGGTCTTCGCCGGCCTGGGCTTCCTGCTGATGGACCTCTTCAACGAGACCGTCAACGGCATCGTGGCGCACGCCAGCGGCTACGCGGCCATCTGGACGGTGACGGGGCCCACGGTCTACCAGCCGCTGGTGGGGCTGAACGCCGAGATCCTTTTCACCTTCGCCATCGCCGGCATGGGCTTCGCCAAGGTGCTGCCCGAGGACCGCCACGCGCGCATCCTCGGCATCGACAACCGGCTCTTCCTGGTCACGGTGTTTTCGATGCTGTCGGTGGGCATCGAGGTGGCATTGCACTTCGGCGGCATCTTCCACTGGGCCTATCCGTGGTGGGGATGGCCGGCGGTGCCGCTGATCGTGGTCGTCGGGTACATGCCCTTCTACGGCATCGCGGCCTGGCTCCACGACCTGGGCGAGCAGCGCGCGAAGCAGTTGCGCCTGCTGGCCCTGGTGGGCGGCACGGACCTGGCGCTGATCGTGGTCTTCGGGCCGGTGCTGGGCTGGCTCTAGATTCAGTGCGGCGCGGGCGCCGTCGTCGTCGGCTGCACGCGCTCCAGCACGTGGCGGGCCATGGACTGCGCCAGTTCGTGCTCGCCCAGGAAGATGCGCGCCTGGTGCTCGTGCTCCAGCAGTGCCGCCTCCTCCTCGTTGTGGCTGCGCACGATGATCTCGATGTCGGGGTTCAGCGTGCGGGCGATGTGGATCATCTGCCGCACATGCAGGGTGTCGGCGGTGGCGATCACCAGCATGCCGGCGCGTGCGATGTGGGCCTGGATCAGGGTGCCTTCGTCGGCCGCGTCGCCGGCGACCGCGGGGATGTGCTCGTCACGCAGCTGCTCGACGACCTCGCGGTTCTGCTCGGTGACGACATAGGGGATGTCGTGCGCCCGCAGGTCGCGCGCGATGCGCCGGCCCACGCGGCCGTAGCCCACCAGCACCACCTGGCCGGACAGGAACTTGTGGTGGGTGGAGGTGGGCAGCTCGGCCAGCGGGTCGTCGCGCGACTCCAGCTTGCGCGCCAGCGCGGAGCGCTTGATCACCCAGGCGCGCAGCGGCTCGACGATGGCGAAGGCCAGCGGGTTGACCGCGATGGAGATCAGCGCGCCGGCCAGGATCAGGCTCTGCCCTTCCTTGGGCAGCATGCCCAGGGCCACGCCCAGGCTGGCCAGGATGAAGGAGAACTCGCCGATCTGCGCCAGGCTGGCGGAGACCGTCATCGCCGTGCTCAGCGGATAACGCAGCAGCAGCACCAGAAGGGCCGAGGCGATGGACTTGCCCACGACGATGACCCCGACCACGCCCAGCACCTCCAGCGGCTTGTCCATGAGGACCGACGGATCGAAGAGCATGCCCACCGAGACGAAGAACAGCACCGCGAAGGCGTCGCGCAGCGGCAGCGACTCCTCGGCCGCGCGGTGGCTGAACTGCGACTCGCGCATCACCATGCCGGCGAAGAAGGCGCCCAGCGCGAAGGACACGCCGAAGAGCTTGGCCGAGCCGAAGGCGATGCCCACGGCGGCGGCGATCACGGCCAGCGTGAACAGCTCGCGCGAGCCGGTGCGCGTGACCTGCCACAGCAGCCAGGGGAAGAGCCGGCGCCCGGCCACCAGCATGATGGCGATGAAAGCGGCCACGCGGGCCAGCGTCAGGGCGAGCGTGACCCACCAGTCCTGGACGGCCGACACGCCGGTGGCGGCAGCCACGGCTGCAGGCTTGGCCGAGCCCAGCGCATCGGCGATCGGCGGCAGCAGCACCAGCACCAGCACCATCGCCAGGTCCTCCACCACCAGCCAGCCGACGGCGATCTGCCCGTTGACCGACTCCAGCAGCCCGCGGCTTTCCAGCGCCTTGAGCAGCACCACGGTGCTGGCCACCGACAGCGCCAGCCCGAAGACCAGCGAGCCTGCCAGGTTCCAGCCCCACCACCACTTCGCCATCGCCATGCCCAAGGCGGTGGCGACGATCATCTGCACGATGGCGCCGGGCACGGCCAGGCGGCGCACGGCCAGCAGGTCCTTGAGCGAGAAGTGCAGGCCCACGCCGAACATCAGCAGCATCACGCCGACCTCGGCGAGCTGCGCGGCGATGGCGCCATCGGCGACGAAGCCGGGCGTCGACGGCCCGATGAGGATGCCGGCCAGTAGGTAGCCGACCAGCGCCGGCAGCCCCATCTTGGCCGCGATGAAACCGAAGATCAGCGCCAGGCCGAAGCCGGACGCCAGGGTGGTGATCAGGCCGAGTTCATGCGGCATTCAGTCGTCGCCTCCATCGAGTCCGGGGAAGAGCACGGAAGTGAAACCGAAACGCGTGAAGTCGCGGATGCGCATCGGGTAGAGCTTGCCCACGAGGTGGTCGCACTCGTGCTGCACGACGCGGGCATGGAAGTCTTCGGCCACGCGGTCGATCGGCTGGCCCTTGGGGTCGAAGCCGGTGTAGCGGATGCGCTTGTGCCGCGGCACGATGCCGCGCAGGCCGGGCACGGACAGGCAGCCCTCCCAGCCGTCCTCCAGCACGTCGTCCAGCGGCGTGATGACGGGGTTGATCAGCACGGTCTGCGGCACCGGCGGCGCATCCGGATAACGCTCGGTGCGCTCGAAGCCGAAGATCACCACGGCCAGGTCCACGCCGATCTGCGGCGCGGCCAGGCCGGCGCCGTTGGCGGCGCGCATGGTGTCGAAGAGGTCGGCGATCAGCGCGTGCAACTCGGGCGTGTCGAAGGCCGTCACGGGCTGGGCGACGCGCAGCAGGCGCTCGTCGCCCATCTTCAGGATCTCGCGTACCGGCATGGTCGGCTCTCGTGTCTCGTGAAAGGTTGAACGCAGGTCAGGGTGCGGACTATTGTGGCGGCGTGATGCAGGTCGCGGCCGTCATCTGACGAACCAAGGCTTACGTTTGGAGCG
This sequence comes from Aquabacterium sp., assembly GCA_004322345.1. Taxonomy (GTDB): domain Bacteria; phylum Pseudomonadota; class Gammaproteobacteria; order Burkholderiales; family Burkholderiaceae_C; genus Aquabacterium. The sequence goes on along the minus strand of SCTQ01000189.1, from coordinate 10,498 downwards.
CGTTTGGAGGGGCCCGCGGGGCCGCGGCCTCGCTTAGGCTCGCCGCCCATGAACGACAAACGACACAGGGAGCCGGCTGGAACGGGGCAGCGCTGGATCCTCATCTCTGCCCTGGTGCTGGCGGCCTGCGGTGGCGGCGGCGGCGGGAACGATGACGCCACGTCGGCAGGCCGGGTCCTCCCCAATGTCCCGATCACAGGCTCGGGTCCGACTCTCGGCGGCTGCCCGATGTTCCCTGCCGATGCGATCTACAACACCCGTATCGACGACAGCACGCGTTTTCCCGCGCATGCGCAGAGCAACGCCTGGGTCGGCCTGATCGGGTCCGGCCGACGCTTCCACGCGGACTGGGGCACCAACGCCAACCCGCAGCAGACCGCGGACTACTACGGCATCCCCTACAACATCGTCGACGGCACCGCGGCCACCACGCTGTGGCCCGTGGTGTCCTTCGACGGCAACAGCGACCAGACCGGCTACGGCGGCGTGCCCGACGAAAGCGACTGCGCCCGCGCCGGCAGCAGCGGCTACACCGTGCAGCGCGACTGCACCGCGCTGGCCGCGCCGGCCCGGCGCTTCCCCTTCCCGCTGGACAGCCTGCTGAAGCAGGAGAACGGCGCCTGCGGCGATGCCCAGACCTGCGGCGGTGCCGACCACCACGTGCTGGTGGTCGAGAAGGGCGCCTGCCGCCTGTGGGAGAGCTACTACGCCTACAAGGTCGGCGGCCAGTGGTACGCCTACGGCACCTCGGCCTGGGACCTCAACAGCAACGCCCAGCGCCCGGCCGGCTGGACATCGGCCGACGCCGCAGGCCTGCCCATCCTGCCGCTGCTGGCCCGCGCGGACGAGGCCTCGACCGGCGAGATCCGGCATGCGTTGCGGGTGACCTTCCTGCAGTCGGTGATGGCGCGCAGCTACGTCTGGCCCGCACGCCACCAGGCCGGCAGCAGCGGCGGCAGCATCCCCTTCGGCGCGCTGCTGCGGCTGAAGTCCAGCGTCACGATCCCCGCCACCTGGACGCCGCAGGCCCAGGCCCTGGCGCGGGCCATGCAGCGCTACGGCCTGTACATCGCCGACAACGGCTCCAACCTCTACGTGCAGGGCGACCCCAGTTCGGCCTGGGACGCGAACACGATCTCGCAGATCCAGACGCTGACCATGGGCCAGTTCGAGTTCGTGAACCTGAACGCCATCACCGGGCGCTCGGGCTTCGACGCCAACTCCCTGCGCGCCAGCTGGTAGCTCAGGCGGCCGCCGGGCGGTCGCTGCGCTGCGGCTCGATCTGCTCGCGCAGGAAGGGCACGACCAGCCCGGCGACGGCCTGCGGGTTGTCGGCGAAGGGCCAGTGGCCGCTGTCGGGCAGCACGGCCACCTTGGCGCGGCGGAAGGTCTCGCGCTGGATCTCGGCGTAGCGCACGGGGATGTAGGGGTCGCGGGCACCCCAGACCACCAGGGCCGGCAGGTCCAGCGGGCGCAGCAGCGACGAGGCCACCGTGTTCATCGGGCCGCCGGGGTCGCCGGTGGCGCGGTAGAGACGGCGGATCGCGTGCTTGGTGCCGGCGTCCATCTCGTCGTACATGCGGTCCACCATCTCGCGCGGCAGCCCGCGCGGATTGGCCAAGCGCATGGCCAGGCGGAAGGCGGAGCGGGTCTGCGTGGCGAGCAGCAGCTCGCCGACCACCGGCGTGCGCCACAGGCGACCCATGACGTGCCAGCGGTAGCCCGGCAGCAGGCCGGTGTTGCACAGCGTGATGCTGGCCAGGTGATAGGGCTCCAGCGTGCCCCAGACGATGCCCCAAGGCCCGCCGAAGTCGTGCAGCACCAGGTGCACGCGCCGGATCCCCAGCTGGTGGAGCAGGGCGCTGAGGTGGATGGCGTAGCCCTCCACCGTGTAGTCGAAGTCCCGCGGCTTGGCCGCGCGGCCGAAACCGGGCATGTCCGGCGCCACGACGCGGGCGAAGGGGGCCACCTGGGCGGCCAGATCCGCCCAGTCCCGCCCCGAGCCGGGGTTGCCGTGGACGAAGACGACCGCCTCCTCGCTGCCTTCGCTGCCGGCCGGGCCGCCCTCCAGCACCGGACAGTCCACACCATTCACGGAAACCTTGCGCTGGGTCAGTCTCGCCATGCCCGCTCCTCGAAACGAGGGGTTACAAAGATCCCCGGTTTGCCCGATCCTTGCTGCATCTAGGGATGTAGATGGTGCATATGCCCCACTAGCATCCGCGCGCATCGCCCGGACCGTGAAATTGTGAACAGTCCGTGCATTCGTCGCGTTGTGGCTTCCCCCAGGAGATTCGAGATGTTCAAGCAGTTCCGCACCGCCGTCGTCGCCGCCGCAGCCGGTCTGGCCGCCGCCGGTGCCGCCCAGGCCCTGACCGTCCAGGTGTACACCGACCAGGCTTCCTTCCAGGCCGCGGCCGCCAGCCTGGGCAGCCTGATCAGCACCGATTTCTCCTCCCCGACGGGTCTGAACGCCGGCTCGGCCTACCTGCCGCTGGTCGAGTTCAACACCTACGCCCAGCTGGCCGACGGCCCGATCCAGGTCAGCGACAACATCTTCACCAGCGTCGACGGCGCCCTGACCGATGCCGGAACGGCGGCCACGGCCACCAACCCCTTCGGCGTCGGCTCGGTCGGCGGCGTGATCGGCGGCGGTACCGTGGCCCTGTCCTGGGACTTCCTGAGCGCCGCCAATGCGCCCGCGCTGATCTTCAGCACCGGCACCGAGTTCGCCTTCACGGCCTCGCCCACCGCCAGCGGCTTCGTCGGCATCATCGCGGACAAGCCGATCCTGTTCTTCCTGTTCGCCAACGGCCGCTTCGCCGACACCGGCACGCCGGACCGCTACTTCATCGACAACTTCACCATCCTCAGCCCGGTGCCGGAACCCGCGACCTACGCGATGTTCCTGGCCGGCGTGGCCGCCATCGGCGCCGCCGCACGCCGCCGCAGCTGAACCGCTTCGAGCCGTACCTGAACGGGGCCTACGTCGAATGACGTAGGCCCCTTCGTTTTGGCGCGCGGGGTCTTGCGGTCTGGCCGATACTGGCAGCGGCATCCCAGACAAAGACCAGCGCTCATGAGCAAGGACAAGCAGACGGCCCGTATCGGCGTCTATCCCAACCCAGCCGGCGGCTGGGGTGCGCTCAAGAGCGTGGCCCACCATCTCAACGAGCAGGGCGTGGCCGCCAAGGGCGCGCGGACCCTGCTGCACGCCAACCGGCCCGAGGGCTTCGACTGCCCCGGCTGCGCCTGGCCCGACCGCAACCCCGGTTCCACCTTCGAGTTCTGCGAGAACGGCGCCAAGGCCGTGGCCGCCGAGGCCACCGCGCGCCGCTGCGGGCCGGAGGTCTTCGAGCAATACACCGTCGGCCAGCTGGCAGCCGAGTCCGACTACTTCCTCGAAGGCCTGGGACGGCTGACGCACCCCATGGCCTACGACCCGGCCAGCGACCGCTACCGCCCCATCTCCTGGGACGGTGCCTTCACGCTGATCGCGCGCCACCTCAACGCGCTGCCCAGCCCGGACGAGGCGGTGTTCTACACCTCGGGGCGCACGAGCAACGAGGCGGCCTTCCTGTACCAGCTCTTCGTGCGCGAGTTCGGGACCAACAACTTTCCGGACTGCTCCAACATGTGCCACGAGCCCAGCGGCGTGGCGCTCAAGGACGCCATCGGCGTGGGCAAGGGCACGGTCACGCTGCACGACTTCAACGACGCCGACGCGATCTTCATCTTCGGCCAGAACCCGGGCACCAACCATCCGCGCATGCTGGCCGAGCTGCGCGCGGCGTCCAAGCGTGGCGCGCGCATCGTCAGCTTCAACCCGCTGCGCGAGCGCGGCCTGGAGCGCTTCGCCAACCCGCAGAGCCCGGTGGAGATGGCCACCGGCGGCGCCACGCGCATCAGCTCGCACTACTTCCAGCTGCGCATCGGTGGCGACCTGGCGGTGCTCAAGGGCATGCTGAAGTACCTCGTGGAGGCCGACGACCAGGCGGCGGCCAGCGGCCAGGAGCCGGTGCTGGACCACGCCTTCATCGCCGAGCACACCGAGGGCTTCCCCGCGCTGGCGGCCGACCTGCGCGCCGAGCGCTGGGACCGCATCGAGGCCGAGTCCGGCCTGTCGCACGGCCAGATCATCGAGGCCGCCGAGGTCTACCGCCATGCGCCGCGCGCCATCGTCTGCTGGGGCATGGGCATCACCCAGCATCCGCATGCGGTGGCGACCATCCGCATGATCGCCAACCTGCTGCTGGTGCGCGGCAACATCGGCAAGCCCGGCGCGGGCGTGTGCCCGGTGCGCGGCCACAGCAACGTGCAGGGCGACCGCACCATGGGTATCTACGAGAAGCCCTCGCAGGCCTTCCTCGACCGCCTGCAGCAGGTCTACGGTTTCGAGCCGCCGCGTGCCCACGGCTACGACACGGTGGAAGCCATCGCCGCGATGGGCGAGGGCCGCGCCAAGGTCTTCTTCGCCATGGGCGGCAACTTCGCCGCGGCCACGCCGGACACGCATCGCACCTGGGATGCGCTGCGACGCTGCGAGCTCACGGTGCACGTCTCCACCAAGCTCAACCGCAGCCACATGGTCCACGGCAAGGCGGCGCTGATCCTGCCCTGCCTGGGCCGCACCGAGGTGGACCGGCAGGCTGGCGGAGCGCAGGGCGTGACGGTGGAGGATTCGATGAGCATGGTCCACCTGTCGGTGGGCCTGAACGAGCCGGCCTCGCCGCTGCTGCTGTCCGAACCGGCCCTGGTGGCGAAGCTGGCCGTGGCCGTGCTGGGCCACCGCACGCGCGTGCCCTGGTTGTGGCTGGTGGAGGACTACGCCCGCATCCGGGACCAGATCGAGCAGGTCTTCGACGACTTCGCCGGCTTCAACGAGCGAGTGCGCCAGCCCGGCGGCTTCCGCCTGCGCAACACGGCGTCCGAGCGCCTCTGGAAGACGCCGTCGGCCAAGGCCGTGCTCGCGTCCTTCCCGATTTCCGAGGACACCGCGGTGCACCGCGCGAAGCGGCGCGCCAGGGACCTCGGCGTCACCGTCTTCGCGTTGGCGACGATGCGCTCGCACGACCAGTACAACACGACCATCTACGGCCTGGACGACCGCTACCGCGGCGTCTGGGGCCAGCGCCGCGTGCTCTTCATCCACGAGGACGACCTGCGCGAACAGGGCCTGCGCGCCGGCGACTGGGTGGACCTGGTGGGCGCGTCCGACGACGGCGTGCGGCGCGAGGCGCCGCAGTTCAAGCTCGTGCCCTATGCGATCCCGCGCGGCTGCCTGGCCGCCTACTACCCGGAGACCAACGCCCTGGTGCCGCTGGACAGCGTGGCCGAGGGCGCCGGCACGCCGACCTCCAAGTTCATCGCCGTCTGGCTGCGTCCGGTCGCAGCCCCGCCCGAAGCTGCCGCCGTGGCGGGGGACACCGCATCCGCATGAGCGGCCTGCATGAGCCCGACGTGATCGCCGACGCGGCGGGCTACCGCATGGTCGATGCCAGCCGTGCGGTGGGCGGCGTGCAGCCGCCCGAGCCGCAGCGCGAGTCCGTGGCCATCGAGGCACCCGTGGCCCTGGTCTTCAACGGCCTCTCGCACGCGGTGATGATGGCCACGCCGCGCGACCTGCAGGAGCTGGCCCTGGGCTTCGCCTGGAGCGAGGGCCTGATCGACACGCCGGCCGACTGCTACGACATCGAGCTGATCGAGCACGGCCCCGACGCGGCCGGCCGCAGCGCCTGGCCCGCGGCGCGCTACGAGCTGCAGGTCGAGATCGCCGGGCGCTGCTTCGAGCGCCTCAAGCTGCGTCGCCGCACGCTGGCCGGGCGCACCGGCTGCGGCCTGTGCGGCACCGAGAGCCTGGACCAGCTCGATGCACCCGCGCGGCTGCGCCCGCAGCCCTGGGTGCCCGGCTTCCCGGCCGACCTGGTGTGGCGCGCCGTCGGTGCGCTGCCGCAGTGGCAACCGCTGAACGCGTCCACCGGCGCCACACACGCCGCGGCCTGGGCCGACCGCCACGGCGAGCTGCGCGCGGCCTTCGAGGACGTGGGCCGCCACAACGCGCTGGACAAGCTGCTGGGCCACCTGGCCCGCCACGCGCCGCAAGACATCGGCGAGGGCTTCGCCGTGATGTCCAGCCGCGTCAGCCACGAGCTGGTCCACAAGTGCGCCCGCACCGGCGTGACCATGCTCGCGGCGGTCTCGGGGCCGACCACGCTGGCCATCGACAGCGCGCAGGCGGCCGGCCTGCGGCTGCTGGCCTACTGCCGCGAAGGCCGCGTCACCCAGTACGTCCCCTGAGGTCGGTCAGGCCGCCTCGGGGGTGCGTTCGTCGCGGTCGATGGCCGCGCTGGCGCCACGCACGAAGTCCACGGCCGCGTTGACGGTCTGCAGGTCCCTGAGCACCCGCAGATGGCCCAGCTTCTCGCGCCGCATCAGCCGCGCGCCTGGCCACAGCCGCGTGATCTCCTCGCCATCGGCGATGGGCACCAGGCGGTCGTCGGCGCAGTGGATCACCAGCAGCGGCTCGTGCCGCATCCACGCCGTGTAGGCCAAAGCCGCCTTGTCGAAGGACGTACCGAGCCAGCGTTCGCCCCGGGCCATGGTCTGCTGCATGAAGCGGGCGGACAGACCATAGCTGGCGCCGAAGAAGTCGACGAAGCGGTCGAAGCGCGAGAAGGGCGCGACGAACACCAGCCGCCGCGCGCCCAGTCCCAGGCTCTGCGCGAAGGCTGCCCCGGGCGAGCCGCCCGAGTGCGCGATCACCGCCTCCACCGGCCCCAGCAGCTTGCCCACGTGCAGCAGCGCGCGGCCGAAGTGGACGAAGGAGGTCTGCTCGCCGGCCGAGGCGCCGTGGCCCGGCATGTCCACGGCCACCACCTTGTAGCCGGCAGACAGCAGGGGCGCGACGAAGGGCGTCATCTGGCCCGCGTGGCCGCTCCAGCCGTGGTTGAGCAAGACCACCGGGCCTTCGCCCCAGACGTAGACGGCCAGCGCGTGGCCGTCGAAGCGCGTGTCCAGCCGGTGCGCGCGTTGCAGCCAGGCGTGCTGCTCGGCGTCGGGCCGCGTGCGCTGGGGCGTGAAGTACAGGCGCCGGGCCCATTCGTGGGCGCGCTCGGGGGCGACGCGGCCCAGCAGCTTCAGTCCGCCGCGGGTGGAGAGGAAGGCGGCGGCCTGGCCGAGCCTGGCCAGCGACTGGCGGATGCTCGATTCAGAAGACCGACCGATCGGTCTTATTTTGGGCGAAGCAGAGGAGGCGATCTGGCTCATCGTGGTTCTCCGGGGTTGAGGAGGAGGGAGAGAACGCGGGTCAGGCGACCCGCCAGCGCGCCAGGAGGGCCTCGAAGGCCACTTGTGCGTGTTGGCGCGAGAGCGAGGACTCCAACAGGTGCCGCGACTGCTGATAGGCGCCGCACAGGCCGGTGTACTCGAAGGAAAACTGCTGGGGTGTGTCCAGCTTGGTGGGAGAGCGGAAATGACCCTCGTCGATGCCGCCCTGGAGCACCCGCTCGATCAGGCGGCGCATGTCGACCTGGGCACTGGCCACCTCATCGCGCACCGGGCCGGGCCGGGCATCGAACTCGTGGGCGAAGGACATGAAGGGGCAGCCCTGCTGCCGCGCGTAGCCGTCGATCCACGACAGCTCGTTGGCGAACAGGGCGCGCATCCGCGGCTCGCCGCGCGGCGCGGCGAGGGCGGGGCGCACCACGGCGGTGGTGTAGCGCTCGCGCGCCTCCTGCAGTACGGCGAGCTGCAGGGTCTCCTTGGAGTCGAAGTGCGTGTAGAGCGCGCTCTTGGTCAGCTTGCTCTCGGCGGCGACGTCACGCAGCGAGATGGCCTCCAGCCCGCGCTCGGATGCCATCACGAGGGCGTGGTCGATGACCTGTTGACGGGTGAGTTCGCCTTTGCGCATGGAGGGGACAATAAACGACCGGTCGGTCTTTTTCAAGCGGTCGGGCGGCAAAGCCGACCAGGCGGAGACTTTTTGCGCGTTGCAGCCGGGCGGACCGGATGCGGCCCTTAGAATCCCGCTCCTTCGGGGCGTAGCGCAGCCTGGTAGCGCATCTGCTTTGGGAGCAGAGGGTCGCGAGTTCGAATCCCGCCGCCCCGACCACATCACCTGAGCCCTGCCGGGTCCGCACGCGCGGCACTCATTCGTGGGGCGTCGAGCGCTAAACCGGTTCGCCTCCCTGGTGGATAACCAGTCAGGAGGCCGCGGTGTCCGGGAATGATCCCCGGCAGCGGCACAGCTCGTTGTCCATCTAGAAGTTCTGAAGAGGTCCCCATGTCCAACCTGGATACGGCCGAATTGCTCCACCTGGCGCTGGAGGCGGCGGGCCGCAACGACCACGGCGCGGCGATCAGCTACCTGAAACAGGCGCTGGACCTGCCCGCCGGCACGGCGGCCTCGTCCACGGACTACGCGCGGCTGCTCTACCTGCTGGGCGCCGAATACGCCCAGATCGGGCTGATGGACCGCGCCCAGGAGCAGATGGCGCGTGCGGTCGAGATGGATCCCGGCCTGCACACCGCACGCTTCCAACTCGGCCTGCTGCTGCTCACCCAGGCCCGGCCCGAGGCCGCGCTCGAGGTGCTGGCGCCGCTGAAGGACCTGGGGCCCCAGCAGGCCTTCTTCCACCTGGAGGCCGGGCTGGCCCACCTCGTGCGCGACGAGTTCACCGCCTGCCGCGAGAGCCTGCTGCAGGGCATGGAGCTCAACGCGGCATCCGCCGCGCCCAACCTGGCGCTGAATGCGGACATGCAGAAGATCCTGGATGCGCTGCCGGCCGGCGACGGGGGCGACAAGGCCGCCGAGGCCGGCTTCATGATGTCGGCCTACAGCCGCGGGCCCGGGGCCCAATGACCAATCCGGTCGATGGGGCGGGGGCCGTCGGCGCGATCGCGTCGATGATCCGCCAAGCCCTGGCCGAGCGAGTCCAGCAGCGCTCCGGTGGGCTGTCTTCTCGCACGTCCAAAGGTGCCGGCAGCCGGTTGCCGGCACGGGGTTCCGGCGATACCTCCTTGCACGAGGTCGTGTCCCGCCGCATCCAGGCGCTCGATCCCCAGGCGGAAAACTTCCGCAGCCGCGTGCTGCGGGTGCTCGTGGAGGCGGCCCTGCTGCAGGCTTTCGGCGACGAGTTGCTGCTGCACGCGCCCCGCTTCCAGGCCATGGTCGACGAGATCTGGCACGAGCTGGAAGCCGCTCCCGCCCTGCGCGCCGACATCCAGGCCGCGCTGTCGGTGCTGGGGCATTGAGCGGCGGCGGACTGCCCCCGTGATCGCGGGGGCGGGCCGGCCAGCCGGCCGCTAAACCAATCTGCGGATCTCCGGATAACAGCAGCAAGGGAGCTGCTGAATCACGGCAGGCCGGCGCGTGTCGCGCCGGGGGAAGCCTGCGGCTCCGAACACACACAGTGGATCTGGAGCACAAGAGATGACCGCGATCGTTGCAGGCGAAGGGCTGGGGCTGCTGAACACCTCGCTGGGCCTTGGGGCCAATGGGCAGGTGGGCGATGCCAGTTGGGGCCGCAATGGCGGGAAGGTATATGTCAATGCGAGCACCGGCAACCTTGTCGTGCAGCAGCGTGACGAATGGCTGGTTGGCGTAGGACCTGATGCGGGCCTCGTGCGCACTTACAACAGCCTGGCCAACAACGATTACGACAACGGCGACCAGTGGCGCTTCGGTTTCAACCGGCGTGTCTACACGAGTGGCGGCAAGCTCTATCGCGTTGACGACGACGGGCTGGTGCGTGAGTACGCCCAAAACGGCGCGGTCTACGTGAGCAAGGCCGGGCCGGATACTTACGACACCTTGAGCTGGTCTTCCTCCACGGGCAAGTGGACCTGGACGGATGGCAGCACGCAGGTGAAGGAGGTCTACGAGCAGATCGGCTCGACGGGCGAGTTCCGCCTGGCCACGGTCTCGGACATCGACGGAACCACGGTCCGCCTTGAGCTGGCCTATGACACCAGCAACCGGCTGGCGAGTGTCAAGAGCGGCAACGGCGAATATCTCTACTTCGACTACGTCGCTGGTACCAGCAGGGTGGAGCGCGTGCGCAAGCTGAGCACCACGGCCAACCCTCTGGTGACCTACACCTACGACACGGCGGGCCGGCTCTACACCGTGGCGGTGGACTTGACGCCCGACGACGCCGGCGACAGCGTCAAGTACACGACGACCTACGAGTACACGACCGCCACTTCGCTGCAACTGGCTTCGATCTATCAGGACGACAGGAGCAGGCTGACGTTCACCTACTACGCCGATGGCCGCATCAAGACGGTGACGGACAAGCGCGGCTCCGACATCAGCCGGGTGAGCACCTACACCTACGACACCGTCAACGGCAAGACGACGGTTACCGACGCGGACAACCAGGTTACCGAGCTGCTGTACTACACCAGCGGCACGAACGAGAACCTGCTGCTCAAGGGCGTGCGGCTGAAGACGGCCGGCGGTGCCGTGTTGCAGAGCCTGGACCTTGAGTACAACAGC